>DASZHY010000001.1:0-21832 GCA_035949675.1 Thermoanaerobaculia bacterium
AGCGGGTTCCCCGCAACCGGCTCCTGCCCCAGCGCCGCCACAAACCTGCAGCGTGAGGACACGGGATCTCCCGGTACTCGTGGGAGGTGCTTCCGTGCTTGCAAAGGGTCTCGGACCGCTCAGGGTCCCCGCGCCTCCCGCGATATCGCGTTGCCAGATGGAGCCTTCAGCTTCTCCATGCTGTGTCGGAACGCCCAAGGAATGGTGCTCCGCGGCTGAATTCCTGGCCCGCACGTGCTCCTGTCAGCTCTTCATCACCATCCCCGCGGGTAGCTCCGAACGACTCAGGATCGGTGTGCGTCGCAACGCCTTCACAGTATGACTCTTGCATTCACTGCAGCTCGCCGGCTCATCCCGGCACACTAGGAGACTCCCTCATGGAGTTTACTCAGGAAAAGCGCCCCTCAGGAGACCCCGAGGTACTCTGCGCGCAGCTCCTTCGAGAGCTTCATCGCTTGCGCGAGGGCATCCCCGAGCAGGAGGAGCCGCTTCTCTATCAGGTCTATTGCAGTCAGATGCTGGCTGCGACCTGGCGCCGGGTGGCGAGAGGAGATCTTGGCGCGCCAGGCACTTTCTTGAGCCACCTAGGCGGCGCCCGGGCCTTCGTCGGCGCCTTTTTCTCCCCGCTCGCGGATTACCGGGCGGAGGCTGCTAGGCATGTTCACCACCTGCTGCTGGAACTAGCACTCGCCGGCCGGTCAGTCCGTCCTTCCCAGGTCAAGGCACGGCTCTCCGACCGCCGGCGGTCAGCGTCCGAACGCGAGGTGCTGCGGGTTCTTCTCGAGCACGGGGAGCAGTACCTCCGCCGCGGTGAGGTCTACGAACTTATTCAGAGAATCGGGGGCGAGAACCCATCGGCGAGCATAGGAAAGGTTCGTGTCGGCCAGATCTTGGTCGATTTGCATCATGAAGGTCTGCTGCTGCGCGCGCATGCAAGTGCCCGGGGAAACCCATCGGCGGCCTTCTACAGCCTTTCGGACGCGGGCCGAAAGGTCTGCCAGGAACTCGAAATCGGTGCTGATCTTCCTCCGCTCTTCCACCTTCCGGCCAACATCGAAACGCAGATCTTGAAGCCGGAGAAGGTCGCGATGCCGGCGCACGGGTTCAGCCGTGACAAAAGGCAGATCGCGACTTTCTACTCTTATCGAGGCGGACTTGGCCGCTCGCTCGCGGTAGCCAACTGCGGGCGCGAACTGGCGAAGAGGAGTGAAGACGAGCCAGCCCTCTTGATCGACATGGATCTCGAGGCTCCCGGCCTGAACGAGTATTTCCCAGTTCCAGAAGGCACCGCAGGCTTCGAAGGGCTGCTCGATGGGTACTTCTCTCGTGAGGAGAAGGACAGATCCGGCTGGCTCACCGAAGCTCTCAGGGACAGACGCTTTGTTGTCCAGCTCGATGACTATCCTAACCTCCTTCTACTGCCCAGTACGGGTGCCACCGCGGCGACACGCGGGGCCGGCTGGGCTACCTCACAGCTCGAGCGTGAGGTTGCGGCGGCTCGCGACCCCTCAGACGGCCGGCCCCGGCTCCCTCAGCGCAGCTTCTTGGCGGATTTTCGGGCAGCTGTGCACTCTCGATTCGCTCGTGCCCTGATTGATGCTCCCGCCGGCCTCGGACCCGTGTCATATGCCTGCACCGCCTTACTAGCTGACGAACTGGTCCTCTGCTTGCGGCCGAATGGCAGCTCAGCCGCTGGACTCCGGAAGGTGGTCGCGACCCATCTTTGGCGCGACCGAAGAAAGGAGGAGTGGCCGCTCATAACGTTCGTCGTCACTCCTTTTCCACTCGGATCACGCCAGCACCCTGTCCAGCTCATCGAGTCGGAGCTGCTGACGCCACCTCAGCCTTATGATGCCTCCTCCAACCGCTCCTTGGCTTATCGAGTGGTGCGTCTCTATTACAATGACAGGCTGGCCTGCAGTTCGCAGCCGCTAGCTAGATGGCGCGACCAAGACCAGAACGAGCAGGACTGGCTGCTCCAGCTTGGGTATAAGGATCTCGCCAGGCTTATCGGCGCTTCCATCGCCGGTCCCGACCTGCCCGGAACGATGGACGAGGGAGAAACCCTCCGGGCGAACTCATTGCTGGAGCACGGCAAAGGCCGAGCTTGGTCAGCTTTGCGCTCGGGCGAGCGGCTGGACCTCAAAGCTGAGCCGGTCGCCATTACGGTAGGCAGGAATGCTGGCACTGCGG
The DNA here is from genome assembly GCA_035949675.1 of Thermoanaerobaculia bacterium. Classification (GTDB taxonomy): domain Bacteria; phylum Acidobacteriota; class Thermoanaerobaculia; order Multivoradales; family UBA5704; genus JASLEW01. Next base: position 2,194 of record DASZHY010000001.1, read on the forward strand.
TCCGAGGTTTGAAGCGATGGTAATCCAACCCGTGGTCGATGTGCGCAATACGCCCGCGCTCTCCGCGGCGCTCTCGCAGGTGTTCTTATTGGCAGAAAAGATCAACGTGCAGGCGTTCCATTGGGCCAGGCGATCGGCGTTGAGCTCAGCTAAGGATGTGGAGCCTCCGCAGTGGCCCGGCCTCCTGCCGCTGATAAGCGATGTCGGGGACCGTGTAGTGCGCTCAGGCTGGGGATGGGGACGCCACTCGCCCGTGCCCGATCTGTTCCGCCGCGCAGATCTTTACCCGGACATCGATCCGCGAGTGATCCGCTCGGCGATGGATCAGCTCCTGGCGACGGCACCGCAGGTTTCGTCAGTTATCGAGGAGCTATGGGAGGCCGCTCGCTTTTACCCCGTCTTGGCGGCGCGGTCTATCGCCACCGTTCCGTTGGGTCTCAAGCGAGAGCCCGCTGAAGAGATTCCCATTCACTATTACGAAGAGCCGCTCGACTCGATCGGGGTCGTCCAGCAGTTCCTTGAAAAGGTGCTTGGTGAGGAAGGCCGCGCCGTAGATCATTACCTCCAGCTATGGCTGCGCTCGACTTTCGGGTTAGAATATGACAAGGAGACGAAGTACTCCATCACCAGGATTTGCGAGCGTTTAAACCTCCTCTTCTACGGTTCAGCCGTACCCTCCTCGCAGGAGATTCATACCCAGCGCCCTGCTACCCTAGGAGTGCGACTGCTGGTCAGCGAGATCCTGCGTCTCCTTGAGCGGCTACCGGGCGGAAAGGACTCGGATGATCTTCCCACATGGGAGGAGGTCGACCAGCGGCGCCTGCGACAGGCTATTGGCATCTATCTCTTCATTCGGTTCTGTCGCCAATTACGCAGCCGCTACTACTGGCCTTCCTCCGACCCCGTTGCAGAGGACTCCGAGCTGCCGATCGAGTGTCAATGCGCGACTCCGTTGCGTCCCATGGCTTACACCTACTTCCAGGCACGGGTGTTCGGACGAATATCGACCGTCCCCGGCCTCACCAATATCTTCAGGGGCGGCCTCTTGTCCCGCACCAACTGTGGCTCCACCGTGACGATGATCGGACCGCCGGGCAGTGGCAAAACGGTTCTCGCGCTCCAGCTCATGGCGGACGTGGCTCGGTTCGGGGGGCTTGCAATCTACTTCTCGTTCGAAGAGAGTTACGATTCTATCGTCGACCGCCTCGTGACTTTTAGACTTTATGATCCTGAAAAATTCCAGGTTGAGCAAGCAGGAGCGGACCTTTCGGAGGTCGTGCGCAAGGTTCACCGACGTGATCCGTTGAAGGGCCTCCTCGTCCTGTTCAACCCTGCGGGGTTTGAACCCTTCCCGCTGGTCGAGACATTGCAGGCCATTTCCGAGTCGACCTCACCGTTCTTCGAGGAGCGCGCGGTAGCTATTGACAGTGTCAGCGCATTGAGCCTGCGCGCCGCTGAGGGCCAAGCCGAAGCATTCGGAAGGCGGTTGAATCTCCACTCCTTGATCGACGCATTCGAAACATCGAATTTCCTTGGCCTTTTACTGGGAGAGGAAGGCGACGCAAATGCTGCCACGTTGGCATATTTGACGGACACAGTGCTGCGCTTCAGTTTCGACGAGGTCATCCATACGCGCTGGATCGAAGTCACAAAATGCAGACTCCAGGACTATCAGAGTGGACGACACCCATTCCGCATGGCGGATGGTAGGGGAATCGTCATATATCCTTCACTAGTGTCTCGTCGCAGCAGCTTGCGACGCCGCGTCAAGTCAACTCTCAGCGAGCATCGGTTTATCCCATTGCCCGTAGGTTGGCACGAGAGCTTAAAGCTTTACGGAATCAACGAGAAAGCCTCGGTGCTGCTCTGGGGACCGCCAGGTGGTGGTAAGACTTTGCTGCTGCTGAACCTACTTACGCTACCCAACAAGCAACGCGAGGAGGTGCGGTCCGCTCACAAGAGCGGGAACCTTGGTCCTCCGCGCAGCGTCCTCCTGATCACTTTCCGCACCACCGAGATCAACTTCCTCCAATCACTGCGCCAGCGCACGGGCTTAATGCGGACCTGGGAACGCATCGTGCGTCGGAGAGTGCGGTGGTACTCTCCCGGCGAAAACATCACCGGCGATCAGGTCGTCTCCGAGATCTGGAAGTATATCAAGCAAAGCCGACGCGAGGGCGCTCCCGTGGAGCGCATTGCTTTCGATGAGACGGAGACGGCAGAGGAGTTTCTTCCAAGCCTCCGGCGCGAGCCGCTGTTCTGGCCGACACTGCTTGAGTTGACATCAACCGAAGCGATGACCTCCTTTTTCGTCTTTGGAGGTAATTCTGGTTCGCGCCTTATTGAGGTGCTTCGGTCAAGCGTCGACTATGCCTTTCGCGTCGATCCCGGCCAGGATTCGTCGTCGCCGCGTATCATCGAAGCCGAAAAGCAGCCAAGCCTCGACCCGACAGGGAAAAATCGTACCACTTTCTGCGTGCTAGACGACGGAACTATCGGCTGATCGTCTCCGCAGAGCCTCACTCTCGGTTCGCCCTGCATGATCGCAGAGTCGCCCAAGGCGACCACCCTCTGCACCGGAGGCTTCCCCTCCTCGATCACCGCTCCGATTGCTAGCGGCCGGAGAGGCCAGCTGTAGCGTAGGGTCATACCCACCGGAATTCGGCGCTTTTGTACGGCGCACTAGCCTTGATTTCTTGGCGCAGGGCGCGGGATCGAACCGACGTGCCGGCTGAACGGCCGGCGGCGGAGTCGAGGAGATTCTCGGAACAATCTCCTCCCTTAGCTCCCAGTCCTTCAAGTGCGGGACCGCGGAGCGGCGCCAGTTTCATGCCCCGGGGGCGACCTTGACCGATTGAATCTTCCGAGGAGGAATTAGGCCTCTTTGACTTCTCACGAAGACGGAACCGAACCTGGATCAAAAAAGAAGAAGAGACGGAGGTTAAGGTGGCGACGGACGGACGTGGTCTATTGTCGTTGAAGCGCGAGCTGCACGCTCGCTTTTGTCGTAGGTCACCTGCCCGGTGGTCGGAATCGTAGATGTTGTCCGTGGACGAGCCGGAGGCACTGATCTGGTTGCCCGAGGCGGTGCCGGCGATGCTTCTCATTTGCTAGAATGCGTTGTTGTCGAGACCGCCGCAGTACCGTCCGGCCGGGTTGTGGTAGGTCTTGGTGGCGCCGCTCGACCGATCGCTGACTGTGATGGTGTAATCCAGGTCTGAAAGGGTGCCGTAGAAGAAGGCAATCCGATCGGGGAACTGGACGAGCTTGACCAACACCTCGAGGTTGCCAGGATCGGTGAAGTAGAAGCCGCCGGTCAGGTCCGAGGCGAGCGGCACCGGGTGCGCATGGCCGTTCTGGCCGTTGCCGGGATTGCTCCAATCCACGGCGACGGTGAAGCGTCCGTGGATCAGGCAGAGCGCATCCGCGCTGGCGCCGCAGCTCCGGGCGCCGGCAGCTGAGCTCGCCAGATCCCGGGAGTAGACAGGCAGCTGTCGAAGAGCAGGCGGGCTCTGCTCTCTCTCGGACTCGGCTAAGGCATTCGCGTCATCGGCGTCACCGGCGTGTTTCGGAAAGCCCGCCTGATCGATGCCGCCGCAGTCGCCGGGGGTGTTCTGATAGTACTTCACCAGGCCCTGCTGAGTGTCGGTGACGATCAGCGCGAACTTGAGATCGGTCAACTCGCCGTAGAAGAGCTTCAGCTCGCTGCCGAAGTCGAGGATCTTGACCAACAGCTCGACATTGGCAGGGTCGCCAAAAGCGAAGAAGCCGGCCTCGTCGGTGCGCGGCAGGGCGCGCCCCGGGCCGCTGGTCTGGTTGAACTGGTTCTCCCAGGCGACCTCGATCTTGAAACGGCCGCGGCCAAGGCAAAGGATCCCGGGCCCGGGGGCGCAGCTTTGCGGGGTCATGAAGGCGGCCACGATGTTCTTGTCGTTCTCGATGGTCAGGTGGTTGTCGCGCTGCCCGGCGATCCCGGTCGGCTGCCCCTGGACCTCGATCCCCGGGTTCGAGAAATTGGGCACCGGCGGGCAGCCGCTCTGGCAGGGGTTGGTGTAAGACATGACGGTGCTGAAGAGGCCGTCGACATAGTGGCCATATGCGTAGGGCCAGGAGGCCAGCGAAGGCGGATAGTCGGCATCCGGTGGATCGTGATCGCAGCCCAGGTTGTGGCCGATCTCGTGCGCCGGGACCAGGCTGGTCAAGCTCTCCCGGGTGACCGCCGAATAGGCCCGCGGCGCGAAGGCAGGCCCGAGGTCGGCGCGGGCCATCTGAGCGGCGACGCCTTCGGCATTTTGACCGGCGGTGGCGACGACCAGCTGCACCACGTCGGCTCCCGAACGGCGGCGTAACCTTGCAGCCTCCGGGTCGTGAATGACCCGCGCCAGCTCCTCGCCGATCAGGCCTCCCTCCTGGAAGGCATACGGCTCGACGTCCACCAGCACAGCTCGGGCGCCGATCTGGCTGTTGATCAGGCTGGTGTTGAGGGCGTCGATGCCACTCTGGATCTCCAGGCGCAACTCGGGGGCGCTGCCTGCCTCGGCCAGCGCCGCTCTCGTGTAGAGCACCAAGACGTCGAACCGCGTCGGCATCGAGGTGTCGTTGATCACCCTGGAAGCCGTTGGCGGCGCCGCCAACGGCCGTGGCGTCTGGGACTCGGACTCGAGCGACGGGCCGGCGGCACACCAGCCAGGGCGCAGCGGAGCCATCCTCTCCATGCGGTGCTGTCCGCCGCGGGCGCCGCGGGCGCCGAGGGCGCCGCGGGCGGGAAGCACACGATAGACGGCAGGGGGCACGAAGACCAGGCCGGCCAATCGTTGCCCCATGACGGTCAGCGTGGCGGTGCCGACTGTCGCGCCGTCGGCGACCAAGCGCCCACGCCAGGTGAAATCTTCCTGTCCCCGCATCTCGACGCCGGTGGGCACCGAATCGTAGGTCCGTCCGTCGAGCAGCCGCAGCCGCGGCGGATCCGCGGCCCGCAGCGCCCCGAGGTCAACCTCGACGTCGGCCTCCGAGGTCACGGCCTGGTTGGGCGCGGCAGGCGAACCTGCGGCAGGAGGGAAGCGGAACAGCTCTCGGCCCGGATCGGCCAGGACGCCGCTCGGCAGCAACAGCAGGCCGGCGAACACGGATTGCAGGAGGCGAGGCAGCAGAGAGTGACGGCGGTGGGGATCCATGAGAGGCTCCTCCAAGCCTCCATCTTAGCCTCCAATGAGGAGTTGGTGCTCCTCGGCTGGTCTGCCCCTACGGATGCTTGGCAGGGGGTGGGAGGGCAGCCGCGAGATCGACCTGGTACAGATCGCCGAGGCCATTACGAACCCCGCGGATGGCGCGGGTGAGCTCGCGATAATTGAACGGCGCCGAGCGCGGGTCGGTGGGCAGCCCGCGCTCGCTGGCGAAGAAGAGATATCGTCCGTCCGGTGACAAGCGGGGGCTGTAGTCGCGCGCCGCGCTGTTGATTCTGGGGCCAAGATTCTGTAGCGGGAGCCAGACGCCGTCTCGGCGATAACTGACGTAGAGATCGCTGTCGCCATAGGTATCCGCGTGCCCATAGGCGCTGACGATCAGGAAGCTCTCGTCGGGCGCGACCATGGCCTCGAGGTTCAGCCAGCCGGGACCGTTGATGGCCGGGCCGAGATTCTCGGCCGGGGTGTAGCGGCCGCTCTCCCAGCGGGTGCGGTAGACGTCGGCAAAACCGAGGTTGCCTTGCCGCGTCGACGTGAAGTAGAGCGTCCCGTCGCGGGTGGCCGAGATGAAGTGCGCGCTGCCGGCGAGAGGACCGCCGGGGGTCGGATTGATCGGCTCAGGAAGGCGCCGCGGCTCCCCCCAGGAGCCGTCCCGCGTACGATCGAGGGCCCAGACCGCGTAGTCGCTGGTGGGCCGCCCGCCGTCTGGGCGATCGGAGATGAAAAAGAGCCGCGCGCCGTCCGGAGAGATCACCGGGTCGAAGTCGCGCCAGATTCCCGAGAATGGGGCGATCTCGGGGGAGCTCCACCGGCCGGCGCTCCAGGTTGAAACGAAAATCGTGTAGAGCTGAGAGCGGGGAACCGAACGATTGAAGAACAGTGTCCGGCCGTCGCCGGTGAACTGTCCGCCGAACTCGTCGGCGGAGGTTGAGATGACTCCTGCTCCGAACAGGCGCGGCTCGATCAGCGGCGTCGCTGCGGCATACGGCGGCGGTGCCGTCGCACCTGGGGGCGTCAAGGCGGCGGCCTCCGGCTGCCGCGGCGCCGGACCCGCTGCCGGCGTCGACGGCAATGCTCCGGCCTCCCGACGTAGCGCGCTGGCGGCGATGCGGTAGATGTTGCCCGATCCGCTGAGCGTGGCGCGCAGCTGCGCCATGAACTCGCGCGCCGAGAGGCGGCGCCGCATCGGTACCGTGAAGGGGCTACGCTCGCTGGTGAAGTACAACCACTTGCCGTCTGGCGACAAGCTGGGACTCGATTCCGCGGCCGTGCTGTTGATCGGCGCGCCGAGGTTGCGCGGCGGGCTCCACGCGCCGGACGCATCGCGGAAGCTGACGTACAGGTCGCCGCGGGGATAAAGCACGCCTTCGCCGTGCAGGGCGTCGTCCCGTCCGATGGAAGCGAAGACGATGAAGCTCTGATCGGGAGCGATGCAGGGTTGACCTTCGTAGGCGGCGCTGTTGAGGTCGCCCAGATTCTCGGGCTCCGTGTAGTGGTTGTCGACGAGGCGTGAACGATAGAGATCGAAGCTGCCCTTGCCTCCGGCCCGGTTGGAGCTGAAGTACAAGGTGCCGTCGGTGGCCACGCTGGCGTTCTGTTCAGCCTCCGGGCCGTTGACGGGAGCCCCGAGGTTGCGCGGTTCGCTCCACTCTGGCCCCGCCCCCGCGCGATCCATCACCCACAGGTCGACGTCCGGCGCCGCCCCGGCCGGCGACGCCCCGGCCGCCGCGGCCCGTTCCCGCACCGGCCGGTCCGACGCGAAGAACAGCCGCGCTCCGTCGGGCGAGATCGTCGGGCTGAAATCGTTGAACCTGCCCGAGAAAGGCGCCACCTGCGGTTCGCTCCATCGGCCGGCGGCCCGGTGCGTCACGCAGATCACCAAGCGCGGCGGCGTATTCGTCGTCGGCGTCCGCTTGGTGAAGTACGCGGTGTCCCCGTCCGGCGTGAAGGTGATTCCCAGCTCGTCGTCCGGGGTCGAGATCACTCCCTCTCCGAACAGCTCCGGGTAGGAAACGCCGGCTCCCACCCCGGTCGTCGCCGCCATCGCCAAGACGGCCAAGGCCGCCGGCCCCAGCATGGCCGCGATCCATGCGCCACGCCGCCATCGAAGACGCGGTCTCATAGGACCTCGATACGTCCTCGGGATTCGAGGGTTGCAGCCGAGCGCTCACCGCCGCGCCGCGCCACCCGGGAAGCGGCCGGAGGAGCCTACAGGCCGCGAGGGCTTCAGCGGTCCAGGCTGCCGGCGCGTGCCACCCATTCCATCGGCTGGCGGGTCACGCGGGCGATGCGATCGTAGTCGTCGTCGTAATGGAGCACGGTGAGACCCGCGGCCTCGGCGGCGGCGGCGATGACGAGGTCGACCGGCTTCGCGCCGCGGTGGAGGCCCGCGGCGGCCATCGCGCCGGCAGTCTGGAGCGCGCGCTGCATGACCTCGGCGGTGATCGGCGCCTCGGGCAGGGCCCGCCGCTCCTCGATGACTTCAGCCACGTCGCGAGTCCGGGAGGCGTAGACGACCTCGAGGTCGATCAGCCGGCAGGTCCACAGCTGGCCGGCCTGCGCCAGGGCAGCCAGGCGCTCGCCCACCATCTCCTGGTGGGCGCGAGCGAGCACTGAGGTGTCGACGAGGTAACGCATCGCTCAGCGCGCGGTGCGCGGTCGCCGGGCCTCCTCGATCCGCGCCAAGTCGAGCGCGCCGGAGCCGCGCAGGCGCTCGACGTGGCGCCGTACCCGCTGGTCGTCGACGAGCCGCTCGAGGCCGGCATGGACGGTGTCCTTGATGGTGCCGGTCCCGGCGGCGCTGCGCGCCCGCTCGAGGAGGTCATCGTCGATGTCCACGAGTCGTTTCCCCACGCCGCTAGTATATCCGATTTGACGACTTGGATATACCGCGAGAGGTTCAGACCGTGAACGCCCGGTCCCCCCGTCCCGGTCTCGAAGCCGCCGGCCGCCTCCCTTGTATCTTGACGGCAGCCCTGCGAAGCCTTACGCTCATGTAAGGAGAATGAGGTGACGTAAGGATGCCGGCGGCTACCATCACCAGTAAGGGCCAGATCACCATCCCGAAAGAGGTGCGCAAGGCGCTGTCCCTGGAGACGGGAGACCGCGTTGCTTTCCTGGTGCGCGAGGACGGCGTGGCGGAGATGCACCCCGAGACCGTTGAGCTGATGTCTCTCTTTGGCGCGATCAAACCCCGCGTCAAGGGCGTCAGCCTGCGCGACATGAATGACGCGATCCGCCGGTCCGCGGCCCGCAAGTGATCGCGCTCGACACGAATGTCCTGGTCCGGTTTCTTGTCGAGGACGATCCCGAGCAGAGCCGTCAGGCCAAGGCAATGCTCCAGCGGGCCATCGCCGGCAACAGCCCGTGCTTCGTCTCCGAGGTCGTAGTCTGCGAGGTCGCGTGGGTCCTCGGAACCAGTTACCAGGTTGGCCGTGAAGAGATCGCCAGGGTCCTCAGACAGCTCCTGCGCGCTCGGCATCTTACTTTCATCGGAGCCGAACGTCTTTCGCGAGCACTGAATGCCTTCGAATCCGGGCGTGGGGACTTCGCCGACTACCTGATCCTAGAGAGTGCCCGAGAAGCAGGGTGCGAATCCGTCGCGACCTTCGACCGCGCATTGCTGCGCGAGCCGGGGTTCGTCGCCCCATCCTAGAGCGGGCTGCGGCGAAACTGGCGGAGGGGGTGGGATTCGAACCCACGGGCCACTTGCGCGGTCGGCGGTTTTCAAGCCCCTTCCAGTCGGCCTTCCAGGACTCCCTCTGGCACCTCGGAGCACCCGAAGCCTCTGCGGTGTCTGCTACTTGTGGTGCCCCATGGTGCCTGAGGGTGCCCGCCGGAGTCCACGGCAGTGGCCCAGATTTGGCACAAACCCAGGGACAGCATCTCCCTCAGCAGCCCCCCGCCGGCAGGGCCACCTCGATCTCATCGTCGGCGTCCTTCGACCCGCAGCCGCGAGCGCGTCAACACCGCTCGCCGAAGGACGATGCGCGATAGGACCCGCGCCGCCTCGGGCGCGTCGTAGCGCGACACCAGCTGCTCTCAGAGCCTGCCGTGGGGCTCGCACAGCTCGGCTACAGCAGAGCAGCAGCGCTGCCCGCGGTCGCAGTCCGAGCACAGCTGGCGTCTGGCGAGGATTACCGGGGCTTATCGACTTCGCGGTGGCCGCCGAAGGAGGCACGGGGCCGACGATGCCAGGCTCCCAATCACTACTGGAGCTCTTGCGGCGCCGGCGCTCACGGCTGCACCTTCGCAAGGGCTCCTTCGTACTGGCCCAGGGGCCGGATCTCGACCTCGCCGATCCGCTCCGCGTAGGCGGGATCGAAGCGCGGCGGTCCCGCCCCGGGTTCGTCCGGCCGGCGACTGGTCTACCCTGTCCTCATCTTCGATGTCACCATGCACCATTTCGCATAAGCCTATGCGCTTGCTAAACAAGTGAATACTCGATAGTATGACTTAGTTTAAGCCACGTTCCAAGGAGCCTAACTGCGGCCGAACTGCGCCCTGGTGAGCTTCGATTGAGCAGCATGACGGCGGCCCCGAGCAGCCGGAAGTGAGCCGATGAGCTTCTCCTTTCCCCTGCTGTCTCAGCTGGCCTGGAGCCAGCTCCTCTACCGTCATGCCTTCGCATTGCTTGCGGTTCTCCCTGGCTTCATCGCGATGTTCAACTTGATCGCAGTGAAGCTCGGGTTCAAGACCACCAAAGATTCCATTAAGGCCCTGCTCAATCTGAGCAGCAAATCGAACCCCTTCATGCCTGAGACCAACTTGGAGGAGTACAAGCCCAGTTTCAGCTATACGCTGCTCGGTGCGCTCTGCCTCAGCGCCGTGTTCGAGGTCGTCGCTGCATTTGGCGGGAATGGTGCGACAACCGACTTGGGAGTCGAACGGTTGAGAGCCGGGGCACCGGCGGAACGGTTAGCGGCCCGCGTGTCTGCTCCGAACGCTGGCGCGCCCGCCGCTCCCGCTCGTACGGCAGCGGCGAGCACAGGTACGGACGCACCTAGGCGTGCCCAGAGCTCGAGTACACCCGCCAACACCGCGGGAAGCCAAGGCGTCAGCGAGCCTACAGCCTTGGATCGGTCCGCGGTCAACTCGGGCGACTCGGGTACGAAGATCGGCGGGCTGGCGGGGCTTGTCTACTCTGGGTACGGCGCCTACGTGTTTACCTTGATCCTGGTCATGGCACGGCTCAACTCCTCAGCGCTGACTGGTAAGTTCCTAGCTCTCTGCTCGCTGCGCTCGGCAATCGCGCTTATATTGGGATTCGCTGCTGGCGACACCAACCTTTTTTCCGGACTTTCACCTAACCAGGCCTTATTCGTCTTGTTCTTCATTGGGCTCTTCCCGTCGTGGGCAATGGAAGCCCTCCGCAAGAAAGCCCAGGAGGTCTTCAAGGTAGGGGGCACAGGATGCCAGGCGCTGCCACTCTGCCTCGTCGACGGACTTGACGACGGCACTAGCGATCGGCTCGCCGAGATCGGTGTGTGGGACATACAGCATTTGGCGACTTCTAATCCATTTTCTCTCGTCGCTCGGACTCTGTACCCGATTCGACGCATTATCGACTGGGTGGATCAGGCGACCTTGATCACCTATTCGGGAAGCGACATCGTTTTCTTTAGGGCAGTCGGAGTTCGTGGCGCCATCGACCTGAGCACACTCTACAAAGACGCGATGGGGCTCGACGGGGGCGGGGGAGAGGACGAGGAAAAGGAAAAAGAATCGCAAGGGGCGTCTGGACAAACCAGGTCGAAAGCAGTCCTCCAGGAACGGGCCTGCACGATTTTTAAACTCCTGGCACAGAAGTCCAGTTTCTCCGAGGATGTGCTGCTCTCCATCGGACGGATTATGGCGGAAGACTCGGTGGTCAATCTCATCCAGGACTTCTGGAAATATCTCGCAAAATCAAAACACTCGACTCCCGCGAGTGGCGCGCCCACTTCACCGGATGGGACCGCCGGGCTAGTTTCGCGGCTGCGTAGGTTCTTTTCCGGGGGGACCAAGCCGTGAACCGCTGACTGGTGCAGAACTGTACGCTTCATGCCTGAATATAATGGCGTTCATCACCCAAGTCGGCCGCCGTGCAGTATCGACCTGGAGCACTCATGTCCGAGCCTCTTCAACCAATCGAGACGGCTAGATCGGATCAGACTGATAGCCCTCAGATCCAGCACGCCCTTGGAGACACGACAATCCTTCATTCCGTGCCGTTCACCGTACGTTTACGTCTGGAAGAAGATGTTGCGAATGCGTATCGCGAGTGGTACAAACAACAAGTCTCCATGGACAAACGCGATGAATTGGGGCGCTTCCTGTTCGGCGTGAGCTCGGCGTCTCTCGGCCTGCTGGCAGGCTTGCGCCAGCTATTGCCGCATAAAGCGGCACCAGTCCACAATGCCTCTTATATGCTTGTGGTGAGCGCCGCGCTGCTTCTACTGTCAGCTGTTTGCGCATTGTATCTGGCAGTGCCAAAGAACCGGCAGATCCCACCCGACAAGATCGAGCTCGTGTCCCTGCAGCGAGAGAATGCGAATGAGATCACGACCGTAGCGATCATCTGGTTTGGGTTGTGGATACTGGGAGTCGCCGCCGCCGGATTCCAACTGACTTTCTAGCATAGGAGGAAGATCGTCATGGCCATGGTGGCGACGCCTCGCTATAGTGGTGGAGGTAGCGGCGGCGGCGGTGGCGGAACGATCCTGCGCTGCTCGCTCTGTGGAAAGATGTTCCTCGAGAGCCAACGCGAAGAGGCCGAGGCTCATGTGAGAACGGTACATCCGGAATCGCTCAAGACCAAGGTGACGTGCAAGCTGTGCAACGCCGCTTTGCCGGATGCTTCTCCGGAAGAGCTGTTAGAGCACTTGGCGAAACGTCATCCGGAAATCCTGGAAGAGTTGCGACTCCAATCGGGCGCGCCAAAGGTCGCGCGTGCCCAACGCCATTCGAGCGTTCAAGCCGCGAGCCCCAGCGGATCAGCGCCTCGGCGTAAGCCCGGCATCTGGGGTTGGTGGAAGTCGAGGTAGGCAGGTGTCCCGTCGCGCCTGCTGGTCGATCGGGCGGCGGCCGAGTTGACTAAAGCGGCGCCGCTTGGCTGCCTCGCTGCAGCCAACGAAACAGCGTCGCCTGGCCTCAGGCATGGAGCTTGAGCAGGCGCCTGTCGATCTGCAGGCCGGTCTGAGTTCTGAGAGCGGTCGTAGGTCACGTCCCCACCTCCCGCGGCGTGAACTGCGCAGTATCTCGGAGCGCCTGATGGTGGTGGGCCTGCAAGGAGCTAGACTCGCCCTTTACGCTGTTCAAGGAGTGCCGACAGGGCTTCCCGTACCGCGGGTGTGTCGTGGGATCATCGGCCGCGAAGATTATGCCCGGTCTCTTCTGGAAATATGCCCATGTGGCCCAATTGTGGCACAAGTTGCGTGGCAACCGGACCGAAGGAGATCGCATCTGCCATTCTGATTCTAATGGCGGAGGGGGTGGGATTCGAACCCACGGGCCGCGTGAACGGCCGGCGGTTTTCAAGACCGCTGCTTTAGACCACTCAGCCACCCCTCCGTTGCGGTGCGATGCGGGTGAGGCCGCCGGTGTAGGGATGCAGGGCGGCGGGGAGGAGGACCGTACCATCCTCCTGCTGGCAATTCTCCAGGATGGCGATCACGGTGCGGCCCAGGGCCAGACCCGAGCCGTTCAGGGTGTGGAGGAAACGGGCGCGGCCACCGGCGGCGGGACGGTAGCGAAGATTGGCGCGGCGGGCCTGGAAGTCCTCGCAGTTGCTGCAGGAGGAGATCTCGCGATAGCCGCCCTGGCCCGGCAGCCAGACCTCCAGGTCGTAGGTCTTGGCAGACGAGAAGCCGGTGTCTCCCGTGGACAGGCAGACCACCCGGTAAGGGAGGCCGAGCAGTTGCAGGACCTTCTCGGCGTGGGCGGTCAGCTGCTCGAGCGCCTCGTAGCTGGTCTCGGGCGTGGTGAGCTGCACCAGCTCCACCTTGTTGAACTGGTGCTGACGGATGAGTCCGCGGACGTCCTTGCCGTAGGAGCCCGCTTCGCTGCGGAAGCAGGGAGTGTAGGCGGTGTAGCGCAACGGCAGCCGCTCCTCGTCCAGGATCTCGTCGCGATGAATGCTGGTCAGGGGCACCTCGGCGGTGGGAATCAGGTAGTAGTCGTGACCCTCTAGCTTGAACAGGTCTTGCTCGAACTTGGGCAGCTGGCCGGTACCGATCAGGGTGGCGCGATTGACGATGAACGGCGGCAGCACTTCGGTGTAGCCATGGGCGCGCGTGTGCAGGTCGAGCATGAGACCGATCAGCGCACGCTCGAGCAGGGCGCCCGCCCCGAACGAGACGGTGAAGCGAGCGCCAGTCAGCTTGGCGCCGCGCTCGAAGTCGAGGATGCCCAGCGCCGGCCCTAGCTCCCAGTGCGGGCGGGGCTCGAAGGCGAAAGCTGGCGGCTCGCCGACCACTCGCTCGACGCGGTTGGCGGTCTCGTCGGCGCCGCGCGGCACGCTGGGGTGCGGCAGGTTGGGCAGAGAGAGCTCGATCACCGCGATCTCGGGCTCGAGCGCCGCCAGACGCGCTTCCAGCACGCCGGTCCGCTCCTTGGCGCTCGCGACCGCGGCGATCTCGGCAGCCGCGTCCTCGCCGCGCTGCTTGAGCGCGCCGATCGCACGGCTGGCCTCCTTGTGCCGGTGCTTGAGCTCTTCGAGCTCGACCAGCGCCGCCCGCCGCTCGGCGTCCAGACGCAGCCAGGCTCGCGGCAGCGCGGGATCGACGCCGCGGCTTGCCAGCCGCTCGATGACACCTTCCGGATCGTGGCGCAGCAGCTCCCGCGACAGCATGGCCGGGGAGTCTATCTCGCACTGACCCGGCCGCGAAGCGGCGCTGGGCCTGCCTCCGTATAAGCTAGGGGCAATGACCGTGCCGCTCGGCAACCTATCCCTTCTCTTCCGTCGCGCGTGAGATTCGATCTCCCGACACGCAGGCTGGCCCGGTGGACGCTGCCGCCGGCGGCACTGGCGGCGATCGGCTGCTTCGCGGCGCGCGAAGTGGATCCCACGGCCGGTGCCGAGAGCGCCTACCTCGGGCGGCTGGCGGCGGCGGCCCTGGTGGCGGTGGCAGCCCTGGCGCCGCCTCCTGCTGCCGAGCTTGGGCTCGGAGCGGCCCTGGCGGTCGCGGCGGCGTGGGCGCTGCCGGCCAGCCCGGCGCGGGGCGCGGCCGTGGTCGCGTTGCTGGCCGCCACCCTGGCCGTCGCCGGAGCGCGACGTCTTCGGCACATGCTCGCCACGCCGCGGGACAGCGGCGACGAGGACGGCGCGCGTCTCGCGACGGCGACCGCCCTGTGCTTCGGCTGGCAGGTGCTGTTGCGCGGCGACCTGCTGTTCGCGCCAGGCCGAGCAGTCCGGCCCTGGGTGGCCCTCCTCGTCTTGCCGCTAGCCGCCGGCGCAGCGCTGGCGGTGCTCTGGCGCCGCCGCGGCGCGCTGCCCGCGTTGGCGGCGGCAGGCGCCGCGGCAGTGCTGGCGCCAGGCTGGACGGTGGCAACCACCCTGGCCCTGGTGGCGCTTGCCGGAGGCGAGGCCCTTGCAGGGGCCGGCGCGCCGGGCGCCGCCGGTCCGGTCCCGGCGCCGACAGGTTGGCGTGCGTTGCGGAACCGGCTCCAACTCTGGGACCGGCGGGAGTGGCAGGCCCGAACGCGCGTCGCGGCGGGCGCGGCCGCACTGCTGCTGCCCATCGCCTGGGAGCCACGGGCGGGCTGGGCAGCGGCCTTGGCAGGGCTGGCGCTCTGGCGTCCTGGCCTGGCAGTGGCGGCCGCCCTGCCGCTGGCTGTCTGGACGCGAGGCGCGGCACTGGCGGGCTGGCACCTGCCCGGCGCCCTGGCCGCCCATGCCTCCTGGCGCGAGGGAGCGGCCGCCGTGACCTTTCTGGTGATGCTGGTGCCCGCGGCGCTCCCGGCGGCGTGGCAGTCGCGGCCCCGCGCCCTGCTGGCCACGGCCGCGCTGATCGCCTTCGCCGCTCCCTGGCTGCCCGACCGCTCGGCGCTGGCGGCGCCGCTGGCCCTCGCGGCGCTGGCGCTGCCGGCGGCCGGCGCGGCGGCCGGCCTGACAGCAATCTGGAGCGCCGCGGTCCTGCTCGGCACCGCGCTGCTTGCGTCCTACCCCTGGCTGCGCCCGGACCCTCTGGGCGATGCGCTCTCCCTGGTCGGCGCCATCCCCGGACCGCTGCTGGCGGCGGCGCTCGGCGGTGCCGCGTTGCTCATTTGCATCGCCGCGGAGCTGGTACGGTCATGGCCCGCGGCGCGCGCCGGCCGGATTGCGGCGGCGGTGGCGGGCGGCGCGCTGTTCGCCGCACTGGTCGGCCCGCAGCTGGCTTCGCCCGGCGTCGCTCTGCTCGGCGGCGGCAACGCGGTGCTGCTGGACCGCGCCAACCCGTCGTGGCATACCGACATCGGCCCCCTGCGGTTGCGCGGCCTGGCGCTGCAAACCAGCCTGATCCATGGCACCGATCTCGCCGGCGGCACGCCGGTTGCGCGCGTCCGGCTGCTCGGCACCGGCACCGCCCCGATCGAGTTGCAGCTACGCGCCGGCGACGATACCGGGGAATGGGCGGCGCGCCGGGCCGACGTCGCGGCCACGACCCGCCTGCAGCCGCCACGCCACTGGCAGGCCTGGGTGGCGGGCGATTTCTTCGGCCAGCGCTACCGCGCCCGGCTGCCGTTGCCGCGCGCCGGCAGCTTCGCCCGCCTCGAGATCGACCTCGCCTCCGGCCTGCCGCCCGACACCGGCGTCGCCCTCTACCAGGTGGAGCTCGAGCCATGACCGGGGCACCGCTCGCGGCCAATGGCGAGCCCGGGCCCGTGGCCGGTGCTGTCGGAGCGGCCGCCGGTGCCGGAGCGGTCGCAGATGGCGGCGCGGGCGCCACCGGACCGTCAGCCGCCGCGAGCGCCGCCCCTGGCGCCGCCGGCCCTCGGCAGCTGACCGCCGCGGCGCTCCCGCTGCTCGCCGCCCTGCTCGCCGCGATTCTCGCTTCGGCGGCTCTCTCGCGCTTTCTGCCGCTGCCGCCTGGCGACCCGCTGGCCGGAACCCTGACGCTGCTGCCGGTCCTGCTGGCGGCGTTCTACGGCATCCACCGGTTGGGCGTGCGGCAGGGCGGCCGCCGGCTGTCTCGGGCGGGCACCGCCGGCGAGCTCGCGGCGCTCGGCCTCCTGCTGGCTGCGGCCCTGGCGCGGCCGGCCCTGGCTCTGGACCATGCCAGCGAGCTGCTGGCGGCCGGCATGCTGCTGGTGCTCGCTCATCGCCTGGCGCGCCAGATGCCGGCGTTGCGGCCGCTGCTCGGCAGCCGGCTCGGCCCGCGCCCCTCGGCGCTGTTCTTCTGGCTGCCGCTGTGCGTCTACATCGCGATCCTGCCGTGGTCCGCCGCCCACCGCCAGCCGGACGGCGACGAGCCCTACAACCTGCTGCTCACCCACAGCCTGGCTTTCGACGGCGACACGGACCTGGCGAACAACTACGCGGCCGGCGACTGGCGCCACTTCATGGACCGCCCGATCGCGCCGCAGCCGGGCGATCCATCGGGCCCTCGCGGCGAGGTGTACTCCCGTCACAACGCCCTGCTGCCGCTGGTCCTGGTCCCTGCCTACCGCCTGTTCGGCAAGACCGGGGCCCAGGCCACCATGGCGCTGCTGACCGCGGCCCTGGCATGGCTGACCCTGCGCCTGGGCCGGCACTACACCGCCGGCCGGCCCGGCGAGTCGCTGGTCGCCTACGCCTTGGTGGCGTTCGCGCCGCCGCTGCTCTTCTACTCCTACCAGATCTGGGTCGAAGTCCCCGCGGCGCTGCTCGCCATGGCGGCGCTCGACGGCATCCTCGCGCTGGCGCCCGCGGACCCGCGGTCTTCGCGGTGGCGCGCCTGGCTGGCCATCGGCCTGCCGGTGCTGCTGCTGCCGCTGCTCAAGATCCGCTTCATCCTGATCGCGGCGCCGCTGGCGGCTCTCGCCGCCTGGCGGACCGGCAGGCAGCCGGGGCACCGGCGGCCGGCGCTGGCGCTCGCCGCGGTGCTGCTGACGCTGGTGGTCGCCATCCTGCTGTACAACCAGCACCTCTACTCGAACCCGCTGAAGATCCACAGCCTGCAGGAGATCGATCCGTACCGGCACACTCTTCTCGACTACCTCGGCGGCAGCCTCGGTCTCTTCTATGACTGCGCCTTCGGGCTTTTCGGCTTCGCGCCCATCTGGTTGCTGTTGCTGCCGGCGCTGGCGCTGCTGCTGGCCCGCCGCGCGCCGCTGCCCGCGCACCTGGCCTTCCTCTCCCTGCCCTATCTGCTGGCGGTCACGCCGCGCGGCGAGTGGTACGGCGGCTGGTCGCCGCCCTTCCGCTATGCGCTGATCGCGCTACCGCTGCTCGGCCTCGCCCTGGCGCCCCTGCTCGCCGGCCGCCGCCGGCCGGGGGCCCGGGCGCTGATCGGCGGCCTGGGCGCCGCGACCCTGGCCCTGGCCATCCTCTGGGTGGTGGTGCCAGGCTGGACCTACAACCTGGCCGATGGACGCACTTACGTACTCGATCATCTCGCCTCGCGGCTGGGCGCCGACCTGGCGCGGTTCTTTCCGAGCGTGGCGCGGCCGCGCGCCGCCACCTGGATCTGGACGCCGCTGTCGCTGGCGCTGGTGATCGGTGCCTGGTGGCTGCCCGGACGGCGGCGCCGCCAGGCTCGGCGCCCCGGCGGCATTGCCGAAGCCGCGCTGGCCGGGATCGCGGTGGCGCTTGCCGCCGCCGCCGTGCTGCCCATCGCCGCCGCCAGGGCGCCCACCCGCGTCATCGAGCTCGAAGACCAGCAGGTGATCAAGCTTGGCGGCCATCTCTACCCCGACCGCTGGGTGATCGAGCGCACTCGTTATCGGGGCGGCTGGGTGCTGCGGGTCGGCGATCAGGTGCGGGCGCCGGTCGTCGCCGGCGGGCGGCGGGTGCGGTTGACGCTTGCCGCCGAGCTCATCCGCAACCAGCCGGTGCCATTCGCCGTCGACATCGCCGCCGGCGAGCGGCTGCTGGCGGTCTGGACACCGGTGCGCGAGCGCGCCTGGGAGGAGCTGAGCCTGGGGCCTTTCGACTGGCCGCCGGGAGCGCCGCTGGTGCTCACCGGCCGCGGCCCGCATCCGCCCGGAGCCCTCAACGGCGCAGTCCTCGACCGCATCGAGCTCACCTGGGAATGACGGCGCCCGAAATGCCGGCGGCCCCGGAGGTCACGGCGGTGGTGCCGACCGTCGGCCGCAGCCCCTGGCTCGCCGCCTGCTTGCAAGCCTTGCGGCGACAGCAGGGCGTGCGGTCGCTCGAGATCGTGGTGGTGGACCAGTCGCCCCGGCCGCTGGCGCTCCCCCCCGGGCTCGCCGACCGGGTGTTGCGGCCGGAACGCAACCTGGGGTTCGCGGGCGGCACCAACCTCGGGCTCGCCGCCGCCCGCGGCGAGCTGCTGGCCACCGTCAACGACGACGCCGTGGTCGGCCCCGGATGGCTCGCCGCGCTCGCCGTCGCGCTGCGCGCCTCTCCCCGCGCCGCCGCCGCCCAGGGCGTCAACCTGATCGCCGACGATTTGGACCCGGAGCCGGAAGGCCATGGCGGCGGCAACGCGCTGGCCGGAGAAGCGGCCTTTCCGCCAGAACGGCCTGGCGAGGACGGGCGGCCTGGCGACGACCTGCCCGACCGGATCGACGGCTGCGGGCTCGGCTGGAACCGCTGGTGGCAGGCAATCCAGCTCGGCCACGGCGAGCCGGCACCGCGCCCGGCGGCGGGCGGGGCCGCGCCGCCGGTCGAGGTGTTCGGCGTCTCGGCGACCGCCGCCCTGTTCCGGCGCACCGCGCTCGAGCAGGTGGCGCTGGGCGGCAGCGGCCAGTTCTTCGACCCACGGCTGGTCTCCTATTATGAGGACGCCGAGCTGGCCGGCCGCCTGCGCGCCGCCGGCTTCAGCGCCCTGTTGGTGCCGGCGGCGCGCGCGCGCCACGCCGGCGCGGCTTCGGGGCGGACGGCGCCGGCGAGCCGCGACCGCTGGCGGCTGATCTACGGCAACCGTTACCTGGCGGCGGCCCGCCTGCTCGGCCGTGGGCTCTGGCCGCGTCTCCCGCTGATGATGCTGCGCGACCTCCTCGACATTGCCGGACCTGCCGCACTCCTCGGCCCGCGCCTCCCGGGTCCGCACCGCGCGCCCGGCCGGCAGCTTCAGCCCCCGGAGAGCGTTACCGGCGCGGGCAGCCGCCGCCTCAGGCTCGCCGGCATGCTTGCCGGCTGGGGGCGCGCGCTGCGCCACCTGCCCGCCTTCGCTCGCCGCGGCGCTCCGGCGCCCCCGCCGGCCGAAGTAGCCCGGCTGAGCCGCTGGCCGCTCCAACCGCGGTAACCTCTGGGTCAATGGAACTCCCCGCCTCCCCTCCTGGGCCGCCCCAGGCACCGGACTCGACTCCGCCGGCACGAGCCTCGACCCAGC
>DASZHY010000002.1:0-6693 GCA_035949675.1 Thermoanaerobaculia bacterium
TCGATGGTGCAGATCACAGCCCCAGCCTGGCCGCCCAGGGCCAGCAGGCCCAAGAGAGCGAGACTCAGTGCGGTTTTTTTCATGACAGACAATCTCCTAGGGTTGGTGTTGCTGATGCAAGTACAACCATCCAAGTGTCCGACTTCTGACTTCTCCACTCTCCTCGGAAAAGGACATCACCTCCTGTTTAAAGTTTAGAGTCTCTTAACTCTAAGCAAATCAAAGAGTTCCAGCGTCGGCCGCGAGACTTGCCGCCTTGTAGAGCTGCTCAGCTTCGCGGCTGGAGTGGGCGTCTTCCGCGGTCTTCCGAGGTGACGCTCGGCCCCTCAGCCGGTTTTATGCTTTCGCACTATAGGGATGTCCTCTCGCCCTGTCAAGCGTTTAGGCCCGATTTCTTCGAGAATCCTTCCACCGCGGGTTGCGCACGGGAAAGTACGGCCGCGGAAATGTCGGACAGGCATCAGGAGCCGCCACCCGGCTTCGTGGCTGCCGGCTTCGTGGCTGCCGGCTTCGTGGCTGCCGGCGCAGCAGCATGCGAGGCGACGCCGGCCGGCTCCGCATGCCAGGCGCGGATGCCGCCCTCGGAGCGGCACTGGTCCGGCGCGTTCATCGCCGAGTACTCGCCGGACCATGTCGCCACGATCTCGTCCTTGCCGTCGCCGTCGAGATCCGCCAGGCGCACCCGCGAACCGTTGCAGCCGGGGCCGTACACGGGGATCTCCACGGTCTCATGGGTGAAGAAGCCCTTGCCGTCGCCCAGGAAGACCCAGGTCGCCCCTTCTCCGGTCAACGCCACGAGATCGAGGTTGCCGTCACCGTCGAGGTCGCCGGCGCCCAGCGCGCTGAAGCCTTCGCGCCCCTCCTTGGCCGCCAGGGTGCGGCGCTCCCATTTGCCGCCCGGGCGCGAATAGAAGATGTCGATGCCGCTGCGCCAGACCGCGCCCTCGAAGCTGATGTAGCCCACCGCCAGGTCGGAGCGGCCATCCCGGTCGAAGTCGGCGGCGAGCACCGCGCGCACGTAGGACAGCGGCCGCACGTCGATCTCCACCTTGTCCCAGCCGCCGTCGGCGCGGCCGAGGAAGACCAGGTCCCGCCGCCCCATGACGCTGCTGCCGACCGCGAAGTCGGGGCGCCCGTCGCCGTTGAAATCGCCGACGGTGATCGAGTCGCCGAAGATCTGCTCGCGCCCGGTGCCCTGGTCCTTCCGCTTCCAGCTGCCGTCGCCCTGATTGAGGTAGACGACCGGGCCGTAGCTCTTACCCGAGCCGAGCACCCCGCCTTCGCCCCGCACCGAGGAGATGTTGAGCCGCGGGCCCTCGCCCAGCGCCAGGATGTCCGGGCGCGGATCGTGGTTCCAGTTGACCAGGGTGACGGTCTTCGACGAGAAGACCTGCGACTCGTCGGCCCCCTGGCCGGGCTGCAGGAAGTCGAGCCCCTTGTCCCACCGCTTCATGAAGTGCCCCTTGCCGTCGCCGAGCAGCGCGGTGAAGCCCTTGAGGTGCATCGCCAGGACCAGATCGAGGTTGCCGTCGCCGTCCAGGTCGGCCACCGCGACGTCGCCGTAGTCGTAGGGGAAACGCGCGAACTGCGCTTCCTGCCAGCGGCGCCAGTTGCCCTTGCCGTCGCCGAGGAAGATGACCGGGGGGCTCATGGCCTTGCGCGGCGGCGAGTGCACGATGTCGAGGTGGCCGTCGCCGTTCATGTCGGCGAGGACGAAACCCTCGCGCCACTGCCCCGAGCTGGGGAGGCCCTTGCCGAAATCGACGAAGCGCAAGCGATGGCTCTCGGGCGTGTCGACCTTGTAGGTGACGGCGATCTTGGCGAGCTCCTCCGGGGTGGGCATCTGGTTGACCGGCTTGACCTGCTGCCCGAGGTCGTCGACCTTGTAGACCTTGTAGTAGAAGTAGCGGTCGTCTTCCCGCAGGACGTCGATCGGCACGCCCCACACGGTCCGCACCGTGTGGTCGTCGATGCGGTGGTACTGGCCCTGGACCTTGCGGAGCTTCTCTATGAAGTACAGCCGCCCCAGGTCATCCTTGAGCCATTTGCCGTCCGGAGGCTGCGGGTTGGTGGCGACCGGCCGCGTCTGGGGCACCGCGGCGCCGTAGGGGTTCTCGGCTGGCCCGGCAGCGGACGGCGCCGTGGCGGCGGGCGGGGCAGGCGCTGCAGCCGGTGCCGCCGGCGCGGCGGCGGACCGGCCGCTTTGCGCACCGGCTGGCGCCGCCGGAGCGGCCAGCAGGGCGGCCAGCAGGGCAGACAGGAGCAGTAGGGGTGACAGCAAGCGGGAAAGCGAGAATCGGGTGTTCACGTGTTACCTCCGTGGGGGGATCCAGCACAAGGGAGCCCATTGGCATACGGAGGCCCCGCTCACGGCGTCCAAAGGGGTTGGTCAGATCTCGTCGACGAAGGCGACCTTGAGTCGCCGGAAAAGCCAAAAGCCGGCGCATAGTAGCACAGCGGCGATCGCCGCGAGGCCGGCGGTCCCGGGCACCAGCTCGAGGCGCCCGCGCAGGAAGGCCTGGCGATAAAGATCGACGAGCGGCGTCAGCGGGTTGAGCTCGATCCAGGGCCGCAGCCGCGCCGGCACCGCGCTCGGCGAGTAAATGATGGGGGTCAGGTAGAACCAGCCCGCGAACAGCATGCTGAGCAGCTGCGCGGTGTCGCGGAAGAACACCTGCACGGCGCCCAGCAACAGGCCCAGGCCCAGCGTCAGCAGCACCTGCAGCGGCAGCGCCACGAGGAGCATCGGCAGCCCCCCCCAAGAGAAGTCGCCGACGACCGCCAGGACTCCCAGGAACACCGTCGCCGCGATCGCTTCATGCAGCAGCGCGGCCACCACCACCGCCACCACCAGGATCTCGGCGGGAAAGCGCAACTTCTTGACCAGCATGGAGTTGTCGGTGATCGCGGTGGACGAGCGCAGGACCCCCTCCTGCACTGCCATCCAGGGCAGCAGGCCGCTGAACAGGAAGGTCGCGAAGTGACCGCCGGGATTGCCGGCATCGACCACCCTGATCTTGAGCACGGTCGAGAAGACGAAGGTGAAGAGCGCCAGCAGCCAGAGCGGCTGCACGAATGACCAGGCGAAGCCGAGCAGCGAGCCGGCGTAGCGGCCCTGGAAGTCCCGCTTGACCAGCTCCCGCAGCAGGAAGAAGTGACGCTCGAGCTTCAACAGGCCCTCGCCGGCTGTCTCATCGGCCGCTGTCTCATCGGCCGGCACTATACCTACATATAGGTCTCCAACGCCTCCGGTGATCCCGTGCCATGAAACAGGTACCGGTAGCAGGCGTTCGAGGACTACTCGAAGCGTCTATCGGGTCTCCCCCCGCAACCCCTCGATCCCCTTCCGACGAGCAACGAGTGCCGCGACAGGCGACAGGCGGAGCCGCGGCCCTCCCCTCCGGGGGGGCGTCGCATGTCCAGGGTGGACATGCGACATGTCCCTGAGGCCAAGGGGACGCCCCTCCCCTTCGCTTCGGCCATGTTTCTCCTATTTGACAGGCCCCCACCAGGGGCGTAGTATCCTTGAAAAGCATCGCCCTATGCCAGAGTGACATAGTGGCCTGACTAGAGACTAATGGCCATGGCAACGATCGAGAAAATCCGTCAGGTCCAGCTGGTCGGACGCAAGATTCGGCAGCTGCGCAAGGAGCACAAGCTGACCCAGGTCGAGCTATCCGCGCGGCTTGGCATCCAGCAATCCGACCTCTCCCGCATGGAACAGGGAGAGTACAGGGTGAGCCTCGACACCCTGTTCCGGATCCTTGCCGAGTTCAAGATGAGCATCGGCGAGTTCTTCGAAGGGGTAGCACAGGAGTCGATCACCCCGCGCGACGTGCAGCTCGTCCAGGACTTCAACGCCCTGCCTCGGGACGCACAGCGGGAGGTCGAAGACTTCATCGCTTTCAAGCGCATCCAGGCCCGCAGCGACGGCCCCATCAGCGGTGGCGGCTCCGGCGGGCCTGGCGGTGGCGGCGCGGTCGGCGGTGTCGGCGGCAGTGACGCCGCTGCCGATCGCGCCACCGGCGCCGGCGGCGCCACTGCCGTGGGCACTGTCGGCGCTGTCGGCGTGAAGGGTGGGTTGCCGCGGAGCCCCGGCGCCACCTGAGGGGCGCGGCGCGCGACGACTCGGAAGCTCGGAGACATCAGGAGACAGCGGAGAACAACGGCTAGCGCAGTATCGGCGAGTCGAACCAGCACCTACCTTGCTATTCGCGCAGGGCCTGCCGGCGCGGTGGAGGGAGCAGGGATGAGTGAGTCGTTCCAGGGCGAGAGCCCTGAAGCCTTCGAGGACTTCCGCGAGCGCTGGCAGAGATCGATCGAGGTCGGCCATCTGGAAGAGGCCGAGGAGATCATCCAGCGCGCCCTCGCCTGGGCCCAGGGGCACGGCGACCTGCGACGCATCGACAGCGTGGTGTGCGCCCTGGCGGCGGTGGCCATCCATCTCGGGCGCGGCGACGGCGAGCTGCCGCGGTTGCGCGAGATCCTGCTGCGCAACGGCGACGCCGCCAACTGCCGGCTGGCCGCTTACAACATCTCCATCCACTACCAGTTCGCCCACAACTTCAAGAAGAGCCTGTTCTACGCCCGGATCGCCTGCGATCGGGCGCTGCAGCTGGGCCGCAAGGACTGGATCGCATTCAGCCGCAACCAGCTGGGCAACGCCCTGCTCGGCGAGAGCTTCATCGACCAGGCGTGCCGCGAGTACGAGGAGGCGGCCGCGCTGATCCCGGCTCCGGGCGTCTGGCGGGCGCGCATCCTGAACAACCTGGGCTACTGCCGGGTGCTGCAGAAGCGCTTCGCCGAAGGCTACTCCTGCCTGTACGAGAGCCTGCGGCTGCTGCGGCGCTTCTCGGCCGAGCGCTACCAGGTGCTGCCGCGGCTCGACCTCTGCTTCGCCCACCTCGAAACCGGGCGCTACGAGCATGCCCGCCGCCAGGGCGTGGCAGCCTTCGCGCTGGCCGAGAAGATGGGCGACGCGGATGCAACGAAGAATGCCCTCTACCTGCTCGGGGAGACGGCGAACCTGAGCGGCGACACCACGATGGCCAGCGGCTATTTCACCCGTTTGCAGCGCGACTATTTCCCCGAGTCCCCCTACTTGCCTGGGTTCCTGCTCGCGGTGGACGTGCGGAAGCTGGTCAATCTCCATGCTTGAGGTCACGGCCATGCGCAAAAGAGTCCGACTGTCAGCCGTCCTTGTCCGCTGCCTCGGCATCCTCTGGCTGGCGTCCGCCACGACGACCGCGGCGCGCGCCGACCACCTCGGCACGGCGCTGGGAGCCGACGGCCAGCTGTACACCGTGACCGCGGGCACCTTCGGCACGCTCTTCCCTGGCTCGAGCCTCTACCCTGCCAAGACTCCGGTGCTGGCGCTCGACACCGCGGTACCCGGCATGCAGACGCAGCGGCAGTTGGTGCAAGGCACCGGCGATACCAGCTTCAAGAGCTCGCCGGCGCTGATCTACGAGGACGGTTCGAAGACGCTGTTCGTCGTCTGGGTTTCCACCGACCCATCGGGGAACAACATCATCAAGCTCGCGGGCTTCGACGGCAGCCAGTGGTCGCCGGCGATCACGATCATCAGCAACCAATATGCGCCCAAGACCCCGCCCCAGCTGGCGGTGACCCGGGACGCCCATCAGGAAGTGGACCCGGTCTCGGGCAACCCGGTCACCCGGCACCGCACGGTGCTGCACATCGTCTGGTCCGAGGAGTCGGGGAGCGGTTTCTACCAGGCCTACTACGCGCCGGTGATCTTCGTGGACGGCGTCTGGATCGGCAGCGTGCCCAACCCGCAGCCTCTCAATGCCTTCGACGCTTTCGACCAGGCGGGGCAGACCGCGCCGGGGGTCGGACCCGGGCCCCTGAACACCCCTCTCGCCTTCACCCCGACCGTCCAGGCCGGGCGTGACACGAGCACCGTGGTCACCGGCTTCGCCTCCGACACCTCCGGCATGCTCACCGCGGTCGAAGTCGACGTCCTGCCGGAGGAGCTGCGCATTCTTGCCGACACCTGCTCGGCGGCGATCCTCGCCAACGGCGCCCAGTACTTCCCCGGTCAGCTCCCCGCGCTCGCCACACTGGTGCAGTCGGTCATCCTGAACGCCGGCGGCGCCTTCCAGGCGGAGGCCCTGCAGGCGATCGCCAATGCGGCGCAGGCCCAGATCCTGACCGGCTCGTCCGACCTCGCGACCCTCGCCAAACGCAACCGCGCCACGATCGTCGACACCGGAGCGAGGTTCGCGATGCGGGGCCTGCGGATCGCCGCGCCCGGGCTCGGCCCGATCGCGCCGCCGCAGATCGTCGAGGTGATGGTGCAAAACTCGACCTCGCACTTCCTGCAATTCCGGGTCACCTCCACCCGGCCGTGGCCGGCGGTCAACGCCAACGGCCTGCAGCTGTACCTGTCGCGGACCGGCCTCGATGCCCTGGCAGCCTGGACCGGCGCCAACGGCAGCGCCGTCCTCTACAGCAACACCCAGATGGACGGGACCTGGAGCAGCGTCAAGCAGCTGCAGGTTTCGAGCTCGCTGAGCCTGCAGCAGGCCTACCAGGTGCTCGAGCACCGGATGCAGTACTAGTCGCCTAGAAGACCATCAGCGGTTGAACCGCCGGCCGCGCGGGCAGCACCTGCCCGCCGGCCTCGGCCAGGCGCACGGCGATCTCGGCTCGGCGGTCCGGCGGACAGAG
>DASZHY010000003.1:0-11746 GCA_035949675.1 Thermoanaerobaculia bacterium
GTCGCCGCCGGCGGCATCATCAGCCTGGTGCGGTCGCTGCCGACCATCTGGCAGGGTCTCCAGGGCGGGCTTCAGGACCTGCGGCGGCAGCGCGCCGCCGCGGCAGCGACGGCGCGCCTGCGCACCGACGACGACCTCTCGCTCAAGTTCGTGGCCGGCGGCTGCGTGGCGCTGATCGCCATGATCATGCTCGCCTCGTCGCTGCGGATGAACCTGCTGGGCGCAGTGCTGATCGTCGTCTTCGGCTTCCTCTTCGTGACCGTGTCGTCGCGCTTGACCGGCGAGGTCGGCTCGTCGTCGAACCCGATCTCGGGAATGACCGTCGCCACCTTGCTGCTGACCTGCCTGATCTTTCTCCAGCTGGGCTGGACCGGTCCGAGCTACTACGTCACCGCCCTTTCGGTGGGGGCGATCGTCTGCATCGCCGCCTCGAACGGCGGCACCATCTCGCAAGACCTGAAGACCGGGTTCCTGATCGGCAGCACGCCGCGCCACCAGCAGGTGGCGATCCTGGTCGGCACCCTGGCCTCGGCGCTGCTGCTGGGGCCGATCCTGCTGGGGCTCAACGAGAGCTCGACCGTGTACGTGCCGCGGCTCACCTTCGAGCCGCCCGCGGCCGGCGCCGGCGCCGCCATCGCCGCGCCCGAGCTCGCCCGGCTCCCGCCCTACGCCGACAGCGTGCGGCCGCCGGTTCCCGGCGGCTACCGTGTCCTGCACGTGGCGCCCGGCAAGGAGGCCGAGACCAGGGGCCTGGGCTCGGGCGATTACCTGGTCGACGGCGCCGGACGGGTGGCCTGGCGGATCGGCCACAACTTCCCGGCGCAGCTGCGCGCCGGCCCGGTCCGGCCGGGCCAGCCAGTCGAGATGGAAAAGCTGCAGGGACCGCAAGCGCGGCAGGACTCCGCGGCCTATCGCGTCTGGCAGAAGAGCGACGACGCGGGCGGCGTACCGGGGAGGTACCTGGTGGACCCCGCCGGCGTTCCCGTCTACCTGGTCGACCCGGGCATCAACGGCACCCATCCGGTGCGTCCCGACGGCACGCGGGTACCGAAGTTCGACGCCCCGAAGGCCACGCTGATGTCCTATATCATCAAGGGCATCCTCAATCGGCAGCTGCCCTGGGCGCTGGTGCTGCTGGGGGTGATGATCGCGATCGTGCTCGAGATGGCGGGCATCCCGTCGCTGGTCTTCGCGGTCGGCGTCTACCTGCCGCTGTCCTCCACGAGCCCGCTCTTCATCGGCGGCATGGTGCGGTGGTTCGTGGACCGCTACCTGCGCCGCAAGC
The DNA here is from genome assembly GCA_035949675.1 of Thermoanaerobaculia bacterium. GTDB lineage: Bacteria > Acidobacteriota > Thermoanaerobaculia > Multivoradales > UBA5704 > JASLEW01. The sequence continues at coordinate 1,286 of DASZHY010000003.1, forward strand.
TTGCCCACCTCGAGCCCACCGAGGAGCAGCTGGTGGCCGCCGGCGACAGCGGCCCGGGGGTGCTGATGGCGTCGGGCTACATCGCCGGCGGCGCCATCGCCGGCATCGTGATCGCCTTCACCGCCGCGGTCCTGACCCGCTTCAACGACCGCGTCACCGACCTGATGACCCGGCGCAACCCGCTGTTCGCGGGTGCGGCGGCGGACGCGCTGGCGCTGCTGCCTTTCGCCCTGCTGGTGTTGCTGCTCTATCTGGCCGGCCGCGAGGCGATCCTCGCCGCCGGCCGCAAAAGGAGGGATGCGCTGCGATGACCACCGGCACCGAGTTCCCGGGCCTCGCCCAGATCGGCCAGATCGCGATCGTCGTCCAGGACGTGGAGCGGGCGACTGCCTTCTACCGCGACATCTTGAACATGCGCTTCCTGTTCGCGTTTCCCGGCCTGGCCTTCTTCGATTGCAGCGGCGTGCGGCTGATGCTGAGCCGCACGGAGGACCCCAAGCTGGAACACCACTCGTCGATCCTCTACTACCGCGTCGCCGACATCGAAGCCGCCCACGCGGCCCTGGCGGCGCGCGGCGTGCGCTTCGAGCGGGGGCCGCACCTGGTGGCGAGGATGCCCGACCACGAGCTGTGGCTCGCCGACTTCTACGACAGCGAGGACAACCTGCTGGCGCTGATGACCGAGAAGAGGCCCGCCGGCTGACCGGGATGGACCTCGAGAGTGCGCTGAGTGAGCTGGGCGTTCCGCGCGGCTCCTCCTTCCAGGACGTGCGGCGCGCTTACCTGCGGCTGCTCAAGACGCGGAAGCCGGAAGCCGATCCCGACGGGTTCCTGCGGTTGCGAGCGGCGTTCGAGGCCGTGCAGTCCCTGCTCGGCTCGCCGGCTGCAGCGGACCTCGGGCCCGCCGCCGGCAGCGCGGCGGCGCGGCACTGGCGGGAAGCGCCGCCGGCAGCGCCCGTCCCGCTGCCCGGCGCCGTGCCCCAGGAGGACGCCGCGCCGCCGGAGGACGCGGCGCCGCACGACGGCGAGGAGACAGCCGCGCAGGGCTTCCAGGCCTTGCTGCGGCGGATGGCGACCGCCAGCGACGACGAGCTTGCCAGCGCGTCCGGCGCCGCCTCGCCGCCGGTGGTGCTCTCGGCGGCCTCGACGTGGCTCGCGCGCGGGCGCCCGATCGAGGCAGGCCGCTGCCTGCGGCGGCTCTTCGCAGCCTGCCCGACCCACCTCATTCCGGTTGGACTGGTGCTGGCGACGATCGTGAGCTTGGAGGAAGCGGGCGCGGTGGACGAGGGCGTCGACTTCCTTCGCTCCGCAGACGGCTGCCTCACGAGCTCGTTCCGCGAGGCCACCGCCGGCGGCCTGGACCTCGGGCCGGTATGGCTGGTGCTCCGCGAGCTGGTCGCGATCGACGGCGAATTTCCGGTCGAGCTGCGCTCCGCCATCGCCCGCGCCATCCGGGACGGCAGCCTCGCCGCCGCCGAGGAGCGCCTGCGCCTGTTCGCGAAGCAGCAGTCGCGCGCCGCGGAACGGGCCGCGCAGCTCATCGCGGACCTGCCCATCCTGCGAGCGGCCTATCACCGGATCTTGAGCCCGCCGCCCCGCCGCTCGTGGCTGCACCGGCCGCTGCCGAAGCTTCACCCCGCCGGCAGGCTGGCCTGGATCGCCGTCGTGCTGCTGGCTCAGGTCATCTTCGTCTGGCGGCCGTACGCGTCGGACAGGCGGGCGGTGTGGGAGGCGAACGAGCCGGTCGCGATGCCGGCGCCGGCGACGCCATCCGTGGCTGCCGCGCCCCCGGGCCCGCCGACCGTCGATCCGCCCTTCTTCCAAGCGGTCTGCGGCGGGGCGAAGGTCCCGTCCACCGCCTGCCTGCGGGGAGCCGCGCTGATCCAGTCGGCACGCGGCGGCGACTGCCGCGGGGCGAACGCGATCTGGGTGGAGATGACGGGCGCCGCGGTGCTGGGCAGCGGCGGCGGCACCGCGGACTTCCAGCGTCTTCGCCGCGGGCTCGAAGACCTGGTAGCGTCCTGCAAATGAGCAGCGCAACCGGCGCCGGCCCGATCGTGGGCATCGACCTGGGCACCACGTACTCGCTGGTCGCCGTGGTCCAGGCCGGCGCGCCCGTCATCCTCCCCAACGCCCTCGGCGAGCTGCTCACCCCGAGCGCGGTGTCGGTGCGCGAGGATGCCACCGTGCTCGTCGGCGCACCCGCCCTCGCCCGCGCCACCACCCACCCGCAGGCGACGGCGCTCGCCTTCAAGCGGGACATGGGGACCGCACGGGTCTTCGACCTGCTCGGCATGCGGCTGACGCCGCAGGAGCTCTCCGCCTTCGTGCTCGGGGCGCTGAAACGGGACGCCGAGGCGGAGCTGGGAGTGCCGGTCACCGAGGCGGTGGTCACCGTTCCCGCCTATTTCGACGACCTGCAGCGCCAGGCCACCCGGGCAGCGGCCGAGATCGCCGGGCTCAAGGTCGAGCGATTGCTCAACGAGCCCACGGCCGCCGCGATCGCCTACGGCCTGCACGAGCGCCATCGCGAGCTGCGCGCGGTCGTCCTCGACCTGGGCGGCGGCACCTTCGACGTCACGGTGCTCGAGATCATGGAGGGAGTCATCGAGATCCAGTCCTCGGCCGGCGACTCGCGCCTGGGCGGCGAGGATTTCACGGCGGCGCTCGCCGCCTGGGCGGCGGCGCAGGTCCCGGGCTTCGACCTCGACACCGCTGAGCCGCTGGGCCCGGCCCGTTTGCGAGCAGCCTGCGAGGCGGCCAAGCGGCGGCTGGCGACGGCCGCCGAGGACCGCATCCTGCTGCCGCAGCTGCAGCTCGCCGGCGGCAGGTTGCTGGACGTCGAGATCCCGCTGCCGCGAGCGCTGGCGGAGGAGCTCTGGCAAGGCCTGCTCGAGCGCATCCGCCCGCCTGTCCTGCGCGCCCTGGGCGACGCCAAGGTGTCGCCGCGCGACGTCGACGAGGTGCTGCTGGTCGGCGGCGCCACGCGCATGCCCTGCATGATCCGCATGGTCGCCCAGCTCTTTGGCCGCATGCCGCAGCGCAGCCTGCCCCCCGATGAGGCGGTTGCGCTCGGCGCCGCGCTGCAGGCCGGGCTCAAGCAGGGCGAGCGCAGCCTGCAGGACCTGGTGGTCACCGACGTCGCGCCGTTCAGCATGGGCATCGAGACCGCGAGCCGCTGGGGCGGGCAGCAGATCAACGGCGTGTTCACGCCGATCCTCGAGCGCGGCACCGTCATCCCTGCCAGCCGCGTGCGGAGCTTCGTCACCATGCAGGACAACCAGTCCTCGATCGACGTTGCGGTCTACCAGGGCGAGCATCCTCACTGCCGCGACAACCGGCTGCTCGGACGCTATCTGATGCGCAACCTGCCGCCGGCGCCGGCCGGCAGGGAGGGCGTCGAGGTGCGCTTCACCTACAACCTCGATGGCCTGCTCGAGGTCGAGATGACCGTGCTCTCGAGCGGGCTCACCGAGTCGTTCGTGCTCGAGAGGACTCCCGGCCGGCTCACTCCCGAAGAGATCGGGCAAGCGCGCCGCCAGATGCTGCGTCTCAAGTTCCATCCGCGCGAGGCCTTGCCCAACGTGACGGCTCTCGCCCGCGCCGACGCCCTCTTCGTCGAGCTGACCGGCGAGGCGCGCGAGGAGCTGGGCGCGGCCATCTCGGTCTTCCGCGCCGCGCTCGAGAGCCAGGACCCGGCGGCCATCGACGCGACCCGCGGCAGTCTCAACGCGATCGTCCTGCGCGGCCGCTGAGGCGTGGCGGCTCGCAGCCTGGCGGCGGTTTTGCGCTACACTGGTGTCTCGCCGCGCCGAAAGATTCCCCGTGATGCCGACTCGATCGTGATCGCCAGCCGCCCGAGCGCCGCACGCCCGCGTCCGGCGGCCGCCGCGCCGTCGTCTCACCTCACGATCCTCGGCGGCGGCCCCGCGGGCCTCGGCGCCGCCTTCTACGCGCACGAACGAGGCATCCCCTTCGCGCTGTTCGAGCGCGCCGCGGAGCTCGGCGGGCTCTGCCGCACCTACAGCTTTGGCGAGCACCGGTACGACTCCGGAGCACACCGCTTCCACGACCGCGACCGCGAGATCACCGCCGACGTGCAGCGGCTGCTGGGCGCGGACCTGGTGCGCGTCCACTCGCCCAGCCAGATCTACGACCGCGGCCGCTTCTTCGACTTCCCGCCGACGCCGCTCAACTGGTTGCTCGGCCGCGGCATCGGCGAGGCGGCACGGATCGGCGCCGAGATCCTCAAGGCACGCTGGCGGCCGCGCCCCGAGCGCAGCTTCGAGGACCTGGCGACCAACCGTTACGGCCGGCGCCTCGGCGAACCGCTGCTCATCTCGTACACGGAGAAGCTATGGGGCCTGCCGGCCGGCGCCCTGGCTCCCGACGTGGCGACCCGCCGCCTGGCCGGCCTCGGGCTGCGGTCGTTGCTGTTCGAGATCTTGCTGCCGCGGCGCCGGCGCGCTCACCTCGACGGTTCGTTCCTCTATCCGCTCTCGGGTTACGGCGAGATCGCAACGCGGCTCGCCGCCCGGCTGCCGGCCGACCGTGTGGCGGCGGCGCACGAGATCGCCGGCTTCGATTGCGCCGGCGGCGCGATCCGCGGCATCCGCTTTGCCGGCAGCCCCGCCGTCGCGGTCCCCGGCCGCGTCCTCAGCACGCTGCCCCTCACCGTGATGGTCCGCTGCCTCGGCAACGCGCTGCCGGCGGCGGCCCGGCGGGCGGCGGCACAACTGCGGTTCCGGCACGTCCGGCTGGTCTTCCTGCGCCTCGACGTTGCCCGGCACTCGCGCAACGCCACCATCTACCTGCCCGATCCGCGGCTGGCGGCGTCCCGCCTCTCGGAGCCCAAGAACCGTTCGCGGGCGATGGCGCCGGCGAACGAGACCGGCCTGCTCGTCGAGGTGCCATGCTCGACCGGCGACGCGCTGCACGAGCTCGACGGCGGCCTGCTGGCCGAACGGGTGGTGAGCGAGCTTGCGGGGATCGGGATCCTCGATCCGCGCACGGTCCTCGCCAGCGAGAGCCGGATGCTGTGGAACGCCTATCCGGTCTACTCGCTCGACTACGCCGAGCACGTCAAGACGATCCGCGAGGCGCTGGCCGAGATCGAGAACCTCGACGTCCTGGGCCGCGGCGGGCTCTTCTGGTACAGCCACCTGCACGACCAGCTGCGCGGCGCGAAGGATTACGTCGGCTCGCTGCGGGAGCGCGATGCGCCCCAGCCGGCGAGCATCGCTCCGCACATCCTCAGGTCGGCGAGCAGGCTGTAGTATGCGCGGCCGCCGGCCGCCTCACGCGGCGGACCGGCGTAGAGCAGCCGGCCGAGGGTGCCCAGCAGGCTCGCGGCGGGCTGGTGCCACGAGACCGGCCGGTTGCCCTCGAACCACAGGTGCCCGAGCCAGCAGGGCCCAACGGCGAGCACGGGCACCGCGAGCAGCGTGAGGAGGCTGTGCTCGTAGACGGCGACCGCGATGCCGGCGATGGCCAGGAGCTTGGCGAGCAGGTGCAGCGCCCGATTCGCCGGATGCCGGTGGTGGGCGAGATAGCCCGCGTAGAACTCTGAGAATGTCGGACCGTCCTGCCCCATCTACGAGCTCCTGGACCCTGGCGGTGCGGCTCGCGCTGGCCGAGATCGTGGTCCCGGTCGGCGTCGCCGCGGCGGCGGGGATCGCCCTTGCCGCGACGATATCACCGCGCTGGCGAGCCGCCGGCGGGCCGTACTTCCAGGGCTACGGCAAGAACGTCGAGTCGGCGGCGGTGGCCGGCGCGCTGGCGGCGGGCGCGGCGACGCAATGGTTCGTCCGCTCGCGGCGCGGCCTCGCCGCCTGTGCGCTGGTCGCGGTCTGCGGGCTCGCGCTCGTCGCCCGCGGCTGCCCGATCGCGCCGCTGGTCGCCGGCTGGCCCCAGCTCCTGGCAGCCGCGGGCCTGGCGACGGCGCTCGGCGTCAGCCGGCGGGGCAAGGCGCTGGCCGCGGCGGAAACCCGGGCCGCGCACGAGAGCGGCGGCGGCGGCGACGTCCCCGCCCTCGGCGCGGCCCTGCTGGTCGGCGCGCTGGCCGCGGTGGCTTTCGCGTTCACCGCCGGGCCGCCGCTGCTGAACATCGACACCTATCACCACGGCGAGGTCCTGAGCACGGCGCTCGACCTGGTGCGTGGCGGACGCCCCTTCAAGACGCTGATCTGGCCGCACGGGGCCGACGACACCGGCCTCGCGGCGCTGTGGATCCTCGCCACCGGCAAGGTCGGTACCTCGCCGGTCGCGCTGGCGTGGGCGACGCGCTGCGGTCTCGGCGTCATTGCCGTGTACGTCCTGGCGCGCCGGTTGCTGGGCTCGCGCGGCGAAGCGCTGGCGGCCTGTCTGGCCGCGGCCCTGGCGCCGGTGCTGTTCGAGCAGCCGCCGCTCGGCCCCAACGTCTGGGCGCTGTCCCAGCTCGGGATCCTCGTCTTCGCCGTCCTCGGCTTTGCCGTCGTGACGTCGCCGCGGCGGCATGACCTCCTTGCCGGCCTGTGCTTCGGCCTGGCCTACCTCTTCCGCATCGAGACGGGGCTGTACGCGATCGCCGCGGGCCTTGCCGTGATCGCGGTTCGCGACCTCACGGCGGCGGCGGGCGAGCCATTCGCCAAGACCGTCAAGACCGCCGGCGGCGGGGCCTTGCGGCTCCTTGCCGGCGCCGTCCTCGTCCTGGGCGCCGCCCGTCTGGTCCTCGGCTGGCCAGGCGCCGAGTGGTTCGCCTACACCCTGTGGGACCTGCCCAGGTTTCACGGCGACGCGGTCGGGATTCCCTTGCCGTGGCCCCGCCGGGGGGTCGAGCTGTCGCCCGGCGAGACGGCTTGGCTGGGAGTGGCCCTCGCCCGGCTGCTCCTCACCCTGCTCCTGCTCGTCCAGGCGCTGCGCGGGCTGCTGTCGCGCCCGCAGCCGCGCCTGCCTGCCGAGTCCGCGCGTGCGGCGCAGGTCCTGTTCGTCGCGCTCTTCGCGGCGGCGGCTGCCAAGAGCGCGCTCGATCGCAGCGACGTCAATCACATCCTGCAGTGGAGCTCGTTGCTGCTGCTCGCCGCCGCCCTGCTCGCTCTCGCCAGGTGGCGCGAGCGCCGGTCGTGGGGCCGGTGGCGGTCCGGGGCCGCCGCGGTGGTGCTCGTGGCGCTCCTCGACTTCGTCGGTCTCGGCTTCCGGATCCCCAGCCCGCGCGGCGCCGCCTCGCTGGCCGCCGTCGCCCGCGAGCGCCGGCAGCTCCTGGTCGAGCACCTGTCTCCCAACCCGCCGGTCGGCGGCTGCGCGGATCGGATGTTCACGCCTAGCGAGAGCCGGGCAGCCGCCGATCACGATTTCATTGCCGCCACTTGCACCGTCGAAGCGCTGCTGCGCTCCCACGGCGTCAGCCGGCTGATGATCGCGGACGGCGCCCCCTGGTACTACGTGCGCTTTCGCTCGCCGATCCCGACGCGCTTCTTTGCGCTCGCCCGCGCCTACACGCCGCCGCGCCAGCTCGAGCTGATCCACGAGCTGCGCCGCGGCCGCCCGCAAGCGCTGCTGCTGGCGCACGGCTACGGCGGGCTGGCGGCCTTCGACGTCCCGGACGCGGTGCGCGTGCCCGTCGTGGATGCCTATTTGCGGGGCCGCCGCCACGGCGTCGCGGTCACGCCCACGCCGCTGGGGGACCTGTTCTTCTGGGATGAGCCGGGGGAGTCCCCGCCGACGGCGCTCTCAGGGGGCGCGCGCGCCGGCGCGGCGCCGCGGCCGGCGGTCACGGCGGACCTGGCGGCGTACCAGCCCGCGAGCGGCCTGCTCTTCGCTCAGGGCTGGGCGAGCGACGGCGCCATGCAGCGGCCCCTGGCCGCCCTGACGCTGCGCAACGCGCCGCCGGGCGCCGACTTCGAGTTTGGCCTCGAGCGCGACGACGCGGCGGAGCGCCTGCACCTCGAGGCGCTGCGCCACGCCGGTTGGGAGCTCCGGGTCCGCGGCTGGCAGCCGGGCGCCGGCGGCAGCGGCGCCGGCAGCGGCGCGGGACCCGGCAGCGGCCCCGGCCGGGGGCAACCGCTCGTCCTCGAGGCCGTCGCCGCCAACGGGAGCACGGCGCTCGTGCGGCTCGAGCTGCCCCCCGCCCGTCTGCTCGGGCCGCTGAGCGGCGCCGAATGGCAGGGCCTGGGGGCGGCCATCGACAACGCCGCCGCGCTGGGACGCGCTGATCGCACCAGCGCGCTGGGGCGCGCTGATCGCACCGGCGCGCTGGGGCGCGCCGAGCGCGCCGCCGCGCTGCCCCGCGAGCCCAGCCGTGTTACGATTTTTCCGACTCTCCAAGAATTGCCTCGCAGTCCGGCCGCGGGCGGGACCCGCAGGAGGCGGCGATGAGATCGAGGCGGGCAGCGTGGGCTCTGATCTTGCCGGTCGTGCCTGTCGTCCCGATCGTGGCGGGCGCGGCGGGATGGCTGCTCCTGCGGGCGGAGCCGCCGGTGCGGGCCGCTCAGGCCGCGCCAGCCGCCCAGGCCGCTCAGGCCACTCAGGCCGCTCAGGCCATGGCGACGTCGCCGCAGGTGAAGGCGCAGCCGAAGGAAGAGTGCCGAGCGGCGCTACCGTTGCCGAGCGCGTTCCCGTTCGCGAAGTCCGAGTACGAGCGCCTGCTGGGCAGATTCCTCCGCGCCGAGTGTTACTTGCAGTGGCCGCATGACCGCCAGCTCCGCGTCACCGGCCCGACGGTTGCCGACCTCCCGGATCCGCATGCGCCGAAGTGGACCACCACCACGTGGGGAACGCACGACACGGTGCTGGTCTACTACTCCCCGGACGTCTACCGCTGGATGTGCGAGCACGACGCGGCCGGCCGGCGCCGCTTCGTGGCGCAATGCCGCGCGACCTGCACCGATTGCCGGCTGGACGGCAAGCTGCCGCTCCGGCCGATCGCCGACGGGTCGATGATCGTCAAGCTGATGTTCGGCGACACGACCGAGGAGGTGCTGCAAAACCCGTCGATCCCAACGACCGGCAAGCGGGTGGGCATGGCGCTGATGGTGCGAGACCGCCACGGCTCCAAGGACGGCTGGTTCTGGGGCTCCTGGGAGCCGCCGCCGGTGACGGAGGCTTCGCAGCTCGACTGGCCGCCGCCGGTCAATCTCCCCTATCCGTGGATGGGCTTCGGCTACTACTGCGTCAACTGCCACGCCTCCGCCAACAACGACGAGCTCACCTTCTCCGAGCTCAACAACGTCCTCGGCGATCCCGACAGCTTCTTCGATTTCTATTTCCAGGATCAGCCGCCGATCGCCGGACTGCCGCGACAGCCGGCGGCCCAGACGCTCGAGCCCCACCACCGGTTCGAGGCGCTGCAGAAGCTCGACAGCGCCGGCCCGACCTGGCACAAGGTGCCGTGGCCGGACCCGCAGGTCAAGCGGGTCAGCGCCCCTTACGAGGACTACTCGCCGGAGTTCCTGAAGACGTTCGGCGCCAAGGTGATCGTCAAGCCCAGGCCGGCGGACGTCGGCAAGCTGTTCATGCCGCCGGAACCCTATGATCACCTGCCCTCCGGCCCGGACGGGCCGTCGCTGTTCCTCACCTCGGACCAGTGCGTCGGCTGCCACGCCGCCGGCGCCACCGGCATGCACTTCGACATGACGCTGCAGCAAGCCGGCCAGCCGGCGTTCAGCAATCTGCTCAACCTCGCGCCTTACGGCGAATGGCGGGGCTCGCCCATGGGCCTCGCCGGCCGGGACCCCATCTTTCTCTCACAGCTCGAGACCGAGCAGACGGCGCACGCCGCCCTCGACAAGGTCGTCCCCGACCTCTGCCTGCATTGCCACGGCGTGATGGGCCAGCGCCAGTTCTGCCTCGATCAATTCAAGGCCGACCCCAAGCGGGCCAACGAGGTCTGCGACAACACCGACCTGCTGGGGCTCGATCGGAATTCGCGGCCCATCGTCGAGCGCCAGCTGTTCAGCCGGGCGATGGTCAACGCCGTCCCCGACGGGGCAAGGACCGAGGCGGAGAAGCGGAACGCGAAGTACGGCGGGCTGGCGCGCGACGGGGTCTCGTGCACGACCTGCCACCACGTCGACGTCCCCGAGAAGATCAATTTCGGCGACACCTTCACCGGCGACTTCCATGTCGGCGAGCCGGACAAGATGCACGGCCCCTTCGCCGGTCCGCAGCGGGTGCCGATGGTGCATGCGCTGGGTATCACGCCCATCGAGTTCCCCAAGCTCACGGGCTCGAAGATCTGCGGCAGCTGCCACAGCGTGGTGCTGCCGGTCTTCGACGGCAACGTTCCCTGGGTGCGGCCGGGGGCGAAGCGGCCCGAGATCGACATCGAGCAGGCCACCTACCCCGAGTGGGTGTTCAGCGACTTTCGCGACGGCGGTCCTGCCGCCCAGTCCTGCCAGGACTGCCACATGTCCACCAGCTACCCGAGCGTCGGTCCCCTGGCGTTCAAGATCGCCGCCATCGAGGAGGCGAGCAACATGCCGCAGG
>DASZHY010000004.1:0-7742 GCA_035949675.1 Thermoanaerobaculia bacterium
GACGAGGGGCGCACCTATGGCTAGCGTTGGGTTGCCTGGCTGCTAACCTGTGCCGGGAAGGTCGTCCGATCATGCGCCTGCGACTGCTGCCGCCGAACCCCCATCTGGGCTGGACTCCCTACGCCTGGCTCATCTATCTCCCGATCTTCCTCGACGAGCCGGTGAACCGACGCACCTCGGCGCTCGGCTGGGGACTGACGGCGGCGGCGTTTGCCGTGTTCCTGGCGCTGTACTTCCTGGGCTACTGGGTCGAGGGCCGGCGCCTGGCGCTGGTGACGGGGGCGATCTTCGCGCTGGGCGCCGGCTTCGCCCCCTGGAACGGCGGGGCCTCGGTTTTCGTGGTCTATGCCAGCGCCTTCGCCGGCCGCCTGTCGCCGCCGCGCCGCGCCATCGCCATGATTGGCGGCATGATTGCGCTGATCTGGGGCGAGAGCTGGGCGCTGTCGCTGGCGCCGGGCTTCTGGATCGCGGCCACGGTCTTCTCGCTGATCATCGGCGGCGTCAACATCCACTTCTCCGAGCTCGGGCGGACCGCCGCGCGGCTGCGCGACTCGCAGGCGCAGGTCGAGCAGCTGATTCGCATCGCCGAGCGCGAGCGCATCGCCCGCGATCTGCATGACCTGCTCGGGCATACGCTGTCGGTCATCGCGCTCAAGGCCGAGCTGGCCGGCAAGCTGCTGGCGGCCTCGCCCGAGCGCGCGGCGGCGGAGATCCGCGACGTCGAAAGGATCACCCGGGACGCGTTGCGCGAAGTGCGGAGCGCCGTCGCCGGCTACCGGTCGGAGGGGCTGCCCGCGGAGCTGGCGCGCGCGCGGCTGGCGCTCGAGGCGGCGGGGGTGCGGGCGGAATACCTCACCATGCCGCTGGCGATGCCGCCTGCCGCCGAGGCGGCGCTGGCGCTGGCGGTGCGCGAGGCGGTGACCAACCTCATCCGTCATGCGGCGGCCGCAACCTGTCGCATCACGCTCGAGCGGCGCGGCCAGTCCGCCGTCCTCGAGGTGGCCGACGACGGCCGCGGCGGCGCGCGCGAAGGGGCGGGCACCGGCACCGGGCTCGCCGCCATGCGCGACCGCCTGGCCGGGCTGGGCGGGCAGCTGGAGGTCCGCCCGGCGGCGGGACTGGGGGAGGGGGGCCGCGGCACTTGCCTGGTCGTCACCCTGCCGATTCGCGCCGCGATCTCCGAGTCATCGCCGGCGGCCCTCCCCTTCGCGCGCGCCGGCGCGGCGCTGGCGGCCGATCGGCGCTCATGATCCGGGTGCTGCTGGCGGAGGACCAGTCGATGGTGCTCGGCGCGCTGGCGGCGCTGCTCGAGCTCGAACCCGACGTCGAGGTGGTGGCGCGCGCCCGCGACGGCCGCGAAGCGCTGCGTCTGGTGGAGGAGACGGCGCCGGACGTGGTGCTGACCGACATCGAGATGCCCGGGATGAGCGGCCTGGACCTGGCCGTCGAGCTGCGGCGCCGCGGCAATCCGGCGCGGCTGGTCATCGTCACCACCTTCGCGCGCAGCGGCTTCCTGCAACGGGCGCTCGCGGCCGGGGTCGCCGGCTACCTGCTCAAGGACTCGCCGGCCGAGCGGCTCGCCGACGCGGTGCGGCGGGTGCATGCCGGCCTGCGAGCGATCGATCCCGAGCTGGCGGCGGCGGCCTGGGACGAGCCCGATCCGCTCACCGAGCGGGAGCGGCAGGTGCTGCGGCTCGCCGCGGAAGGGATGCCGACCGCCGGCGTGGCGGCCGAGCTCCACCTCTCCGAGGGCACGGTGCGCAATTACCTCTCCGAGGCCATCGGCAAGCTCGGCGCCGCGAACCGCGTCGAGGCGGCGCGCATCGCCCGCGGCAAGGGTTGGCTGTGACGGCCGACGCGCCCGCCGGGGACGCCGCTGCCGGCAGCCGGTCGCGATGGCGCGCGGACCGCGGCGACGCCGGCGGCCGCCTGGACCGTGCGATGGTGCGGCATTTCGCGGGCCTGCCGGGGCTCTCGCGCAGCCAGGTGCAGGGCTGGATCGGCGGCGGGCGGGTGCGCGTCAACGGCGCCCCGGCGCTGCGCCCGGCGGGGCGGCTGGCCGCCGGCGACGAGCTGGAAGTGGAGCTGCCGGCGCCGCTGCCGACGCGGGGCCGCTCGCGGCCGCTCGTGGCGGAGCGGCTGCCGCTGGCGATCCTCTACGAGGACGAGCACCTGCTGGCGCTCGACAAGCCGGCCGGGCTGGTGGTCCACCCGACCGGCCGCTATCGCGACGGCACCCTGGCCAACGCGCTGGTCTGGTACCTGGGAGCAGGCGCCGCGGCGGCGGCCGCCGGCCAAGGCGGCGCGCTTGCTGCCGCCGGCCAAGGCGGCGCTCTTGCTGCCGCCGGCCAAAGCGACGCGCTGCCTGCCGCCGGCCAAGGCAGCATGCATGCTGCCGCCGGGCCCTTCGCGAGCGCGGCGCCGGTGGTACGCCCCGGGCTGGTGCATCGGCTAGACCGCGACACCACGGGCGTGCTGCTGGTGGGCAAGAGCCGCGCCGCGCACGCCGGCCTGGCGCGGGCGATCAAGGCGCGCTCTCTCCACAAGGACTACCTGGCGCTGGTCTACGGCAGGGCGCCGCTGCGCAAGGGGCGCATCGAGCTGAAGCTGCGGCGCGACCCGGACGACCGGCGGCGGGTGGCTGCCTCGCGCAGTGAAGGGCTGAGTGCCGCCACGCTCTATGAGCTGCTGGCGGAGACCTGCCCCGGGAACGGGCACGGAGAGCCGGGAGGCGAGGGACGCGAAGGCGTCTGGCTGTCGCTGCTGCGCTGCCGCCTGGTGACCGGGCGGACCCACCAGATCCGCGTGCACCTCGCGGCGCTCGGCCTGCCGATCGTCGGCGACCCGGTCTACGGCGAGCCTCGCCACCGCGGCCTCGCCGATCCGGCGCTCGCCGAGCTGTGCCGGGAGTTCCCGCGCCAAGCGCTGCACGCCTGGCGGCTGGGGCTGCGGCATCCGGTGACCGGCGAGGTGCTCGCGCTGCTGGCGCCGTTGCCGGCCGATCTTTGCCGGTTGCTTGGCGCGGCGGGCCTGCCGGCCGATGACGTGTCGCTCACCGCTCTCGCCGCCGCGCCTCGACGATGAGACGGGACGGACACTAGAATCTCGCTACCAAGAGCGGTCCAGGGAGGGGCGTGAGCATGGAGGAAAGGCCTGATCTGCCGGGCATCGCCGACGTGCTGGAAGCCCGCCGGGCGCTGGCCGGGGTGGCGGTGCGCACCCCCGTGCTGCGCTCGGAGAGGCTCGACGCGCTGGTTTCCGGCCAGCTCTTCTTCAAGGCCGAGTGCCTGCAGCGCACCGGCTCGTTCAAGCTGCGCGGCGCCTACAACCGGGTGCGCGCGCTCGACCTGGCCGAGCGGCAGCGCGGCTTGATCACGGTCAGCGCCGGCAACGCCGCGCAGGGGGTCGCCTATTCGGCACGGCTGGCGGGCGCCCGCCTGGTGGTGGTGATGCCCGAGACGGCAGTGCCCGAGAAGATGGCGGCGGTGGCGGCGCTGGGCGCCGAGATCGAGAGCCGCGGCGTCACCAATGCCGAGGTGGCGTTCGCGCGCCTGGCGGAGCTGCGGCGCGAGCACGGCTACACGCTGGTCCATCCTTTCGACGACCCGCTGGTGATCGCCGGAGCCGCCACCGCCACCTGGGAGTTGCTGGACGAGGTGCCGGACCTCGAGCTGCTGGCGGTGCCGACCTCCGGCGGCGGCCTGCTTGCCGGCGCGCTGCTGGCCGCCGGCGCTCTGGCGCGAGGAGCGCGCGTCTATGGCGTCCAGCCGACCGGCGCCGACGGCCTGGTGCGCTCGCTGGCGGCGGGCACGCCCACCGCGCCGGAGCGGATCGACACGGTGGCGGACGGGCTCACCGCGCCGCGCCCCGGCGCTCTGAACTTCGAGATCATCCGCCGGCACGTGGCCGGCGTGCTGACGGTGGGGGACGCGGCGATCCTCGAGGCCATGGGCCGGGCCATCCGCGAGCTGCGCGTCGTCGTCGAGCCCGCGGGCGCGACGGCCCTGGCGGCGGTGCTCGCGGACCCGCGATTCTACGGCCGGCGGGTGGGCGTCCTGCTGTCCGGCGGCAACGCCGGCGCCGAGCGCATCCGGCAGGTGCTGGCGGCCGGCTAGTCTCGCCAACTTGGAAAGCGGGCTTTCAAAGCGGCGCGGCCGCCAGGGGGCGGCCCGGCCCCGGCCCGCTATGACAAGATCGCTGCTCGATGCCCGACCTGTTGCCCTTCCCGGTGAGCCTGGAGCTGGCCGGCTGGACGTTGCTCTGGGCGCTGCTGGAGCTGGCGCTGAGCGGCCCCGGCGACTCGGCCGTGGATGGCGACGGGGTGGCCAGGCTGCGCGAGCGGCGCCGGCAATCGGCGGCCGAGGCCCGCTCCCGGTTCACCTTGGAGCGGCTGCCCGAGGATGCGACGGTGGCGGCGGTGCGCGGGCTGTTCCGTGCCGCGGGCTGCGACCCGACCCGCTACCGGCCTTCCTCGGAGGCCCTGCTGCGGCGGGTGCTGAAGGGTGAAGAGCTGCCGGCCATCCAGCCGCTGGTGGACCTCAACAACTGCCTGTCGATCGACCTGGCGGTGCCTTGCTGCGTGGCCGCCGAGGGGAGCTTCGCGGGCGGCGTCACCCTGCGCGCCGGCAAGCCTGACGAAAGCTTCGAGTCTCTGCGCGGCCCCCTGAACCTCGAAGGCAAGCCGCTGCTGGCCGACGCCGCCGGCCCCTTCAGCACCCCGATCGCCGACAGCCAGAGAATCAAGGTGCAGGACGGCACCCACCGCGCCTGGCTGGTCGCCTATCTGCCGGCCGCGGTGCTGGCGCCGGAGACGGGGCTCGCGGGGCTTCAGACGCTGCTGCGCGAGGCGCCGATCGCCCGCCTGGAGCGGAGCGCCGCATGCCGGGGTGGGCAAGGAGAGTAAGGAGAGTAGACGACATGTGGAACATGGCGGTGTCGTGGTGGGAGCTGGTCGTCCGCGGGATCGTCGTCTACGCGTTCCTCCTGGCCATCCTGCGGCTCACCGGCAAGCGCCAGGTCGGACAGCTGGCGCCCTTCGACCTGGTTCTGCTCCTGGTGCTCTCGAACGCGGTGCAGAACTCGATGAACGCCGGCGACAACTCGCTGGTGGGAGGGCTGATCTCGGCCGCCACCCTGGTGGGCTTGAACTACCTCGTCGGCGTGGCCACCTTCCGCAGCCGCAAGCTCGAAGCGATCATCGAGGGCCGGCCGCAGGTGCTGATCCACAACGGCAAGCTCTTCGAGGACGTCATGGCCAGGGCCCAGCTCACCCGCCATGAGCTACACGCGGCGCTGCGCCAGGCGGGCTGCACCTGCGTCGAGGAGGTCCGCTCGGCGATCCTCGAGAACAACGGCTCGATCAGCGTGGTGACCGGCCGGCCCGGCAACGCCGCAGGAGGCCACGGCGCCGCGGCGGCTCCGGGCGAGAGCGCCGGCCGGCCGCCGGAATCGCTTCCCGGCGCTTGATCCGATCGCGCTCGCCGGCCGGCTCACGGTTTGGCGGCGGGCGGCGACGGCGCGGCGGGCGTCGACGGCGATGGGGCGGGCTTGGCGGCGGGGCTCACCAGGCCCCCGAAGATGCGGTCGAAGAGCAGGCCGGCCAGGAAACCGAGGAGGAAGACGCCGGTCAGGCTGGCGAGCGGCACCTTGGACAAGGCGTCGGACCAGCCTTGGGGCAGGATGCCGGTGAGCAGTGACAGCAGCCCGAAAGCGGACAGCAGGACGACCAGCAGCGCGGCGAGGCCGCCGAGCAACACCACCCGCAACAGACGGCGAGGGGTTTCCTCGGCGCTCTCGCGGCGGTAGAGCGCCCGCGTCAGGCTGCCCAGGAGTCCGCCGAGCAGCGTTGCCAACAACAGCAGCCAGTCGAAGGCGACCTGGATCTCGAGCGGAACGGCGTCGGCAAGGCTGGGGGCCGAGGCGGCGACGGTGTAGGCGCCGAAACGCGGCAGCGCGAGCTGCGCGCTGGTCTCGAAGTCGCCGGTCTTGATCACCGCCGCCGGCAGCGGCGGCGATCCGGTCGGGCCGCTCAGCTGCAAGGTGATCTGGATCGGTTGCTCCGCCAGGGCCGGCACGCCGGAAGCGTCGAGCAGCCGCACGTAGACCTCCGACGAGGCGACGCCGAACGCCCGGATCACCTGGGGACCGCTCGAGAACGACAGTTTCGCCGCCGGCGCGGCCAGGAAGCTGACGTCGACGAGGTTCGATTGGCCGCCGGGGTACAGGGCCTGAAGCGATGCCTTGGCGGGGGCGATGGCGGTGACCTTGGCGGGCGCCCTGGTGACGTAGTCGCCGGGCAGGATGTCCAGGCGGGAAGGATCGATCTGCAAGTCGCCCTGGTTGGCGATCAGGGCAAGGTCGAGCTCGCGCGGCGCCACGGCGGGCTTGCCCTTCTCGTACCAGTACGCATCGACCGAGACGCTCTCCCATCCCTGCGGTCCGCGATAACGCTCCAGGTGCTCGGGGATGAGCCGCACTTCGCCGGCGGGCGCGGGCGCTCCCGTGCCGGCGGCGGCGCGCTCGGCGGCCGCAGCCGGGGCGGCGGCTCGCCCGGCGGCGGAGGGGGCGGCGATCGGGCGGGCAAGGCTTCGCGGCGCCAGGCGCGGCGGCGCGGCCGGCGGGGTCGCGAGCGCCCGCAGCCGCTCCTCGTCCGTGCGTGCGGGCGGCGCGTTTGCCGCCGCGGCCGGTGCGCTTGCCGGCTCCTGCGGTGCCCTTGACGCCGCAGCCGAGCTTGGCGCCCTTGGCGGAACGCCCGCTGCCGCCGGCGGCGCGGCCCTTACCGCAGCCGGTGCGGCGGTGTGCGGTGCGGCGGCGCCTGGCGGCGGTAGCGCCGGCAGCGGTGCGGGGGCGCCGGCGGTCCGCCGTACCGGGGCCGCGGCCACGGCCTGGTGATGCTGCAACACCTCCGGGGCGACACAGACGACCACGGTCGAGGCGGAGTAGAGGCCCTCGGCGCGGGCATCGATCTGCCACAGCCCGGGCTTCACCGCGCTGAGCGGCACCTCGACCTTGGAGGCCCCGGTCTTGATGGTGACGCGCGTCGTGGCGGTCAGGCCGTTGGCGCCAAGCAGGGAAACTACCAGCGGGTGCATGACCGCCAGCGGCTCGTTGTGCTCGCCCACCGTCTCGACGACCAGCTGCACCTGCTGTCCCGGCACCAGCGGCTCCACCAGGCGCAGCAGCCGCAGCCGCGACGGCGGGCGCTCGCCGGCGGCGGCCGGAGCGGGGATGCCAGCGGCAAGCACCAAGGCTGCGAACAGTACCGATAGGGCCGGCAACGCCCGCAGCGCCCGCAGCGCCGGCAACGCCCGCAGCGCGGGCAACGCCCGCAATCCCCGCGATGCTCGGGTCGCACGCGGGGGTGCCGATCCCCGCGGGCGCCGCGGGCCTTGTCCCTGCCGCCATGGCCGCGGTGCATCCACGCCGGCCGGCGCGATCAGCATCTGGATCTCCTCCCCGGACCTCCGCGATCCGGCCAGGTGTCGCTCGTCTCTTGCTTCGATTATAGGTGAGATGGAGAGCCCGGGCGGTAGAATCAGGCGTGCCCTACGTTTACCTGCTGCGCTGCCGCGACGGCTCGCTCTACGCCGGCGCCGCCAAGGATCTGGCGCGGCGCCTCGGCGAGCACCACGCCGGCGAGGCCTCCCGCTATACCCGCTCGCGCCTGCCGGTCGAGCTGGTCTGGTGGCGGCAGGTCGAGGGATGGGGCGATGCGCTGCGCGAGGAGATCCTGCTCAAGCGGC
>DASZHY010000005.1:0-16160 GCA_035949675.1 Thermoanaerobaculia bacterium
CGAGCGGCAGCAGGAAGAACAGCCCGAGCACCACCCACGCCGGCAGCGCCAGCGCCAGCGTGCGCCAGCCGGCGCCCGGCCGCTCCTCGCCGTCCGCCTTGCGCCAGCGCGTTGGGACCGCCGCGCCCTCCTGCCCGGGACTCTCGGCCATGACCGCTCGATGATGCCGGGCCGCGCCGTCCGGCGCAAGCGCTTCTTGGCTAGCGCCAGCACATGCCGATGACGCCGCCTTACTGCGACTGTTGAGCTGCCGGCTCGCCGCCCGGGCCGGCCTCGGAGCGGCGGCCGCCGGTTCCGGCATCGCCGCCGAAGCGCAGGATGTCCGCGGCGGCGGCCGCGGTTTCGGCCTCCGGAGTGCGATCGAAGTAGCCGCTCGGCGCGAGCACGGCGGCGCGGCGCGGCGCCACCTCGACGCGCAGCTGGTGGCGTCGCGAGTCGCTGGCCCGGGTCACCGTGAAGCCCAGGCGGTAGTAAGACCCGGCGTCCTGCATCGCCGCCTGCAGCAGGCCGGCGCTCGACGCGTCGGCAGCCTTGCCGCCGGTCTCCTTGGCCGCCGCCTGCAGGCGATCTTCGGAGCGGGGCGAGCCCGGTTCGAGCCTCCCCACGTCGACCGCAACGATCGCGTAGTCGAGCAGGTTGGCGGACGCAACCAGCGGGCGAAAGGCGGCGGGCTCGATCGCGAGCGGCCAGCCCGCCGTCAACAGCACCAGGACGTTGCGGCCGCGCGGCGGCGGCAGGCACCGAAAGGCCGCGGCGGCGGCGGCCGCGGCGCCCGCGACCTTGTTCGCCAGCTTGGGCCTGTCGCTCAGGCTCGGGGTCAGCGCTTGATGTCCAGCGGGCGCGGCCTGGGCGGCCGGCGCGGCCGGCGCGACCGGCGGGGGCGCGGCGGCCCGGTCGAGCGCCGCCGCCAGCTCGGCCGGATCGGCGCTCCAGCCACTCAGCACGACGAAGTCCGCGCCGCTGCCGGCGGCGGCGACCGCCATGCGGTCCGCCGGATGGAGCAGGCGCAGATCCGTGCGCAGCCGGCGCAGCGCCGCCGCGAGGCGGCTGCCGACCGCAGAGCTGCCGTCGACGTAGACCAGGAAGTTCGTGGGCACCGGACCGGCGGCCACCGGTCCCGGCGGCGCCAGCTGTGCCAGCGAGGTGTCGCCGGCCTGCCCGTCGCGCACCTCGGTGAGGTAGTCGACAGGCGTTTCCACGCCATCCACCCACAGCGTGAAGTCCCAGCGCGCGAGGCCGTGCACCGGCCGGCCCCGCGGGTCGGTCACCTGCGCCTCGAGGCTGACCACGCGAGCGTCGCCGATCGTGCCGGAGACCGCGGGCTCGGGGTGCGCCGGCACCTGGGCCAGCGCCGTCGCCGGCCCGCGCGCCAACATTGCCATTGCCAACGCCAGCAGGGCGAACGGCAGCCGCGTGCCGCGCCCCGTCCTGCCTATCCTCAGCTCCTCACCGGAGCAGCGCTGCCTTGCCATCTCCCACCCCCCTGTCGCATCACCTGCCGAGCCCTCAGGCTGCAAGCCCCATACCGCGGCGGCTATGCGCGCGCATGCCGGGTGAAAGGCGGCGCTCGTCGCCTGGGACGTGTTGCTCCCGGCCGACGGGATCGTCTCCTTGCGAGGACAAAACGCTCGCACCGATGGCATCCGAGGTGTGGGGGGCCTCCGCACAGGCGAGAGGGGGTGACGGGAACACGGCCGCCCGCTTGCGGGCGGGGTCAGCGGCGCAGCAGCACGCTGTGGCGGGGGTCCCAGCACAGCAGCGCCGGGCTGCCAGGCTCGCGGCCGGGCTCGCCGCCGGGCTCGGGTGGGCCCCAAACGGGCGCGGCGGCGCTCGACTGATGGACGACGCGGCGGTCGCCGGCGGCGTCGCGGACCAGCCAGACGGTGCGGACGCCCTGGTAGATGCGCTCCTCGACGGTCACCGGCAGGGTGGCCAGGACGGCCTCGCCGGCCCGCTGCGGCGATGTCGGAGTCGGACTCGGCGGCGATGCCGGAGTCGGCGGCGATGCCGGAGTCGGAGTCGGCGCCGGGGCGCGCAACGAGAGCTTCTCGGGCCGCACCGCCAGGCGGCAAGGTTCGCCGGGCTGCGCGGGCGCCGCCGGCGCCGGCACCACCAGCTCGAGGCCGGAGGCCAGCCGCACCCGGAGGCGCCCCTCGGCGGCCGGACCGAGCACCTCGGCCTCCCACAGGTTGGCGGCGCCGGTGAAGGCGGCCACGAAAGCCGTTTCGGGCCGCTCGAAGATGGCGAGGGGCGTGCCGACCTGCTCGATCCGCCCCTCGTTCATGACCGCCACCCGGTCGCTCAGCGCCAGGGCCTCCTGCTGGTCGTGGGTCACCAGGACGAAGGTGATGCCGACCGTGCGCTGCAGGCGCTTGATCTCGAGCTGCATCGCCTGGCGCAGCTCCTGGTCGAGGGCGGCAAGCGGCTCGTCGAGCAGCAGCACCTGCGGCTCGAGCGCCAGGGCGCGGGCCAGGGCGACGCGCTGGCGCTGGCCGCCCGACAGCTGGTGCGGGTAGCGGCCGTCGAGGCCGCGCAGGCGCACCAGCTCGAGGGCCGCCGTCACCCTGGCGGCGGCCGCGGCTCGGCTCGGCCGCCGCCCCGCGAGGTAACGCAGGCCGAAGGCGACGTTGCCCGCGACCGTCAGATGGGGGAACAGGGCGTAGTGCTGAAAGACGAGGTTGACCGGGCGGCGGTGGGCCGGGAGGCGCGATACGTCGCGGCCGCCGATCCGCACCTGCCCGGCGCTCGCCCACTCCAGCCCGGCGATCAACCGCAGCAGCGTCGTCTTGCCGCAGCCGCTCGGACCGACCAGCGAGAACAGCTCGCCGGCGCGGACGGCGAGCGTGACGCCGTCGACCGCCGTCACCTCGCCGAAGCGTTTGGTGATCGCTTGCAGCTCGACCGCCGAGCCGCCGGCGAACGCTACCGGGTTGCCGGCAGGCAATGGGGCCTAGAAGCTGATCTTGAAGCCGAACTTGTGCCAGAGCCAAAGTGCGATCAACGCGCCGATGACCGAGAAGACGAAGCCCGCGGGGTGGAACTTTTCGTTTCGCGGTTTGAAGATCAGCCCGGCGATAAAGCCGCCGATGAGCGAGCCGACGATGCCCAGTACCGTGGTGGCGATGATGCCCATGTGCGGGCCGCCGAGGAAGTAACGCGCGACGAGACCGGCGAAGAAGCCAACGACCAGAGCCCAAATGACGTGGAAACAGCCCATCACCGCCTCCTTTCAACCGTAGGAAGTGTCGGCGCCCTGCGACGGTACTTCCGGGGTCCGCATTCGCGGGGCGCCGACCGGGTTGGTTCGGCTGCCCTGCCGCCGTCAGGCCGAGGGCGTGGAGCTGAGAATAGGTGGATGGGGGTGGGGCGTCAAGTCGAAACAGGTGGATGGTGGTGGGGCGTCAAGCCGGCCGGCGGGGTGCCCGGGGTCCGCGAGGAGCCGGGCGCCGCTCGGGCGGCGCCGACCAGGGATCCTCGGGCCAGGCGTGGCGCGGGTAGCGCCCTTGCAGCTCCTTGCGCACCTGCGGGTAGGTGTTGCGCCAGAAGCTGCGCAGGTCGCCCGTGACCTGTTGCGGCCGCAGGTTGGGGGCCAGCAGGTGCAGCAGGACCGGCACCCGGCCGGCGGCGATGCGCGGCGTCTCGGCCAGCCCGAAGAGCTCCTGGATGCGGGCGGCGAGCACCGGCGGCTTGCCCTCCTCGTAGCTCAGGCGGATCCGGCTGCCGCTGGGCACGAGCAGGCGTTCGGGGGCCTCGCGCTCGAGCGCCGCCAGCTGGAGTTGGCTGAGCGTGCCGCGAAGCCGCGCGAGCAGCGGGGCGCGGCGCAGCTCGGCGAAGGAGCGGCGGCCGCGGGCCAGCTCCGGCAGCAGTGCGGAGATCGCCGCGGCGTCGAACCGCGGCAGGGCCAGCTCGGGCATCCAGTCCGCCAGGCAGCGCGCACGGACGAGGAAAGCGGCGACCTCGGGGTCGTCCAGCGGCAGCGCCGTTTCCAGGCGTGCCGCCGCCGCCTCGGCCAGCAAGGCCGCCGCGGCTTCGGGATCGGGGGGCGGCACCTCGCGCTCGTCGAGCAGCAGGTCCTCGAAACGAGTCCGCCGCCACGCCGCCACCCGCTCGCGGGCGGTGTCGAGCTCCACCTCGACGGCGGTGCGCAGGCGCCCGGCCGGCAGCCATTCCAGCGCCACCTCGGAGGCCAGCAGCACCAGGTCCTCGGCCTGCGGCCCGGGGGGCCCGGGGGCGACCTCGACGCAGAGGAAGAGCTCCGCGGCGGTGACGGCGCTCTGCTCGGCCAGGCGCACCCCGCGGCCGCCCACCATCACCGCGCGCGGGCTGTGCGGAGCGCGCCGGCGGGCCAGCCGATCGGGGTAGGCGGCGAGCAGCGACCGCAGCAGGGCGTCGTCGCGCGCCTGGGCCGCGGCCGGTGCCACCAGTGGCGCGAGCGCGGCGGGCGCCGCTTCGCTGCCCATTCCGCCGGCGCGCGCCGCCAGCTCTGCCAGCTGGTCTCGCGCCCGCAGCACGAAGCGGGCGGCGGCCGGATTGAGCGGCCCGGTCCCGCCGGTGTCGGCGCCGGCGCCGCCGCTGCCGCCGCTGCTGTCACCGCTGCTTCCGCGCCTGCCGCTGCCACTGCTGCTGTCGCCCCCGTCGCTGCTCCCGCCGCTGCCGCTGCCGCCGCGACGGCGGCCCTCCCGGGCGTCTGCCGCCTCCCAGCGCCGCAGCGCGTCGAGGCGATCGAGCAGGTCCGAGCGAGAGGCCTGGACCGCGGTGGCCGGCGACCCGCCGCGCGTCCCCTGCCCCGCCGGGCGGCCGGGAGGCCGCACGAAGGGGTCGCGCTCGGCGAGCAGCGCGGCGAGCAGGGCGGCGTCCCGCGGCACTCCCAGGCGGCTGCCTTCGAGCAGCAGGCGGGCGAGCCGCGGGTGCACGGGAAGGCCGGCCATCCGGCGGCCTGAGCTGGTGAGACCGGCCGCTCGGCCGCCCTCGCGGTCCGCCCCAACCTGGCCGGCCTCACCGCGTTCTGCTGCTGCGCCTGCGACCGGAGGGGCGCGAAGTCCGTCCTCCGAAAGGGCGCCGAGGCGAACGAGCAGTCGGCGGGCCGCCGCCAGCGAGTCTGCCGCCGGCGGTTCGAACCAGCCAAAGCCGGCGAGGTCGGTCTCGCCCCAGGCCAGCAGCTGCAGGACCGGACCGGCCAGGTCCACCCGCACGATCTCGGGCGTCTCGTGGGGCGGCCGGGCCGCGTGCTCACGCGCCGTCCAGAGGCGCAGGCAGAGCCCGGGTCCCAGGCGGCCGGCGCGCCCGGCGCGCTGGTCGGCGGCGGCGCGGCTGATCCGCGCCAGCTCGAGCCGGTCGATGCCGGCCGACGGGTCGTAGCGCAGCCGCCGCGCCAGGCCGCTGTCGACCACCGCGGTGACCCCTTCGATGGTGATCGAGGTTTCGGCGACGTTGGTGGCCAGCACGACCTTGCGCCGGGTGCCCGGCCGCAGCACCTCGTCCTGGCGCGCCGACGGCAGGTCGCCGTAGAGCGGCAGGACCGCGAGGTCTTGCCGGGCGGCAAGGTCGGCCAAGGCTTCCGCGGTGCGCAGGATCTCTCCCACCCCCGGCAGGAACGCCAGCACGTCGCCGGCCGTGGCCGCGAGCGCCCGCCGCACGCCGGCGGCGACGAGGGCGGATGACGGCCGCTCGCCGGGGGGCGGCGCCTGGCGGTCGTCGAGGTAGGTCACTTCCACCGGATACTGGCGCCCTTCGGCGGTCAAGACCGGGCAGCCGCCCAGGAAGGCGGCCAGCGGCCCCGGGTCGAGAGTCGCCGACATCGCCAGCAGCACCAGGTCGGGGCGCACCTCGCGCTGGACGCGCCGGGCCATGGCGAGCGACAGGTCGGCCGCCAGGCTGCGCTCGTGGAACTCGTCGAAGATCAGCACCCCGACGCCGGCGAGGAAGGGGTCTGCCTGGAGCATCTGCACCAGGATGCCCTCGGTGACGACGAGAATGGCGGTGGCGGCGCTGGCGCGGCGCTCGAAGCGGATCTGGTAGCCGACTTCGCCGCCCAGACTGAAACCGCCCAGCTCGGCGATGCGCCGAGCCGCCGCGCGGGCGGCGATGCGCCGCGGCTCGAGCATCACGATGCGCTGGCCGCCGCCGACGCCGGCGGCGCGTAGGGCCGGCGGCACCAGCGTCGTCTTGCCGCTGCCGGGAGGGGCCACCAGCACCGCCGCCGGACCGCCGGCAGGCCGGCCGGCGGCGCCGGGCGCCAGCGCCGCGACCAGGCGCGGCAGGACGGCGCCGACGCTCAGCTCAGGAGGATGACCGGCAGACGTCAAGGCTCCAATTGTCGCCGGTGGCGACACCCCTTGCCGGTCGGAGCCGCGCCCAAGCCTCGGGTCGCCGGCAGGCGGCGATAGCCTAAGGATTCAATGGCGGGAAGATCTCGGCCAGCGGTACCGCCAGGCCAGGAAGCAATGGCGTCGTGAGGCTGTCGCCGGCCTCGGCCGAAAGCTCGACCGCCCGCCCGAAGATGTCGTCCTCGCTGCGGTAGATCCGCGACCGGTCCACCTCCGGGTCCGCCACCCAGTACTCGACGACGCCGAAGCGCTCGTAGAGCTTGCGCTTCAGCACCTCGTCGGTACGGCGGGTGCCGTCGGAGAGCACCTCGATCACCAGGTCCGGCGCACCCTGCACGTTCTCCGCCGTCAGGATCGACCGGCGCTCGTTCGAGATGAATAGGAGATCCGGCACCACGACATCGATCGGCGACAGCACGACGTCGACAGGGGCGAGATACACCCAGCCGAGTGGATGCTGGCGCAAGTAGACGGAGATGTGGAAGTAGATGCGCCCGGCAACGTCCTGGTGTCGCGGCGTCTGCGATGGCGTGACGAAGTGTTCTCCATCGATGATCTCGTGGCGCTTGCCGTCGTTGGGCAGCAGCTCGAGGTCGTCGTAGGTGAGCTTGAGGCGGGCGTCGATCGAGGCCATGGCTGCGGTTTCCGTAGGTCAGTGGGTGGCCGGCGGCGCTTCCAGGCTGATCGCCGTGGCTCCCCAGATCTGATGCGCCAGGTCTTCGACCGCCACCCCCAGCTTGCGGGCGCCGGGCGGCACCTCGATCGGCAGCGTCTTGGTCCAGCCCTTCTCGGTGAGCTCGGCGCCGCTCAGCACCTGGTGCTGGACGGCGGGTGGGGCGCCGCCGGCGGCAAGGGCGAAGGCGAGGGACACCCGGAAAGGACCCGGCGCCAGCGAATCGGGAGCGGAGAAGGCGCCCACCGTCAGGCGCAACGACCCGTGCTCCGCACCGGAATGCGGGCCCGCCGCCGACGCGGCCGTCGCGGTGGCGGCGAGCGGCAGCGTGCCGTGGTCGGCGCCGCCAGTCAGTACCTGGCGCAGGCGGGCCGCCGCCACCTCGTCGGGGGTCGAGGAGCGTCGCCAGACCGGCGTCCGCAAAGGAGTGCCCTCCGGTGACAGCCGCACTTCGACCGGTCTTGGCCGTCCGTCTCCGGGGTCGGGCGCGAGGTAGAAGATGTGCCACCGCTTGGCCAGTCCGGTGAGCGCCGCGTCCAGCTGGAGCGGCAGGCCGATGACCGTGCCCGAGGTGGCGCTCGCCATCGCCAGCAGGCTGGCCGAGGTCGGTTCCACGAACAGGCTCAACACGCTGTCGTACTGCAAGCGGCTCTTCGGCGCCACCTGCGGCAGGATCTCCGGCGGCACGCTGCTGCCGGGCGCTTCGCGGCCCGAGTTACTCTGGCGGATGCGCTCGACGTCGGTCATCTCGCGATGCGGAGTGCCCAGCTCCTGGCGCCGCATCGGGGCGGCCAGGGTGACCCATCCGTACGCCGCCAGGGTGCGTGCAGGCTCCTCGGCGACCGCCGCGGTGGCACTGTCGGCGCCGTCGCCGGAGCGGGAGGTGTCGAAGCCGTTGGCGACCAGCACCAGGGCCCGTGGACCGCCGCCGGGGAGGCCGGCCAGGAGCGCGATCAGCTGGTCCTCCTGATGGCGCACCACCTCGGGCCGCGGCCCGGCGGCGGCGTCCGCCCCGACGCGCGTCCCCACACCCCGAGTTGACGTCGCCGGACCCTGAGCGGCCGGCGGCTGCCCGGACGCCTGCGCTTTCGGCTGGCCCTGGGCCTGGTCGCGGACCTGGGCCTGGTCGCGGCCCTGGCCCTGGTTCTGGCCCTGGCTCCGGCCCCCGCCCTGGGCGGGACGCGCGGCATCCTTCTGGCGCTCGGCTTGCGCCGCGATGTCGATGAGCGCCTGCTCGAGCATCCTGGGCTCGCGGGTTTCCGCCAGCAGGATCCGCGGCGCCGGATCGGCGACCACCAGGGCGACGCTGCCGAGGCCGGTTAGCTGCGCCGCTCGCTGCGCCAGGGAGTTGGCGGTGAAGAACACCGTTTCGGGATCGGCGAGCAGCCGGTCGACGTAGACGACGAGCTGCCACGCGCCGCCGTCGCCGGCCGTGACCGGCGACGCCTTCACCACCTGCCGCAGGCGGCCGTCCTCGGTCACCTGGAAGTCCTGGGGACCGAGCGCCTTGCGCCGTGACGCCCGCAGCGACTCCGGGATCTCGACGACCACCTCGATCTCGCGCACCAGGACCTTCTCGGTGAAGGGCTCCGGGGGCGGCTGCGGGGCGGCGGCGCGCGGCGCCGTCTTCTGCTGGGTCTGCGGGGTCCGCGGGGCGGGCGGCGGCGCCGCCACGGCGGCAGACCAGCTGGCGAGGCCGGTGAGGGCGACGAGGGCAGCGATGCCGGCGAGTCCGGATGCCGGCGCACTCATTGCTGCCCCTCCGTGGGCGCGAGCACTCCCGCGCCGCCGAGCGCCGCGGCGCCGCGCGGGTCCACGGCCGCCGCGAAACCGCCGTCCGGCAGGCGGCGGACGGCGGTGATGCGGCAGGCGTCATCGGGCCCGGGGACGACGATGCGGTGGCCGCGGCGCGTGAGCTCGCGCACCGCCGCCGCGGACAGCGCGCCGGGCTCGGCCTCGAGCCGGTCGGGGAGACCCTGATGATGGAGGCGCGGGCAGTCCACCGCCGCCGTCAGCGCGTCGTGATCCACCAGCACGGCGAGCAGCACCTGGGTTACGTGAGTAGGGATGCGCAGGCTGCCGCGTCCACCCAGCACCAGCAATTCATTGCCTCGCCATGCGATCGTCGGCGTCATGGACGAGAGCATACGCTTGCCCGGAGCGACGGCGTTAGCCTCGTCCCGAGGCAGTGAGGTCACGGGTTTGGCGCCGGCGCTCCCCGGAGCGGCCGTGAGGGGCGCGCGCGGCGCCACGGGAGTAGTCGAGAAATCGTCCATCTCGTTGTTGAGGAAGCCGATCTCGGGAACGTACAGCCCGCAGCCGAAGAGGCCGTTGAGGGTGGTGGTCAAGGCGACGGCGTTCCCGTCGCCGTCCACCGTCGAAAGATGGGTGGTCTCGCCTCCGGCCGCCGCCGCGGACCACGGGGCCAGCGTCGCCGACGGCGTGGCGTGGCCGCGGTCGATGCCGGCGGCGCGCGCCGCGATCCAGCGCGGGTCGAGCAGGTCCGCCGGCGTGGCGCGGCTGGTGGCCGGGTCGCCGAGCAGCACGCGGTCGGCGAAGGCGCGGCGAAACACCTCGGCCAGCAGGTGGGCACGGTCGGCGCCGCCGCGCGGCAAGGCAGCCCAGCCCAGGCGCTCGAGCATGCCGCACGACTGCCCCGCCACGATGCCGCCCGCCGAAGGCAGCGGCATGGTGGCGACCTGCCAGCCGAAGGCGCCGAAGCGCAGCGGCTGACGCCAGACCGGATGGTAGCCGGCAAGGTCGCCGGCGGCGAGGACGCCGCCGTGGCGGCGGCTGGCGGCTCCGACTGCCGCCGCCGCCGCGCCGGCGGTGATCGCCGCCGGGCCGCGCTCGGCATAGGCGGAGAGCGTCGCCGCCAGGCCGGGCAGCCGCAGGCGGGTGCCGGCGGCAAGCGGCTGGCCGCCGGGCAGCCAGACCGCGGCGCTCTCGGGGAACCTGGCCAGCAGGCGGCGCAGCCGCTCGTCGGCGAGCAGCGCATGAAGGTGCGCGTCGACCTCGAAGCCGTCGCGAGCCAGGCTGACCGCGGGCGCCACCACCTTCGCCCAGGCGAGCTTGCCCAGGGCGCGGTGCAGCTCCCAGAGGCCGTCCGGGCTGCCCGGCACGCCGGCGGCGAGCGGTCCTACCTTCGAGGCTTCCGGGATGGGCCGCTGCCGAGAGTCGAGGTACATGTCGCGGCGCGCCGCCGCCGGTGCGGTCTCACGGAAGTCGAGCGCCGCGAGCTTGCCGCCCAGCCGCACCACCGCGAAGCCGCCGCCTCCCAGGTTGCCGGCCTCGGGGTAGACCACCGCCAGCGCCAGCGCCGTGGCCACCGCCGCGTCGACGGCGTTGCCGCCCTGGCGCAGCGCGGCCAGGCCGGCGGCGGTCGCCTGGCGGTGGCCCGAGGCCACGGCGCCGCCGGGCGCTGCCGGCGCGCCGACCGCTGCCGGCCGGCCGCCACCCGGCGCGGCGGGCGCCCGGAGCGGACCGCCCGCGAGCAGGGCGGCGACCAGGCAAGTGCGAAAGACAGGACGCCGGTGCAGCGCTCCCTACCTGGTCTATTTCAGATGAGCGTTGACCAGCTTGGTCATCTCGAACATGCTGACCGACGACTTGCCGCCGAAGATCGCCTTCAGCTTGTCGTCGGCGCGGATGGTCCGCTTGTCCTTGGGATCCTGCAGGTTGTGCTTGCGGATGTAGTCCCAGATCTTCTTGGTCACCTCGGTGCGCGGCAGGGGCGCGCTGCCGACGACCGCGGCGAGCGCCGCATCGGGCTGCATGGGCTTCATGAAAGCGCTGTTGGTCCGCCCCTTGGCGCCGGCGGTGCTGCTCTTCGGGCTCTTTGCTGGCATGGACACTCCTCCGCGAAAGGTGAAAAGTGAAGCTGACTGGCGAGTGATGCGGCCATCGAGGCCGCAGCAGACCTTATGCAAATCTACCGCCTTCGGCAATGTCCTCCTCTCCCGGTCGAGGATATTCTCTCGCCTGCATGCCCGGTGCCGACCTCGATCCGCTCTGGCTGACCTTGCGTCTGGCCGGCGTCACCACCACGCTGCTGCTCGCAGTCGGCACGCCCCTCGCATGGTGGCTGTCGCGCACCGGCAGCCGGCTGCGCTTCCCGATCGAGGCGGTGGTGGCGCTGCCTCTGGTGCTGCCGCCGACGGTGCTCGGCTTCTACCTGCTGGTGCTGCTCGGACCCCGGGGGAGCGTGGGAGCGGTATGGCGGTCCCTGGGCCTCGAGCCGCCGGTCTTCAGCTTCTCCGGGCTGGTCATCGGCTCCGTACTCTACTCTCTGCCGTTCGTGGTGCAACCGCTGCAGGGCGCCTTCGAGAGCGTCGGCCGCCTGCCGCTCGAGGTCGCGGCGACGCTGCGCGCCGGTCCGCTCGACCGCTTCGCCACCGTCGCGGTGCCGCTCGCGCGGCGGGGTTTCCTGACCGCCGCCACGATCGGCTTCGCCCACACCCTGGGCGAGTTCGGCGTCGTGCTGATGATCGGCGGCAACATCCCGGGGCGGACGCGGGTGCTCTCGATCGCCATCTACGATCACGTCGAGCGCCTCGAGTACGCCCAGGCGCACCGGCTGTCCCTGGGAATGCTGCTGTTCTCCTTCGCTACGCTGTGGGCGGTCTACGCCCTCAATGTTAGGGAGCCGCGGGAGCCGCGGGAGCCCCGGGAACCGCGGGGGCCGCGCGGTTGGCGCAGGGGCGGCGGCGGGGACGCGGCGTGAAATGCCGCTTCCAGTTTGCGCGCGGCGGCGGCTTCATGCTCGACGTCGACTTCACGGCACCGGCCGCCGGGGTGACCGGGGTCTTCGGTCCCTCGGCGTCGGGCAAGACCACCTTGCTGCGCTGCGTGGCGGGCCTCGAGCGCGCCCGGGCGGGGCTGCTCGAGGTCGCCGGCGAAGTCTGGCAGGACGAGGCGCGCGGGTGGTTCGTGCCGGCCCACCGCCGGCGGGTCGGCTACGTCTTCCAGGAGGCGGGCCTGTTCGGGCACCTGTCGGTGCGCCGCAACCTCGAGTACGGCTTGCGGCGCACCCCGGACCACGAGCGCCGGGTGCGCTTCGAGGAGGCGGTCGAATGGCTGGGGCTCGAGCCCCTGCTGCAGCGAGCCCCCGAGGCGCTGTCGGGGGGCCAGCGGCAGCGGGTGGCGGTCGCCCGGGCGCTGCTGACGAGCCCGCGGCTGCTGCTGATGGACGAGCCGCTGGCGGCGCTCGACGCCGCCGCCCGCGAGGAGATCCTGCCGTATCTCGAGCGGTTGCATGCGCGGCTCGAGATCCCGGTGCTCTACGTCAGCCACTCCGCCCCGGAGCTGCTGCGCCTGGCGGACCACCTGGTGCTGCTCGCGGCGGGCAGAGTGCGCGCGGCCGGGCCGCTGGCCGAGGTGACGACGCGCCTGGACCTGCTGCCCTGGGGGCCCGAGGCCGAGCTGGGCGTGGTGATCGAGGCGGTGGTGGTGGGCCACGACGAGCGTTTCGATCTCACCTATCTGGATTTCGCCGGCGGGCGGTTGAGCCTGCCGCGGCACGACGCGGCGCCGGGCAGCCGCCAGCGGGTGCGGGTGCTGGCGCGCGACGTCAGCCTGGCGCTCGAGCGGCCCGAGCGCACCAGCGTGCTGAACGTCTTCCCGGCGCGCATCGTTGAAATCAGCGAAATCGGCGAGACCGGCGGCCGCCAACCCCTGGTCAAGCTCGACGCCGGCGGCGCGACGCTGCTCGCCCAGGTCACTCGCAAGTCGCTGTTCACCCTCGATCTGCGCCCCGGCGTGCCGGTCTACGCGGTGATCAAGGGGGTGGCGCTGCTGATGCAGGGCGGCTAGCCCGCCGGGCATCGCGCCGGGCACAGGGGCGGGCAGTGCGCCGCCGCCCCGCCGGCACCGCGCCGGGCAGCCGCGTGGTAACTTGACCATCTATGCCGCCGCTGTTCATCACCTTCGAGGGGATCGACGGAAGCGGCAAGTCCACTCACCTGCGGCGCGCCGCGGAGTGGCTGGCCCGCCACGGGGTCGCCTGCCGCCGCACCCACGAGCCCGGCGGCACGCCGCTCGGCGACGCCTTGCGCCTGTTGTTCCTCGATCCCCGATGGGGCGCGATCGACGGCACCGTCGAGCTGCTGATGCTGTTCGCCAGCCGGCGGCAGCATCTGCTCGAGGTGATCGAGCCGGCGCTGGCCGCCGGCGAGGTGGTGCTCTGCGACCGCTTCACCGACTCGACCCGCGCCTACCAAGGCAGCGGCCGCGGCGTGCCGCTGGCGCTCATCGACCAGGTCGATCTGCTGGCGACCGGCGGCCGGCGCCCCGACCGCACCCTGCTGTTCGATCTGCCAGCCGCCGCGGCGCGCGCGCGCCGTCATGCCGGCGGCCGGGGCGGGCGCCGGAGCGTCGCCGGCGTCCCCGGCAGCCTCGGCGACCCTGGCGGCCCCGGCCTCCTCGGCAGCGCCGGCGTCCCCGGCGGCCCCGGAGGACGCCAGCTCGCGCCGGCCGGCGGCCCTGGCGCAGCGGACCGCCTGGATGCCGAAGGCCTGGATTTCTACGAGCGGGTGCGGCAAGGGTTCGTGGAACAGGCGCGGCGCGAGCCGCTGCGCTTTCGCATCATCGAATCGGGCGGCGACCCGGCGCGCACCGCGACGCAGGTGCGCGAGGCGCTGGCCGACCTGTTGCCGGCCGGCGTGGTGAACGCATGAACCTCGAGGCGGCGCTGCAGGCGGCGCGGCAGGGCCGGCTGTACCCGGCGGTGATCCTGCACGGCGGCGACGGCGACGCGCGGCGGCGGGCGGCGGTCGAGCTGGGGCGCACGCTGCTGTGCGAGGCGGCGCCCGAGGCCCGACCCTGCGGCGCCTGCCGCCACTGCCGGCGCATCGCCTGGCCGGCCGGCGGTGTCGTCGCGGCGGGGGCGGCAGCGGCGGACATTTCCGCCGCCGAGGCCGGCCGTTCCGGCAGGCTCGAAGCGCCGTTCCATGCCGACTTCCAGGTGCTCGAGCGCGATCTCAAGACCTCGACCTCGGTCGACGCCGCGCGCGAGTTGATGCGCGTGGCGCAGGTCTCGCCGTTCGAGGCGCGCGGCCAGGTCTTCGTGATCGCCAGCGCCGAGAGCTTGACCGGCGAGGCCGCCAATGCGCTGCTCAAGAACCTCGAGGAGCCTCACGACAGGGCGCCCCGCCACTTCCTGTTGCTCACGCCGTCGCGCCTCGACCTGCTGCCGACCCTGCGCAGCCGCTCCCTGGCCATCTTCCTCGGTCCGGCGGTGGCCGCCGATCCGGAGCGGGCGCAGGCGCTGGCGCGCGCCTTTGCCGCGGCCGCCGACGCCTACGCCGCCACCGGTGCCGCGGTGTATCTGCTCAGCGCCGCCGAGGCGCTGGCTGCGGCCGGCGCGCCCGGTGCGCCGCCCGGCGCGGCCGGCGCCTCGGGTGCCTCTGGTACTGCCGCCGGCGCGGGCCGGCGCGCCGTTCCGGGCAGCGGCAGGGCAAGCGCCGGCGAGTCCGCCGGCTGGGACGATCCGCGCGCCGGGCGGCCCTGGGCCCTCGCCGCCGCCGCAGTTCTGGAGTCGGTGAGGTCGGTGGGGTCGGTAAGGTCGGTGAGGTCGGTGGAGTCGGTGAGGTCGGCCCGCTCGCCGCAGTCGCCCGAGTCGTCGCCGGTGCCCGAGGAGGAGGCGGGGCCGCTTGGCGGCCAGAGCTCGCCGCACCAACCGCCGGCCCCCTGGCGCGCCGCTCGCCTGGCGCTGGCCGAGGCGCTGCTCACCGGCCCGGACATGCGGCTGCGCGGCATCAGCGCCGAGCGCATCCTCGAGGGCCTGGTCTCGCGCCATCTGTCGCCGCTCGCCGCCGCCGCTCCGGCACCCCGACGCCCCGCGCCCGTGCGCCGGGCATAGACCCTTGCGGCCGGCGCCAACTTGGCGGCGCCACCGTGCGGGCGACCCTCGGGACCGCTCGCCCCCCATGTCCCGGCCGGGAGGAGCTCTTTTCTAAACGGTCTGGGCCCGGCAATCGTACAAGCTGTCTGCGGGATTGCTTGGCAGGCGCCGATCCGGCCTTCCGGACGGTGGCCCGTGTGCTAAAATTCCCCGTCGCGCTGTCGGAATCGTCGCTCAAATCATTGCCGTATCGAGAGTTACGGTCGAAAAAGGAGTTACTGGACATGGACGCATCGGATCGCAAGCGGGTCGCTGCTCGGCGACTGGTCCCGAGTCTGCTGGCGGTGGGGCTGGCCCTCGGCACCTTCCTGCCGGCCTGCTCGGCAGATGACAAGAAGGGCGGCCAGAAGGCCGCCACGCAGAAAGACGACGCCGGCCAGGTGGTGGCCCGGGTCAACGGCAAACCGATCACCGCCGGGGAGGTGCACGCCGAGGCCGCCGACCAGTTCGCCCAGCTCGATCGCGAGTACCAGCAGCACAAGCACGATATCGCCGAGGGGCAGCTCAAGAAAATGGTGCAGGACCGCCTCGTCGATGCCGAGGCCGCGGCGCGCGGAGTGGCCAAGGACGCGGTGTTGGCGGACATCAAGCCCGCGCCGGTGACCGACGCCGACGCCGAGGCGTTCTACGAGAAGAACAAGGCGCAGATGCCGCCGCGTCCCAAGGAAACCCTGATCCCGCAGATCAAGCAGTATCTGCAGCAGGCCGGGCAGGCGGAAGCGCGTGAGAAGTACTTCAAGACCCTCGAGGACAAGTACAAGGTCGACTATTTGATGGAGCCGATGCGGGTCGAGGTGGCGTCGATGGGCTTCCCGGCAAAGGGTCCGGCCACCGCTCCGGTCACCATCGTCGAGTTCTCCGACTTCCAGTGCCCCTTCTGCTCGCGCTTGAATCCGAGCCTCGAGCAGGCCAAGACCAAGTACGGCGACAAGGTGCGCATCGTCTTCCGCCAGTTCCCGCTGCCCATGCACGAGAACGCGGCCAAGGCGGCCGAAGCGGCCCTCTGCGCCAAGGAGCAGGGGAAGTTCTGGGAGATGCACGACGCCATGTTCAAGGATCAGTCGGGCCTCGCGGTCGACGCCCTCAAGACCAAGGCGGCGGGCCTCGGCCTCAAGGCCGCCGACTTCAACTCCTGCCTCGACTCGGGGCGTGAGAAGCCCGCCGTCGAGGCCGACGTCAAGGACGGCTCGAAAGCCGGGGTGAGCGGCACGCCGGCGATGTTCATCAACGGCCGCTTCATCAACGGCGCCGTGCCCTTCGA
>DASZHY010000006.1:0-27713 GCA_035949675.1 Thermoanaerobaculia bacterium
GTGCAGCATGTCGGGATTGGAGATCAGCACCCGCGGCAAGCGCTTGCGGATCGCCCCGCGCCTGGCCGGCGGCGTGTCGCCGTCGTAGATCTCGCACCCGGCCTGCCCGTCGTCGAGCCCCGCGTCCGCGGCCAGCCGCCGCAGCTTGCCGCGCTGATCCTGGCCCAGCGCCTTGAGCGGGAACAGGAACAGCCCCCTGCCCGGACCGCCGGCTGCCGCCTCGGCCAGCGCCGGCAGCTGGAAGACCAGCGACTTGCCCGAGGCCGTGGGCGTCGTGATGAGCACGTCCCGGCGCCGCCTCACCGCCGCCAGCCCCTCCGCCTGATGGCTCCACAGCCGCTTGACGCCGCCGCGCGCGAGCGCCCCGGCGAGCGCCTCCGGCAGCGGCGGGTCGAGATCGCCGAACCGCTCCGGCTGCGGCGGCAGGAAGGCGGCGTGAACGATCTGCGAGCCGAGTCGCGGGTCCTGGCGGAGCTCCTCGACGAGCCCGCCGAGCGTGACGGCGGCGGTGATGTTACGGCTCATTGCCGCCCCATTGTAGCGCGAACCCGCGGCCTGCCGAACCGCGGGCCGCGAGGCGGCGCTGACCTTCGAGCGCGCCTCTTGCCTATCTCGCCACCGCCCTCGAGCCGCCCGCTGGGATCGGCGCCGTCTCTCTGGCGAGATCGTCAGATCTGGTCGAGCAGCTGCTTGCGCTTGGCTTCGAACTCGGCCGGCGAGATGAGGCCGTCGTCGGCCAGGCGCTTGAGCTGCCGGAGGCGCTCGGCGGCGTCGGCGCCCCCGACACCCCCGGTGGCCCCGGCGGGCGCTGCGGCGCCTGAAGCCCGGGCGGCACCCGCAGCCAGGGCGGCCCGGGCGGCGGGCGAGTGGTAGGCGGCGGTGGCCGCGTCGATGGCGCGCTTCCAGGCGAGCGGCTGGCTGATGCGCGGGAAGACCTCGGCGCCGCTCTCGGCGGCGGTGTCGACCTCGACGTCGCCAAAGCCGAAGATGCGGCCCCAGACGCTCTGGTGGTGCTCGACGTTGTTGATCTTGTCGAGATAGGAGTCCATCGAGCTCTGGCTGATGACGCCGTGCAGGCGCAGCAGGCGCCGGTCGGTGAGGATGTACTGGTTGGCGGCCAGCTCCACGTAGCGGGCGAGCGCCCAGATCAGGGCCGCCGCCACCACCACGCCGGCCAGCGCCAGCACCCAGACCTGGCCCCCGGACTGGTTCCAGCCGACCAGGCCGGCGAGGGCGCCGACCGCCGCCAGGGTGAGCGGGGGCACCAGCGGCACGCGGCTGGGGCGGGCGCGATAGAGGATCTGCTCGCCTTCTTGGAGATGGTGTCTCAGGCTCACAGGTGAAATGCTACGCCAACGTCGCAGGCTTTTCTATGGCGATTGCCAAGGTCTTTGCCATAGAATCCAAGTACTTTGAGTCCCTCGACCACACGCCTGCTCGTCGTTTCCAACCGGCTGCCAACCGTTCTCGAGAAGAAAGATTCAGGCTGGACCCTCAAACCCGGGTCCGGCGGGCTGGTGAGCGCCCTGGCGCCCGTGCTGTCCCACCGCGGCGGCGTGTGGATCGGCTGGCCGGGCCTCGCCCTCGAACGGGGAGGAGACTGGGAAGCGCTGATGGCGGAAGGGTTCCGCGAGCGCGGCTACGAGCTGCTGCCGGTGCTGCTCAACCAGGAAGAGATCAAGGGGTTCTACGAGGGTTTCTCGAACGCGATCCTGTGGCCGTTGTTCCACGACCTGACCGACCGGTGCGATTTCCAACCGTCGTACTGGTACACCTACCTCGAGGTCAACCACAAGTTCGCCGATGCGGTGGTAGAGCACAGCCGCAGGGACGATTTCGTATGGGTGCAGGACTACCAGCTGATCCACGTCGCCGAGTTCGTGCGCGAGCGCTCCTCGGCGCGCATCGGTTTCTTTCTCCACATCCCGTTCCCGCCGCTCGACATCTTCATGAAGCTGCCGTGGCGGGGCCAAATCCTCAATGCTTTCCTGTCCTACGACCTGCTCGGCTTCCAGACCCAGCGCGACCGCCGCAACTTCCTCTCCTGCGTCGAGCATCTGCTCGACAAGCCGGAGATCCGCAAGGTCAAGTTCGGCGGACCGCAGCGCGTCGAGGACGCCAGCCTGGTCGAGGTTCGCACCCACAACCAGGCGGTCCGCGTCGGCACCTTCCCGATCGGCATCGACTACGCCTCCTTCTCCGAGACCGCCTGCTCCGAGGAGGTCGACCTGCGGGTGGGGGACCTGCGGCGGCGCATCGGACCCTACGAGCTGGTGGTCGGCGTCGACCGGCTGGACTACACCAAGGGGCTGCCAGAGCGGCTGCAGGCATTCCGCAACGCCTTGCAGCGCTTCCCGGAGCTGCGCGAGCGTGCGCTGCTGATGCAGATCGTCGTGCCCAGCCGTGAGGCGGTGGCCGACTACCAGGCGCTCAAGGCGGAGATCGAGCAGCTGGTCGGCGAGATCAACGGCGAGTTCTCGACCCCGGGATGGGTGCCGGTTCACTACCACTACCGCAGCCTGATGCGCCGCGACCTGGTGGCGCTCTACCGCATGGCCCGTGCCTGCATGGTGACCTCGCTCAAGGACGGCATGAACCTGGTCGCCAAGGAGTTCGTCGCCTGCCAGGTGGATGGCCTGGGCGCGCTGGTGCTCTCGGAGTTCGCCGGCGCCGCCGCGCAGCTCAAGAGCGGCGCGCTGCTGGTCAACCCCCACGACATCGAAGGCATGGCCGACGCCCTCAAGACGGCCTTCGAGATGTCGCCCACCGAGCGCCTGCGGCGCATGCAGGGCATGCAGGAGGTGGTGCGCAAGCAGGACATCTTCTGGTGGGTGGACTGCTACCTCAAGGCCGCCCTGGGGACCGTGCCGGAGGACTTCCGCACTCCCAAGGAGGTCCTGGCGCCCGCCGCCGAAGTCGACAAGAGCTGGGCGGAAGTGTAGTCGGCCCGGCCGACCTGCCTGCCTGCCCCCTGCTGACCTGCTGATGACTCAGCCTCTGGCGCTCGAGCGCTGGCCCGAGATCGCCGGCCGCCTGGCCGGCAAGCGCCCGGCTCTCTTCCTCGACTACGACGGGACGCTGTCGCCGATCGTCCGCCGGCCGGAGCTGGCGCTGCTGCCGCCGGCGGCGCGGGCAGTGCTGGGGCGCCTGGCCGGGCGGATGCCGGTCGCGATCCTCTCGGGTCGCTTGCGCGACGACGCCGCGGCGCTGGTCGGGCTGCCGCAGCTCTACTACGCCGGCAGCCACGGCTTCGACATCGCCGGACCGCCGCCGGCGCCTGGCGAGCCGCCGCTCCGCCAGGAGGTTGGCGAGGGGGTGCCCGCCGCGATGCAGCGTGTCGCCGACCGCCTGCGCCGCGACCTGGCCGGCATCGAAGGCGTGCTGGTCGAGGACAAGCGCTTCGCGGTCGCGGTGCACTACCGGCTGGTCGCCGACCGCGACCTGCCGCGGGTCGAGGCGGCGGTGGATCGCGCCGCCGGCACCGCCGGCGATACCGCGAGCCAGGGCCCGCGCCTTAGCAAGACCGGCGGCAAGAAGGTCTGGGAGCTGCGGCCCGACGTCGATTGGAACAAGGGCAAGGCGCTGCTTTGGCTTCTTGGCCGGCTCGGGCTCGACGGCCCGGATGCGCTGCCGGTCTTCCTCGGCGACGACGTGACGGACGAGGATGCCTTTGCCGCCGTGGCCGACCGCGGCGGCATCGGCATCCTGGTTGCCGAGGAGCCGCGGCCGACCGCCGCCACCTACCGGCTGCGCGACCCGGCGGAGGTCGTGGAGCTTCTGACCCGGCTGGCGGACCTGGCGGCGGCGGCAGCGGCCGCCGGCAGCGACGCGACGCCGCCCGATCCGCGGCGGGGCGCGGCCGGGCCAGGTCAGGCCGGGGCGCTGCCGGCGGCGCCGGGGCCGGAGCCAGTGCCAGGGCCGGCGCCGGCGTTGCCCGAAGACGCGCCGCTGGCCGCAGATTGGCTGGCGGGGCGGGTTCACATTCTGGGGCCGCTCGCCGTCCCCGGACATGCGCCGCGGCTGGTGCGGATCTACCTGCCCTCGACCTTCACGGCGGACGCGCCGCGCTTTGCGCTCTACATGTTCGACGGCCAGAACGTCTTCGACGACCCTCCTTCGTTTGCCGGCGGCTGGCACCTGCACCTTGCCGTCGAGAAGCTGGCGCGCGGCAAGCGGCCGGCGCCGGTGGTCGTCGGCATCGACCACGGCGGCTCGAAGCGCATCGACGAGCTGTCGCCCTTCGCGGCCGAAAACGGCGGCACGGCGGCGCGCGGGGCGGGCCTCGACGGGCTGCTCGATTGGATCGCGGACAGCCTGATGCCGCGGCTCGCCGCCGAGCTGCCGCTGATCGGCGGCCCGCTCGGCGCCGTGGTCGGCGGCTCCTCGATGGGCGGGCTGGCCGCCCTCTACGCCCACTTCCGCAAGCCCCGGTGCTTTGGCGGCGCGCTGGTGATGTCGCCGTCGTTCTGGGTCGAGGACGGCGAGATCCTGCACTGGGTGCAGGCGCAGCCGGCGCCTCAGGTGTCGCGCATCTATCTCGATTGCGGCGTGCGCGAGGGGAGGGGCACCCTGCTGCCGCAGGTGGCGGCGATGGCCGCCCACCTCGCCAACCGCGGCTACGATCCCGATCACCTGATGTTCCGCGCCGACCCGCGCGGCGCCCACTCCGAGGCCAGCTGGCGCCGGCGGCTGCCCCGGGCCCTCCGCTTCTTCTATCGGAGCCCTCAAGCCTAGACGAATCGCCGTCAGGCAGGCGCGTGCAGGGCGACGCTGGAACCGACCCAGGTGCGGTCTTTATTGAAGTCGACGCCCACCATCTTGCCCTTCGTCATGCGCACCAGGTTGTTGATCAGCCGCGGCCGCTCGTCCCAGACGAACATCATCCGCACCTCGACCTTGGCCGGCACGTCGGGAGTGGCAACGGCCGGCGCATACTCGATGCGGCGCTGCAGGATGTAGTCCTCCGGCCGCGAGATCGCCCGCAGCTGCTCGGCGGTGACGCCGACCTCGACGCCGTGGCCGGCGAACGAGAACAGCGGCTTGAGCACGTAGTTCTCGAGGTCTCCGGGCAGCTCGCGCAGCTCCGAGAGGAAATGGCAGGGGGGCGCGTAGGGACCGGGGATGAACGGCAGCGAGAACTTGCTGAGCTGCCAGTACCAGTTGGGGTGGCCGACCCACGCGAGGTCCAGGTCGGTGCGGAACAGCGGCGGCAGCTCGAGGCCGCGGCGGGCCAGCTCGTCGAAGATCACCCGGTTGTAGATCCGCCGGATCGGGACCTCGCCGCCGCCTTCCTGCACCGGGCGGCGATAGAAAGCCTGGCGGCCCCGCACCGAGACGTCGGCAAGGCCGACCGTCGGCACTCCCAGCAGCTTCTCGGTCATCACGAAGTCGACCCGCGTCTTCTGCTGCTCGGGCTCGATCTCGAGCAGCACCACGGTGCGGGGGTCGGCGTCGCCGACGATCAACCGGCGCAGGCACTCGCGATACGACTCGTCGTCGATGCCGCCGAAGTACGGCGTCATGCCGTCAGGGAGGTCGAAGTGGCGCCGATAGCCGCGGTTGAGCAGCCACTGGAAGGCGTAGAGCGACGGGAAGCCTTGCAGCTCGATCAGGCGCGGCAGCACCTCCCCGTCGACTTCGGCGAGCGCCAGATCCACCTGCACGAAGGCGGGATGGGCGTCCTCGCCGGGCACCCGATATTGCGGCGGCACCGCCCGCGCCGCGGTCCGCAGGTACTCCCGCGAGCTCACCGCCGCCAGCACCTCCCGGGCGGCGCGCTCCAGCTCCGCGGTGAGAGCCGCCGGCAGGAACACCGGCGTCTCGCAGATGCGGAACGGGATGTGCAGGCCGGCCTCGGCCT
Source organism: Thermoanaerobaculia bacterium (assembly GCA_035949675.1). Taxonomy (GTDB): domain Bacteria; phylum Acidobacteriota; class Thermoanaerobaculia; order Multivoradales; family UBA5704; genus JASLEW01. Next base: position 5,861 of record DASZHY010000006.1, read on the forward strand.
GCAGCCATGAAACCAGAGCCTGATAGCGCTCGTCCGTGAAGGCGGCGTTGAACGCCTGCCGCAGGTCCGGGATCATGGTTGTTGATTCTCAGAGGCCGGCGTGGGTCTCGGCGACGATGTAATCGACGACCGCCTGGTAGTCGCGGCCGGACTGCTCCCAGACCAGCAGCTGCCGGTCGGCGCCGGTGCCGTGGCGCAGGATCTCATGAATGTGGTCGATCTCCCGGCGGCTGCCCAGCTCGTCGACCACGTCGTCGACGAACTCGAGCAGCTCGTGGATGAGATCGACGCAGGGAACCTCGGCCTGCTTGCCGAAATCGATCAGCTTGCCGGCGATGCCGTAGCGCGCCGCCCGCCACTTGTTCTCGTTGAGCAGCAGCCGGCGATAGAGGCGGAACCCCAGGTTGTTGCGGATCAATTTGTACACCTTGACGGTCACCGCCTGGATGAGCGCCGCCAGGGCGATCGTCTCGTCGACGCGCATCGGCACGTCGCAGATCCGGTACTCGAGGGTGTCGAAGAACGGGTGCATGCGCAGGTCCCACCAGATCTTCTTGGCGTTGTCGACGCACCCCGTCTTGATCAGCAGCTTGATGTAGTTCTCGTATTCCGAGAGGCTCGCGAAATAGTCCGGGATGCCGGTGCGGGGGAACCGGTCGAAGATCTTGCTGCGGTAAGACTTGAGGCCGGTGTTGCGGGCCTGCCAGAAGGGCGAGTTGGTGGACAGCGCGAAGATGTGCGGCAGGAAATATCGGGCGGCGTTCATGATGTGGATCGCCACCTCGCGGTCGGCGATGCCGACATGGACGTGGAGGCCGAAGATCAGGTTGGCCCGCGCCAGCTGCTGCATGTCCTCGACGATCTCCTCGTAGCGCGGATGCTGGGTGATCGCCTGGTCCTTCCAGTGCGCGAAGGGATGGGTGCCGGAGGCGGCGATGGTCAGGCCATTGCGCCGCGCCAGGGAGGCCAGATCGCGGCGCAGCGTCATCACCTCGCGGCGGGCCTCGCCGATGTCGGCGCAGATCTTGGTGCCGACCTCGATCACCGACTGGTGCAGCTCGGGCTTGAGCTGATCGCGCAGCGCCGGCCCCGTCTCGCGGTCGGCCAGCAGATGCTGGATGTGTGAGCGCAGGTCCCGCGTCTCGGGGTCGATGAGCTGGAACTCCTCCTCGATGCCGAGGGTGAATTGCTTGGTCTCGTCGGACATGGCTCTCACCTCCGCGGCCGGCGCACCGGCTTTCCCCTGCCCGCGGCTGCTGCCGCTAAACCTTGCGGTCGTCGACCCAGCGGTCGGCCAGCGGCGTGGTCTCGACCGCCGGGTGCTCGGCCGCCGCCGCGGTTGCCGCATCAGCGGGCGGCGGCGGAGTCGATCCGGAGGCGGCGCCGCCGGAGGCGCTTGCCGTGCCGCCGCCGGCGGCGTCGATCACGTACTGGCCCCAGGTCAGGTTGTTCCTGCCGAGTTGGTGCGCCAGCGCCTTGCGCACCGCCATGTTGGCAGCCGCTTCCACGACCCACTCGAAGTTGTCGTCGCCGATCGAGAACTTGTCGGCGTCCGGCGCCGGGTTGCAGAAGTCGATGGCATAGGGGACGCCGTCCCGGACGGCGAACTCGACGGTGTTGAAGTCGTAGCCCAGCGCCTGGTTCAGGCGCAGCACGCCGTCGCGCACCTTGTCGAGCAGTTCGGGGGCGACCGGCGGGCCGTTGCGCACGTAGCGCTCGTGGAACGGCGCCTTGGGGTCGTACTGCATGATGCGCACGTCGCGGACGTCGATGCAATAGCAGCGGAAGTACTCGTTGAAGGCGATCTCCTCCTGCAGCATCATCACCAGCTGGCCGGTGTCGTCATAGGCGCGGAAGAATTCCTCGGAGTCGTGGAGCTTGTAGACGTTCTTCCAGCCGCCGCCGGCAAACGGCTTGAAGAATGCCGGGAAGCCCACGTAGGCGAAAATGGCCTCCCAGTCCAGCGGATAGGCGAGGTTGCGCATCGAGCGCTCGTTGGTGTCGGGAGGGTGTTGCTTCGACGGCAGCAACACCGTCTTGGGCACCGCCACTCTGACCTTGGTGGCCAGGCAATTGTTGAAGAACTTCTCATCGGCGCTCCACCAGAAGGGGTTGTTGACCACCGCGGTGCCGTTGAGCGCAGCGTTCTTCAGGTAACCCCGGTAGAACGGGATGTCCTGCGAGATGCGGTCGACGATCACGGCATAGCCGGTGTCGGCGCCCTGGATGACCTTGTCGATGCGCACCGGCTCGGCGACGATCCCGGCGGCGGCGCCCTTCGCGTTGACCCGATCGATGAAGGCCCAGGGGAAGCTGTCCTCCTGGCCGAATAGGATTCCCACCTTCTTGGTTGGCGTCATGAAATATCCCTCTCCTCAGAGTTTGGCAAGATAGCGTGGGAACATGTCCCACCACAGCGGCCAATCGTGTTTGGCCCAGCGCCAGACGTCCAGCCAGTGCGGGATGCCCTTGGCGTCGAGCAGGCGGGAGAACCAGGAGCTGGCATCCAGACAAACGTCCCATTCGCCGGCGCCGAGCACTATCCCCATCCGCCGTAGGTGGTGGATGTACCAGGGATCATCGAGACCTGGCAGGAAATCCACCGGGTTGTTGAAGTAAACGTTGTCGTCATAGTAGCCGCCCATGAACTGGCGGATGTCGAAAGCGCCGCTCATGCTGATGAGGTGCGACACCCGATCGGGATGGCGCAGCGCCACGTTCATCGCGTGATAGCCGCCGAAGCTGCAGCCGCCGACCGCGACGCGCGCGTAGCCGGTGTCGGCTCGCGCGTGCTCGAAGACCTGATGCACGATGACGTTTTCGTAGGCCATGTGGGTCTTGACACGGTCGGCGGGATGGATCCCGTAGTTGTACCAGCTTTCGCCGTCGATGCTGTCAGGGCAATAGAGCTTCACGCGGCCGGCATCGACCAGCGCTCCGGCGGCCTCGATCAGGCGGAAATCCTTGTACTCGTAGTACCGGCCCTGGGAGGTCGGGAACAAGATCACCGGGACGCCGGCGTGGCCGAAGACGAGCATCTCGAACACCCGTCCTCCCAGGTAGGGCGTGGTCCAACGTATGTACTCTTCCTTCACTCGTTATCCTGGTCTGCAGCGTGTTCCGACTCCCGCCGAAGGGTCCGGCAAAGGGTAGCACAGCCGGACGGACGGCCTGGTCACGGGCAATCATGGTATGAGTACACAGCCACGCGGAGCGCCGTGTCCACCGTCCCCCCGAATCCCCCGCCGCCGCTGCACGAGCGCGAGCCCGAATTTTCCAAGATGCCGCGCGATCGCGACCTCGCCGTAACGCCGCGCGAGCGCGACCTTCCATGACGCCGCGCGAACGCGCCGATTCCGTAACGCCGCGCGAGCGCGCCGATCCCGTAACGCCGCGCGAGCGCGCCGATTCCATGACGCCGCGCGAGCGCGGCTTGGGCCTCGCCCTGCTCGCGGTGGCGGTGGCGCTGCGCCTGCTCGGCGTCTGGGAGTACCGGTTCAACTCGGACGAGCCGCAGCATGCCCACGTCGTCTGGGGATGGACCCGCGGCCTGGTCCAGTACCGCGACTTCTTCGACAACCACACGCCCCTGTTCCACATGCTCTGGGCGCCGCTGCTGGCGGCGTTCGGGGAGAGCGTGCGGTCGCTGTTCTGGCTGCGCCTCACCATGCTGCCGCTGTACCTGGCGGCCCTCGCCGTCACCTACCTCATAGGCCGGCGTCTGCTCTCGGCGCGGGCGGCGCTGTGGGGCACGGTGTTGACCGCGCTGCTGCCGCCGTTCTTCGTCAAGACGCTCGAGTTCCGTACCGACGTGCCATGGACCTTGCTCTGGCTGGCCGCCTTCGCGGTCGCGACCGGCGGCGGCCCGGGCCGCCTGGGCGGCGCTGTCCGCTCTGGCCGCCTGGGCGGCGGCCTGGGCCCGGGCCGCCTGTTTGCCACCGGCTTGCTGGTGGGCGCGGCAGCGGCGGTGTCGCTCAAGAGCAGCCTACTTCTCGTCTGTCTGCTGGGCGCGGCCCTGGCGGCAGCGCTCTGGCCGATTGCCCTTACCAGCGGCGAAGCCGGCGGCCGCGCCGCCGGGCTCGGAGAGGCGGGGCCGCCGGCGCCCCGGGCGGCGCCCGCCCGTGGGCTCATCCGTGGCACCGCGACGGCGCTGGCGGCCGCCGGCGCCGGTCTGGCCGGAGTTGCGGCGGTCCCGGCCGCCGTGGCGCTCTATTTCCAGCGCCACGGCGCGCTCGACGCGTTGCTCGCCGGCGCGGTGTGGCACAACCTCCAGGTGAGCCAGCATGGTCCCCCGCCGCTGAAGCGCGCCGTCATCCTGGCGATCGGGGTGCCCCTGCTCCTGGTCATCGCCCGCTGGTCCCTGCGCGCCGGGCCGCCGGCCTTCGCCCGCCAGCGGCTGCTGCTGGCGGCGACCACCGGCTCGTACCTGATCGCCATGCAGGCACTGTGGCCGCTCATCACCTCGCAGACCTGGCTGCCGGTCGAGCCGCTGGTGTGCCTGTTCGTGGCGGCGGCCGCGACCGGCGGCTGGCGCGGGAAGCCGGCCGGCGAGACGGACCCCGCTTCGCCTGCGCCGCTGCTGGCGCACGCGGCGCCCACGGCACCCACCGTGTCGGCCGCATCCGGACCCGCCGTGCCGGCCGCAGCCGCCACGGCCGCGGCCGGTGCGGGTTCCGCGGCATCCGGCCGACCTTGGAGCGCCGGCGGACGGGCCTTCCTCGCCCTGGCTCTCGCCGTCGAGCTGTTCATCGACGTGCTCCACGGGCCGCTGCGCGGCGACCAGACCGCCCCCACGACCGCGATCGTCGAGGCGGCGCTGCGGCTCACCGGGCCCGGCGAGGCGGTCTTCGACGACAAGGGCGACGCCGTCTTCCGCCGCCGCGCCTTCTTCCCGGTGCTCGAGGACATCACCCGCGAGGCGATGGCCAGGGGCCGCATCGCCGACACCATCCCCGAGGCGGTCCTCGCCAACCATGTCTGCGTCGCCACCCTGGCCAGCCGGCGTCTGCCGCCGCGGGGCAAGCAGTTCCTGGACGCCAACTTCCTGCCGGTCGGCCCGGTCAGGGTTTGCGGCAAGTGGCTGGCCGAGACCTCCCCCGCCGCGCCGCCGCGGGCGATCCTGTTTCAGGTCCAGATCCCTGGCCGCTACACCATCCTCGGCAGCAGCGGCCCGGCGCGCGGCCGCCTCGATGGGCAGGAGCTCACCGCGCCCCGCGAGCTGGCTGCCGGGGTCCACGTCTTCGAGCCGCGCTCGCCGCCGCCCCTGGCGCTCGTCTGGGCGCGGGCCGCGGAGCGCGGGTTCTCGCCATTGCCGGCGCCGGCCGGCCCGGCGCGGCGCTAGCCTTTGACCGAGCGCTCGGTGCAGGGCCCCCATCGCCAACGCACCATGGCGCGCCACGCCTGGTATGTGCGCGCTGCCGCGGCCGCCTGGGGCTTTGCCCTGGCGGTGGTTCTCGGACCTCGCCTGCAACGGCCCGCTGCGCCTGACCAGATCCCCGGCGCGATGACGGCGCTGGGGCTCGACGCGGCAGGCCCCTTCCTCCAGCTCGCGGCGCTCATCCTCGTCCCCATGGCCTGCGCCCTGGCCGGCGCCCTCGCCGCGCGCCGCCTCGCCGACGCCCCGGCGTGGGCCCGGATCGCCTGCTGCGCGGCTCTGGCAGGCGCGCCGCTGACCCTCCTCTACGGCGGCGATCTGGCGGACGTCTTGCTGCTTGGCGCTGTCGCCGCGGCGGCAGCGGCGGCGGGGACGGCGGCGGCAGCGGCGGGTAAGCCGGCACCCGACCTGGGAGACCAGGCCGGCGGCCGCAGCGCTCTTCCCGTCCCGGCCGGCGAGACGCGCCCGCCCCGGTTAGCGCCCGCCGGCCGGCCTTCTGCCAAGGCGGCCCTCCCGCGCGGCCTTCGCCCGGTTTTCTCGCGCTGGGACCTGTTGCTGATCCCTGCCAGCCTCGTCTGCTACTTCGCCGTCCTCGACCTCGCACCCGCCGGCAGGAATCCGGTCACCTGCTTGCTCGTGGCCGTCATCCTCATGCTCGCCCTCCGGCTTGGCGCCGGCCGAATCGCCTCGCTGCGCCATCCCGGGCTAGCGCTGGCGCCGGCGCCCCTGGCCGTGATGCTGCAGCTGCAATGGCTGCCGGCGAAGGCCGCCGCGATCGCGGCCTTGGCGTGGATCGTGGCGGCGCCGCTTGCCGTGGCCTTCTTCGTGCGCGCCCCGACCGCGGAGAGGCGGCTGCGCGCCGTGGTCGCCCTGGCCGTCTATCCGCTGTTCGTGCTGGCCTATCCGGTGGCGCTGCTCGGCATCGGCTCGCCGCTGCACCTCGACTTCTTCGAGGACGGCCACGAGCTGCTTCCCGCCGGCGAGATGCTGCGCGGCAGGCTGCCCTACGCCGACATCGTGCCGACGCACGGGCTGATCAGCGACGGCGCCATCGACCTCCTGGTGATGAAGAGCGGCCACGCTTCGACCGGCGACGTCCTCGCGGTGCGCCGGGTGGTCAGGTGCCTCAACTTCCCGGCGGTCTACGCCGTCGCCCTGGCGGCAACCGGCGCGGCGGATGCCGGGCTTCTCGCGGCGCTGCTGTCGGTCACCCTCTTCCCCGGCATGGGTCTCCGCCCCGCGCTGGCGCTGTTCGCGCTGGCCGGCGCGGCCGCCGCGACGCGCCTGCGCTCGCCGCGCTGGCTCGCAGTCGCCGGGGCCGTCGCCGCCGTCTCCTTCCTGGCCTCGCCCGACTTCGCCGTCTACTCCGGGATCGTGGCCGCCGTCGCCGCCGTGCGGTCGGCGCGGCGTGGTCGCGCGCTCGCCGCGCTCGCCGCCGGCGGGGCCGCCGCCGGGGCCGCGATCCTCGCGGCCTTCGCCACGATGGGGTTCGCCGGCGCTTTTCTGCGCGTCACGTTCCACGAGCTGCTCCCCGCCGGCCGCGCCTACGTCAGCGGCCCCCTCGCCGGCCCCGATTGCCTGCGGGCGCTCGGCACCTCGCTGCCTTCCTGGGTGCAACCGGAGTGCGTCTGCGCACTGCTCTGGGTCCTCATCGTCCTGGCGACCGCGGCCGGGCTCGCCCGGGCCCCGTTCGCCGCCGCGCGGGGCGACGGCGTCTGGCTGATCGGCCTCTGGATCGCACTCGCCGGCGCGGCCTACGCCGAGCGCCGTCACCTCTACGCCAGCATCGCCATGGCTGCCTTCCTCGTCGGCGCGCTCTACCTGCTCGCCCACCAGCGCGCGCGGGCCGCGACGGTGGCGCTCGCGGTGGCGCTCGCCTGGCTGGCGAACCCCCTGGGCCACCTCTTCGGCCTGGCGACGCCGCTGCGCACGAGCGGCGGCGCCAGGCCGCCGGCCGGCGCGGTCGAGATCGATGCCACGCCGCGCTGCCGCGGCGTCGTGTTCGATCCCGCCCTGCGCGCACCGATCGAGGCGGTCAAGCGCTTCGTCGACACGCAGCTGCGGCCGGGCGAGACCTGGTTCGATTTCACCAACCACCCGGTGCTCTACTACCTCTTCGCCCGCCGCTGCCCGATGCGCCATCAGGAGATCCCCTTCGTCGAAAGCGCGGCGGCGCAGCGCGAGGTCATCACCAGGCTCGAACGGGACCTCTCGGTCCGCGCCGTCCTGATCGATTTCCCCGACGTGCACTCCGCCATCGACGGCGTCTCCAATCGCGTGCGCGCCCCGCTGCTCCGGGGCTACCTCGGGCAGCGCTTCGTTCCCGCCTTCGCCGACCACGGGGTCGTCTTCTGGATCCGCCGCTGACCCGCGGCCGACGCTGGCCCGTGGGTGTTTGAGTCGAGGCGATGTTCAGGTTGTCGACGTTTGGCCGATACTACCGGCAGGAACCGCCGGCGCCCCGCCCGAGCCGGGGCGCGAGGCGGCAGGAGGGCCTTGGACCATGACCATCGCGAGCATCAACCCGGCCACCGACGAGACCACCCACACCTACGAGGAGATGCCGCCGGCGGAGGTCGATCGCGCCGTCGAGGCGGCCCATGCCGCATTCCTGAGCTGGCGCGAGACCAGCTTCGAGGAGCGCGCGGACCGCCTGCGGCGCGCGGCGCATCTGCTGCGCGACCGGCGCCGCGCCTACGCGGAGCTGATGACCCGGGAAATGGGCAAGGTCCTCGCCGGCGGCCTGTCCGAGGTCGACAAGTGCGCCTGGGTTTGCGACTTCTATGCCGAGCAGGCGGCTGCCTTCCTGGCTCCCGAGCCGGTCGCGACCGACGCCAGCCGCAGTTACGTAGCCTTCGAGCCGCTTGGCGTGGTGCTGGCGGTGATGCCCTGGAACTTCCCGTTCTGGCAGGTCTTCCGCTTCGCCGCCCCGGCGCTGATGGCCGGCAATGCCGGCGTGCTGAAGCACGCCTCCAACGTGCCGGGCTGCGCCCTCGCCATCGAGGAGGTGCTCCGCGACGCGGGCCTGCCCGACGGACTGTTCCGCGCGCTGCTGATCCCGTCCCGGGACGTGGACAAGGTGATCGAGCACCCGCGGGTGGCCGCCGTCACCCTGACCGGCAGCACCCCGGCCGGCCGCGCGGTCGCCGGCAAGGCCGGCTCGCTGATCAAGAAGACGGTGCTCGAGCTGGGCGGCAGCGACCCCTACCTCATCCTCGAGGACGCCGATCTCGACCTGGCTGTCGCCACCTGCGTCGAGAGCCGGCTGATCAACAGCGGCCAGAGCTGCATCGCCGCCAAGCGCTTCCTGATCCCGCGGCGGCTCGCGGACGAGGTCGAGCGGCGTTTCGTGGCGGCGATGCGCGCCAAGGTGGTCGGCGACCCGCTGCGCGACGGCACCCACGTTGGACCGCTGGCTCGCCGCGACCTGCGCGACCAGCTGCACGCTCAGGTCACGGCCAGCCTCCGTGCCGGCGCCCGCTGCCTGCTCGGCGGCCAGCTTCCCGAAGGGCCTGGCGCCTACTATCCGCCGACCGTGCTCGCCGGCGTCGCTCCGGGGATGCCCGCCTACGAGGAGGAGCTGTTCGGGCCGGTGGCGGCGCTCATCGCGGTGGACGGCGAGGACGAGGCGATCCGGGTGGCCAACGATTCGGTCTTCGGTCTCGGCGCCGCCGTCTTCACTCGCGACGCGCGCCGCGGCGAGGCGGTGGCGCGCCGGCTGGCGGCCGGCAGCTGCTTCGTCAACGACCTGGTGCGCTCCGATCCGCGGCTGCCGTTCGGCGGCATCAAGCAGTCGGGCTACGGGCGCGAGCTCGGCCCCTTCGGCATCCGCGAGTTCGTCAACGTCAAGACCGTCTACGTCAAGTGATGGCGCGGCCCCGGGCGGCCGCAGGGCGGCGGCCGCAGGTGCACCGCCCCCGCGCGGCGGCAGGCCGATTGGCAGCGGCGGGGCGGCGGCGGCTCGGTTGACAAGCGGCTGTGCATCTTGCACCATAGCGCCATCGTTCCACGCGCTCCCTGTCCGGGAGCGACGTGGCGGCTCCAAAGAGGCATGGGCGGCCCACGGAGCCGGGCGGGCTGGGACCTGCCGATTAGGAAGACGCCCAGAAAGGAGGTGGTCCAGTGGATTTAAGTAGACACGGTTCGGTGGAGGTGGCGTCCTCGTAAGGGGAATCCTCCAAAGCGTCGAAAATACGGCAAGCCAGGCGCGCTTCGGCGCCGCCCAGGCTTCAGGCGCTGCCGGTTGAGACCCCCGAAAGGGGGAACCCAACGCCACTGAGACCAACCCCTAAGGCCCCGGCCACGCGCCGGGGCCTTTTGTCTTTCCGGGCATTCCTCATTCCGTCGTCTCTCTCTGGCTCTCTCTCCGGCTCTCTCTCCGGCACCCGGGTCGAGTGTCACGGAGACGTCACCCCCGTCCCGTCGATTCCCGGCCATCTCGCTCGTCTACAATCGAACCCCGGCCGCCCGCCGCACGGCGCGGCGAAGCGACCCGGCTCGACAAGCGAAAAGGAGGGACAGAGATGGCAAACGCTTTCGTTCACGTGGAGCTGAACACGACCGACGTCGCCAAGGCGAAGGGCTTCTATGGCAAGCTCTTCGACTGGACCCTGGAAGACATGCCGATGGGCGACCACGACACTTACACCATGATCAAGGTCGGCGAGGGGACGGGCGGCGGCATGTTGAAACATCCGGTGCCCGGCGCACCCTCGATGTGGCTGGCCTACGTCGGGGTGGACGACGTCGAGGCCGCGACCAAGAAGGCCAAATCGCTGGGCGCCAAGGTGCTGAAGGATGTCACCGAGGTCATGGGCGCCGGCTGGTTCAGCATCATCGAGGACCCCACCGGCGCGATGCTCGCCCTGTGGAAACCCAAGCAGGCCTGATCCCCACACACCCGTCAAGCCCCACCGCCCAAGCCCCCGAAACCGGGGGCGGGCGGGTTTCGACGGGGCTCAACGCAACTTGACCGCCACGGAGGCGCCGTGGACGTCGGCGGCGCTGGTGGCGAAAGTACCGGCAAGGTCTTCGCCGCTGCTCGACATGCGCCATAGGAAGGTCCCGCGGGAGGCGCGGCGCGGGCCGCGCTCGACGAAGCGCAGCCGCACCTGGCGCCCTTCCACCGTACCGGCAAGGTCGATCGGCGCGCGTGCGCCAGTGGGCAACGGGCGGCCATCCTCCGCCCACTTCTCGCCTTCGCCGGTGATCCGGGTGCCTTCCTGGTGCAGGGCGATGCGATAGGTCACCCGCACGGCACGGTCCTGCCCGGGGCTCGCGGCGTCGACGGTATTGGTGACCTCCCACCAGCCGCCCAGGTTGTGCAGAGCCCCCGCGCCGCCGCCGTAGCCGCGCCCACCGGGCTGGCCGGCGTCGCCTGCGGCACCCGGCGCTTCAGGCGGCAGCGCCTGGCCGGCGGCGCCGGAGCGCGGGCTCTCTCCTGCAGACGGCGCGCCGGCGTCGGGCTCGGACGGCTCCGCCGCCGGCACCTCGCCGCCGGCCTCCCCGCCGCCGGTGGCTCCCGCCGTCGCCCGAGGCGGCGACGGAGCAGGGGCAGCGGTAATCGGAGCCGGGGGAGCCAGCGGAGCCGGGGGAGCCGGCGCCGCGGCGGCGTCCCCGCCTTCGGCCTGGTCCGGCGGTGCCTTGCCCGGCACCGCCGCGGACTCGCCGGCCGGCCCGCTCCCCATCCCACCGCCCTCGCCGCCGCCGGCCGAAGGCGCCGCCTCCGCGGTGCCCTCGAGCGCGCCGAGCGCAGCCATCCCGGCGACGGCGGCGACGCCCGGACAGGTGGCGGCTGGCTCGCGGCCGGCGAGGAAGAGCTCCTGTGCCGCGGGCGCGCCGGCGGCGGGAGCGCAGCCCTCGGAGATCACCTGGCCGGAAGCGGGGTCGACCGGCAGCGCCGCGACTCCCGGCGGCATCTGCCACCACTGCGGCGCGGCGCGGCCGGCGTAGAGGCGGCTCATCAGCCGCTTGAAAACCGGCGCCGCCAGTCTGCCCCCGGTGGCCTGGTCGGCGACCGGCCGCGGCTCGTCGTAACCGATCCACACCCCCGCCACCACGGTCGGGGTGAAGCCGATGAACCACAGGTCGTTGCCGCCGGTGCTGGTGCCGGTCTTGCCGGCGGCGTGCCCGGCGAAGCCTGGCGGCAGGCCTGGCGCGCCGCTGCCGTGTGCGAGCGCCTCGCGCAAGGCGTCGTCGAGGAGGTAGGCGACCGCCGGATCGAGCACCTGCCGGCGGCTGGGCGCCGGCGCGTTCCAGAGGACGGTGCCGTCGGCGCGCTCGACGCGCAGCACGAGCCGGGGCGCGACCTGCCAGCCGAGGCTGGCGAAGGCGGTGTAGGCGGCGGTGAGCTCGAGCGGCGAGACCGAGACGGTGCCGAGCGGCATCGAGGGCAGCAGCGGCACCGCTGCCGTGATGCCGTCGCTCTTGGCCAGTGCGGCGATGCGCTCGTAGCCGACCGCCTCGGCCAGGCGCACGGTCGGCACGTTCTTCGAGCGCACCAGGGCCTCGCGCAGGGTCACCCGGCCGTCGAAGGAGCCGTCATAGTTGCGCGGCTCCCAGGTCCCGCCGCCGGCGATGGGCACGACCAGCGGCGTATCGGCGATGGGCTGGCTCAAGGGATAGCCGCGCGCCAGGGCGGCGGCGTAGACGAACGGCTTCCAGGCGCTCCCCGCCTGCCGCTGGCCGCGCGCCACGCGGTCGAACTGCGAAGCGCCGAAATCCCGGCCCCCCACCCACGCCAGGACGTCGCCGCTGGCGGCCTCGAGGGCCACGACCGCACCCTCGAGCTCCTTGCTGCCGCCAGCGCCTTCGCCCTGCTTCCCCTCGCTCCCCTCCCCAGCATCGCCGTGGCTGCCGCCCTGCCTCCGCGAGACCCGCCCCAGCTTGCCGGACTCGATGGCGCGCAGCTGGCGGTCGAGCTCCTCCTCGGCGGCCCGCTGCGCCGCGAGGTCGAGCGTGGTCCACACCCGTACCGGCGCCGCGTAGAGGCTCTCGCCGAAGCGCTCGTCGAGCTCGTGCCGCACCTCTTCGACGAAGTAGCGCGCCAACATCGGCCGGGCACGCGGGCGCTCCGGCGCTGCACGCACCTCGAGGGGCTCGCGCGCCGCCGCTGCGGCAAGCTCGGGCGCCACCCGGCCCTGCGCCGCCATCCGCGCCAGCACCAGGTTGCGCCGCGCCAGCGCACGCTGCGGATGGCGCCGCGGATCGTAGCGGCTGGGCGCCTTGGGCAGCGCGGCGAGCACTGCCGCCTGCGCCAGGGTGAGCCGCGCCGCCGGTTGGCGGAAGTACTGCCAGGCCGCCTCCTCGACGCCGCGCGCGCTGTTGCCGAAGTAGATGTGGTTGAGGTAGAGCTCGAGGATCTCGGATTTGCTGAAGTGCGCCTCCAGCTCCTGCGCGACGCGGATCTCGAGCAGCTTCCTGGCTGCCGTCCGCTCCTGGCCGGGGATCTGCTGGGGAAAGAGATTGCGAGCCAGCTGCATCGTGATGGTGCTGAAGCCCTGCTCGAAGCCGCCGGCCCGCAGGTTGGCGGCGAATGCGCCGGCGACCCGGCGCCAGTCGACGGCGCCGTGCTGCAGGAAGCGCCGGTCCTCGATCGCCACGAACGCGTCGGGAAGGAAAGCCGGCAGCGACGCCAGGCGCACCTCCGGCAGATCGTCCGGAGCGAGGGTGGCGATCACCTGCCCTTGCCGGTCGAGCAGCAAGGGCGCCCCACCCGGCCGGTAGGCGGCGAGCCGCGCGGCGTCGGGGCAACCTCCGAAGCCGCAGGTTTGCCAGGCAACGCCTGCCGTCAAGGCGAGCGCGCCGCCGGCGGCCAGCGTCACCGCCAGCCCGCGGCGCAGCCCAGGCCGCTCCGTCAGCGCCAGGCGCAGCTCCCACCAGAACTCGCGCACCCGGCGCCAGGCCTCGCCAGCCAGGCCGCGAGCCCGCCGCCAGGCCTCGCCCGTCAGGGCGCGAGCCCGCCGCCAAGGGGTATGTTTCCCTTCGCCGTGCCGAAACTCATCCATGCCGTGGGAGGAGGAAGCAAGCCCTCTGCCATCCTCTGCCAGGCCGCCGTCCCGCGGCGCCTTCAGCCGCCGCCTGCCCGGAGGTGTCACTACGGCACCAGGGTTGCCGCACTCCAATCTGAAGGGTCAGAACAGATGACGCCAGCCTGGCGCCATCTCGCACTGAGGAGACCGCTCGATGCTGCGCAAGAGCCTTGCATTGCTGCTGGGGAGCGCCCTTTTTGCAACCATGGCAGCGGGGCAGACCGCCGGCGAGCTGATCGCCAAGAACAACCAGGCCCAGGGCGGCAGCAAGCTCAGGTCGGTGAAAACGGTCCGGATGAGCGGCACCTTGACCTTCCCGGAGAGGAAGGGAGAGTCCCTGCTGCTCGAGCTCGTGCCGCCGAGCCACAAGGTGCGAAGGGAGATCACCGACGAGGACGGGGTCCAAACGAAGGTTTATGACGGCACCGTCGGCTGGGAGGTGTCGCGGTCCGAGGGCAAGACGGAGCTGTCACGCCTGACCGGCGACGCTCTAAACAGTTTGAAGGACCTGGCTGACTTCCAGGGAGCGCTCTTCGACTACCAGGCGAAAGGCAACGAGATCGAGTATCTGGGCAAGGACGAGATCGATGGCAAGCCCGTCTACAAGTTGTGGCTCACCAGGCGAGACGGCGTGGGGAGCACGATCTACCTCGATGCGAAGAGCCATCTCGAGGTCAGGGAGACGACGATCCAGGTCAGCCACACCTACGGGCGCGAATTTGGCCCGTTCGGCATCCGCGAGTTCGTCAATGACCAAAGAGAGCTGGTGACCACCTACAGCGACTTCAAGACGATCGACGGGGTGACTCTGCCCTGCACGATCGAGACGAAGTTGAAGCGGGTGGAGGGCGGTGGGACAATCCAAATGGACGGCTCGATGCGCATCGACATCGACAAGGTCGAGCTCAACGTCGATATCCCGGCGAGCCGCTTCACCAAACCGAAGACGGGAGAAAGGTAAGGGCTCACCCACCGGCGTTTGCCTCGTGCCCGCGGGGCGGGTTACATTTCGGCGCAACCGATCGCCGTCAGCTCTTGCCCTCGGGGGAAGGCCATGCCCACGCGCTACGACGAAGCCTACGCCCGCTCGCTTCGCGACCCGGAAGGCTTCTGGGCCGAGGCGGCGCAGGCCATCCACTGGACCCGGCCGTGGTCGCGGGTGCTCGACGCCAGCCGGCCGCCGTTTTACCGCTGGTTCGCCGGCGCCGAGACCAACACCTGTTACAACGCGCTCGACCGTCACGTCGAAGCGGGCCGCGGCGCGCAGCCGGCGCTGATCTACGACTCGCCGCTCGCCGGCACGCAGGCGAGCTTCACCTTCAGCGAGCTGCGCGACGCGGCGGCGCGGTGCGCGGGCGCCCTGCGCGCGCTCGGCGTCGGCAAGGGCGACCGGGTCATCCTCTACATGCCCATGGTGCCCGAGACGGTGGTGGCGATGCTCGCCTGCGCGCGCATCGGCGCCATCCATTCCGTGGTCTTCGGCGGCTTCGCCTCGCCGGAGCTGGCGACGCGCATCGACGACGCCAGGCCGCACCTCGTCATCTCGGCCTCGTGCGGCCTCGAGCCCGGCCGGGTGGTGGATTACAAGGCGCTGCTCGACGAGGCGATCCGGCTCGCCAAGCACCAGCCGCGGCATTGCCTCATCCTGCAGCGGCCGATGCACGCAGCCGCCCTGGTCCCGGGCCGCGACCTCGACTGGCATGCCGCGATGGACGCGGCGCAGCCGGCGGACTGGGTGCCGGTGGCCGCCACCGATCCGCTGTACATCCTCTACACCTCGGGCACCACCGGCATCCCCAAGGGCGTGGTGCGTGACAACGGCGGCCACATGGTGGCCCTCGAGTGGTCGATGAAGAACGTCTACGGCGTCGATCCCGGCGAGGTCTACTGGGCGGCCTCCGACGTGGGCTGGGTGGTCGGCCACTCCTACATCGTCTACGCGCCGCTGCTACACGGCTGCACCACGATCCTCTACGAGGGCAAGCCGGTCGGCACTCCCGACCCCGGGGCGTTCTGGCGCGTCATCGGCGAGCACCGCGTGGCGGTCATGTTCACCGCGCCCACCGCCTTTCGCGCCATCAAGAGGGAGGACCCCAACGGCGAGCAGATCAGGAAGTACGACCTGAGCGGCTTCCGCACGCTGTTCCTGGCCGGCGAGCGGGCCGACCCCGACACCCTGCACTGGGCGGAGGGCCACCTCCGCCGGCCGGTGCTCGACCACTGGTGGCAGACCGAGACCGGCTGGGCGATCGGCGCCAACTGCGTGGGCCTCGGCATGCTGCCGGTCAAGTACGGCTCGCCCACCAAGGCGGTGCCAGGCTATGACGTGCAGGTGCTGGACGACGACTCCCGCCCGGTCGCGCCGGGGGCGATCGGCAACCTCGTGCTGAAGCTGCCGCTGCCGCCCGGCTGCCTGCCGACGCTGTGGAACAACGACGCAGGCTTCGTGCAGTCGTACCTCAGCCAGTTCCCCGGCTACTACAAGACCGCCGACGCGGGCTACAAGGACGAGGACGGCTACCTGTTCGTGATGTGCCGCACCGACGACATCATCAACGTCGCCGGCCACCGCCTCTCGACCGGCGGCGTCGAGGAGGTGCTGTCCTCCCATCCCGACGTGGCCGAGTGCGCGGTGATCGGCGTCGCCGACCCGGTGAAGGGCGAGGTGCCGCTCGGCTTCGTGGTGCTGAAGGCCGGGGTCGCCCGGCCCGACGCCGAGATCGTCGCCGAGCTGGTGCAGCGCGTGCGCGAGAGCATCGGCCCGGTGGCGTCCTTCAAGGTGGCGGCGGTGGTCAAGCGGCTGCCGAAGACGCGGTCGGGCAAGATCCTGCGCGGCACGATGAAGAAGATCGCCGACGGCGAGGACTATCGGCTGCCGGCCACCATCGACGATCCGGCCATCCTGCCCGAGATCGCGGCCGCCCTGCGCGCGCTGAACTATGCTCTGAAGTGAGGCTCCGGCCCGGCGCCCCGGCGGTCGCCGCGCGGCGCTCGGCGCCGGCGTGCGGCTCGGGCTCAGCGGTCTCGGGCGATCGGGATCGCCACCGTGAAGTGCACCGCGGCCGGATGGCCGTCACGCCTCCGCGCCGGGGCGAAGCGCCAACCGGCGAGCGCCCGCGCCACGGCCTGCCGGTCCGCCGGATCCGGCGTTTTCCAGAGCTGCGCCTCGACCACGTAGCCCTCGTCGTCGACCAGGCAGTGCGCGATCAGGACACCGCCGAATCGGAGGTATGCGGAACCCGGCGGCAGCTCGGGGGCATTGCCGGCAAGCTTCTTGGGCGGTGTGCCGTCGAAGCAGACCTCGCCGATCGGGACGCCGGTCAGCCGCTGAAGCCGCTCGGGATGGACAGGAGTCCAGGGTGGCTCCGGCGGCGCCGCCACCGCTTCCAGAACGGGCGCGCCGGCACCGGCGGCGCCGGCCGCCAGCAGCGTGGCGATCAGCAGCGAGACGAGCAAGAGCGAGACGACCATCAGCGAGACGAGCAGGAGCAAGGCGAGCGGCAGCAAGACGAGCAGCGGCTGCGCCCCCCCTGCCGCGCCGCGCCGTGGGTCGCCGAAGAAGCTCATACCACCTGTAGACGGCCCGCGGCTGCTGGAAGTTCCGGCGGCCGACGCCGTCGGCGCCCCTGTCGGCGCCGGTGTTAGACTTCGCCCAGACCTCCGTGAAATTGCAGCCCGGCACTCGCCTCGGACCGTACGAGATCCTCTCGCCAGTCGGCGTCGGCGGGATGGGGGAGGTCTACAAAGCCCGGGACACGCGGCTCGACCGCTCGGTCGCGATCAAGGTCCTGGCGTCGCGGCTGGCCGGTGACGGCGACCCCAGAGCTCGCTTCGAGCGCGAGGCGAAGGCCATCTCGGCGCTCAACCATCCCCACATCTGCACGCTCCATGACGTCGGCCGCCAGGGAGACTCGGAGTACCTGGTCATGGAGTACCTGGAGGGCGAGAGCCTGGCCCATCGCCTGACGAAGGGCCGGCTGCCGCTGAGCCAGGTCTACCGGCTCGGCGCCCAGATCGCCGACGCCCTGGACAAGGCGCACAAGCAGGGGATCATTCATCGCGACCTGAAGCCTGGCAACGTCATGCTGACCAGGTCGGGGGTCAAGCTCCTCGACTTTGGATTGGCGAAGTTGCGCGCCAGCTCCAATGATGACCTCGGCACGACGCTGCTCGACGCCCTGCCCACCCAGCACGACTCCGCGGAGCCCCTGACCGGCCGCGGCCTGGTCATCGGCACGCTTCCCTACATGGCGCCGGAACAGCTCGAGGGCAAGGACGCCGACACGCGGACGGACCTGTGGGCGCTGGGCTGCGTCCTGTACGAGATGGCCGCCGGCACGCGGGCTTTCGTCGCCGGCAATCAGGCAGCCCTCATCTCCGTGATCCTGTCCGCGGAACCGCAGCCGATCGCACTCCACCAGCCCCTGGCCCCCCCCGATCTGGACCGCCTGATCCGCGCCTGCCTCGCCAAGGACCCGGACGACCGCTGGCAATCCGCCCATGACGTCATGGCCGAGCTGCTCTGGGTCGGCCAGCGGGACTCCGGGACCGCCAGCGGCGCCGCGCCGGTGCCGGCCCGGCACCGTCGCCGCGACTGGATGGTGGCCGCCGCGGCAGTCCTCCTGGCCTTCATCCTGGGGCTGGCGTTGGCGCTCCGTCCTCGCCCAGGCGGCCAGGAGACGACCCGCTTCGCCGTTCCCCCGCCCCCGGACGGCGAGATCGGGCTGGGTCTGGCGGTGTCGCCCGACGGGCGCCAGCTTGCCTTCATCGCCGGCGCTCAGGGCCGGCGCGAGATCTGGGTCCGCCCTCTCTCGGTCCTTGAGGCCCGGCCCGTGCCGGGCACCGAGGACGCCCGGTTCCCGTTCTTCTCCCCGGACGGCCGCTCGCTCGGCTTCTTCGCCCACGGCAAGCTCATGCGGGTGGACCTCGCGGGCGGCGCGGCGCGGCCGCTCGCCAGCGCCAACGACGGCCGCGGCGGCGCCTGGGGCCGCACCGGGGTGATCCTCTTCGCGCCGACGCCGGCGGCGGCGATCCATCGCGTCCCGGCGAGCGGCGGCGCCGACGAGGTCGTCACCCGCTTCGACAAGACGCGGGGCGAGAGCGACCACCGCTGGCCGGTCTTCCTGCCCGACGGCCGCCACTTCGTCTTCCTCGCCCGCGCGCGCGTGCCGGACAATACCGCGCTCGTGGCCGGATCCCTGGATGGGCCGGAGACCAAGGTGCTCGTCCCGGGCCACCAGACGAGCGTCGCCTTCGCCGACGCCGGCTTCCTGCTGTACGTCCGCGATCGGACGCTGGTGGCGCAACCCTTCGATGCCGGCAGGCTCAGCTTCACCGGGGAGCCGGTGACCTTGGCGCAGGGCCTCGAGCCGATCGGCGAGGGAACCCCCGGCACCGCCTACGCCCACTTCGCCGCCGGCGGCAGCACGCTGGCCTACCGGGCCGGCGTCCGCCTGACCTGCCAGGCGACCTGGTTCGACCGCGGCGGCAAGGAGCTCGGCCACGTCGGCCCGCCAGGCGAGTTCGACGAGCCAGCCCTCTCCCCGGACGGCAAGAGCGTCGCCCTGGACCGCAACGACGAGCAGCTGACCTCGGCGGTCTGGCGGCTCGACCTGGTGCGCGGCGCCCTCTCCCGCCTGAGCTTCGGAGCGGGCTCGGCCCTTGCGCCTGCCTGGTCCCCCGATGGCAGCCGCGTCGCCTACACCTGCGCCCAGCTCACCTCCCTGTGCGTGCGGGCAAGCAGCGGCGCCGGCAACGAGGAGGCGCTCCTGGCCTCGGACGCTGCCAAGTCCGTGGACGACTGGTCGCCGGACGGCAAGCTCCTGCTCTTCGAGGAGGTGTCGCCGAAGATGGTCACCGGCCTGTGGACCCTGCCGCTGGCGGCGCTGGCCGGAGAGCGCAAGCCCTCGCCCTTCCTGCTGACCGCGTACAACGACACCCACGCGCGCTTCTCCCCCGACGGCCGCTTCGTGGCTTACACCGCCAACGAATCCGGCCGCGACGAGGTCTACGTGCAGACCTTTCCTGCCGGCGGCGGCAAGTGGCAGATCTCGACCGACGGCGGCGATCAGGCGCAATGGCGCGCCGACGGCAAGGAGCTGTTCTTCCTCGGCCTCGACCGCAAGCTCCGGGCCGTCGCGGTCAGGACCGAGCACGGCTTCGAGCCGGGAATGCAACGGCCCCTCTTCGAGACCAGGACCAACGTACCGGCCGGGCTCGCCAGCCGCGCCTATTACGCGGCTGCCGGCGACGGGCAGCGCTTTCTCGTGGACAACATCGTCAGCGACGGCGGCCGCGTCCCGATCACCGTCGTCCTGGACTGGGGAAAGGACGTCCAGCCGAGCGCGAAGTGAACCCCGCGCGCCGGCCGGCGCCCCGGAGACCCGTCATGGCAGAGAGCACGATCCGTAGGGTCCTGGCGATCCTCGGCAGCGTCACCTTCCTGGTCATCGCCCCGGGGGTGGTGGCCGGCGCCGTGCCGCGGTGGATGTCCGGGTGGCGCTTCCAGCCGCCGCTGCTCGGCCTTCCGGGCCTCCGCGTCGCCGGCGGCATCCTCGTCGCCGCCGCCGTCGTGGCACTGCTGGACTCCTTCGCCCGCTTCGCGCTGCAAGGGATCGGCACCCCGGCGCCGGTGTTCCCGACCAAGCACCTGGTGGTGAGCGGCCAGTACCGCTTCGTCCGCAACCCCATGTACCTCGCGGTGGTGACGGCGATCCTCGGACAAGCCCTGCTCTTCGGCAACACGCGGCTGCTGACCTACGCGGCGCTCTTGTGGCTCGGCTTTCACCTCTTCGTGCTGGCGGTCGAAGAGCCCATGCTGCGACACGGCTTCGGCGCCGAATACGCCGATTTCTGCGCCAACGTCCCCCGCTGGCTCCCTCGCCGCAGCGCCTGGCGCGCCGGCCCCGGTCCAGGGTAGCGGAACTTATTTGCCGCTCCACTCGTAGGTTCTGGGCGGAAGAACGTCTGACGACCAAGGAGATCTTCATGCGAGCAAGCATGCGCAAGGCTCTCGCGGCGCTGTTCGAGCTGGCCAACGGCCTCGTTCTCGTCGCCGTCGCGTTTCTCGGCGAGCGGGTCCTGCTGCAGAGCCGATCGCTGGTCTATGCCTTCCTGCCCCTGATCGGGATTGCCGCAATCGGGCTTGGCGTCTGGCGAGGGCGGTCGAGCCCGCTGGCGGCGTGGCAGATCGTCGCGCTGCTGAACCTGCCCATGGTGCTCCTCATCGCGTACACGGCAGGCCACGCATTGCGGCTGCTCCCCATGCCGGTCGTGGGCGTGGCTTTCGCGGCCATGGGCGTCGCGATGGCCCGCGGACGGGCGGCGCGCGGGCCCGGGGTGCGCGAACCCGCCGCGTACGAGCCGGCGGCGTGGCGCAGCCGGCGCGTGGCGCTGCCGCTGCTGGCCGCCGCGCTTCTCGTCCTCGGCGCGATGGGGCCGCCGTTCGCCAGGTCTCTCGTGGCCAGCAGCGAGGTGCGTGAGCCGGCAGTGCCGTTCCAGCTCGCGCCGGCCGCGGGGGCGCCCGTCGCCTCCCGGCAGCTGCGCGGCCGCATTGCGGTGATCGATTTCTGGGCGACCTGGTGCGTTCCGTGCCAGCACGAGCTGCCCGAGCTCGAACGCCTGTACCAGCGCTTCGCCGGCGACCCCAGGGTGGCCTTCTTCGCCGTCGACGTCGCCGAGGGCGACACGCCGGCGGACCAGGGCGATACGCCGGCGCGAGCACGCGACTTCCTGCGCCAGCATGGTTACCACCTGCCGCTCGCCTTCGATCCCGAGGGCCGCGCCGCCAAGGCGCTCCGCGCCCACGGTCTGCCGACGCTGCTGGTCCTCGACCGATCAGGCCGGGTGCGGCTGCGCCACGTCGGCTTCGTCGGCGCGGAAGACCTCGGCGCGATGCTGGCCGGGACCATCGAGCAGCTGCTCGCGGAAGGCCCTGCCTGAGGAGCATTTCGCTCGTTCATCGCGGCCGCGCCTCGAACCATCCTGCAATCCGCTCAGCCCAGCACCACCCGCACCTTGCGCAGCAGGGCGGCGATGCCCGTAGGACGTGCGAGCGTGCAGCATGGTTCCATATATGGTGTATTGACATTGCCCGTGCTATGATTCGATGAAATAGGGTGGCGTGACGCCGGCAGCAGGGCACGGCACAGCTGCAGGCCGATTCCCGGTGAAGCGCCGAGCTCGAGGAGAGGGGTTATGCGGACGCCTGGGCTGCACGGCAAGGTCTTGGGTTGCACGCTGGCTCTCTTGACCGTCCTGCTTGCCGGCGGCCACCCTGCCCGCGGCGTGGAGGGCTTGCACTGGACTGCCATCGGGCCCGGGGGAGGCACGGTGAGCAGCCTGGCCACCGTCGCCGGGCAGCCCGGCACGCTCTACGCCGGCGTCAACGACTCGGGGATCTGGAAGACCACCGACGGCGGCGCCACCTGGGCTCTGGTGCTGCCGCTCC
>DASZHY010000007.1:0-9264 GCA_035949675.1 Thermoanaerobaculia bacterium
AACCTCACAACAATGAGTTGGAGCCGTTGACCGCGAATGGCCCACTCTCACCGGAGCAACTCCGCAAAATCAATGCTTATTGGCGGGCCGCTAATTACCTGTCGGTCGGCCAAATCTATCTCTACGACAATCCATTGCTTCGAGAGCCACTGAAGCTGTCCCACGTAAAGCCGCTGGTGGTAGGGCACTGGGGCACGACGCCGGGACAGAACTTCATCTACGTCCACCTGAACCGGATCGTCAAGCAGCACGACCTGGACATGATCTACATCTCGGGGCCGGGGCACGGCGGCCCGGCGGTGGTGGCCAACACCTACCTGGAAGGCACCTACAGCGAGATCTACCCGGCCATCGGCCAGGACGCGGCCGGCTTGCGGAAGCTGTTCCGGCAGTTCTCCTTCCCCGGCGGCATCCCCAGCCACGCGGCGCCGGAGACGCCGGGCTCGATCCACGAGGGCGGCGAGCTGGGGTACTCCCTCAGCCATGCCTTCGGCGCGGCGTTCGACAACCCGAATCTCATCGTCGCCTGCGTCATCGGCGACGGCGAGGCGGAGACCGGCCCGCTCGCCACGGCCTGGCATTCCAACAAGTTCCTCCACCCGGCGACGGACGGGGCGGTGCTGCCGATCCTGCACCTCAACGGCTACAAGATCGCCAACCCCGCGGTCCTGGCGCGCATCAGCCGTGAGGAGCTCGACCAGCTGCTGCGCGGCTGCGGCTGGACGCCGCGCTTCGTCGAGGGCAGCGAGCCGGAGGCCGTGCACCGGGAGATGGCCGCGGCGCTGGACGAGGCGGTGGCGGCGATCCAGACGATCCAGCGGCAGGCGCGCGCCGGCGCCGCCGACGCTGCCGCCGGCGCCGCCCCTACCGCGGCCGTCGACCGGCGGCCGCGCTGGCCGATGCTGGTGCTGGCGACGCCCAAGGGCTGGACCGGGCCGAAAGTGGTCGACGGGCTGCCGGTCGAAGGCACCTTCCGCGCCCATCAGGTGCCGCTCTCCGATCCCGCCACCAACCCCGAGCACCTGGCGCAGCTCGAGAGCTGGCTGCGCAGCTACCGGCCCGAGGAGCTGTTCGACGAAGCGGGGCGGCTGCGGCCGGAGCTGGCCGAGCTGGCGCCGCGCGGCGAGCGGCGGATGGGCGCCAACCCGCATGCCAACGGCGGGCTGCTGCTGCGCGACCTCGAGCTGCCCGATTTCCGCGACTATGCGGTCGCGGTGCCGTCGCCGGGCGCCGTCGACGCCGCGGACACCGAGGTGCTGGGGAGGTTCCTCCGCGACGTGATCAAGCGCAACCAGGCGCAGCGGAACTTCCGGGTGTTCGGGCCTGACGAGACGGTCTCCAACCGCTTGAGCGCGATCTTCGAGGCCACCGAGCGCCAGTGGGAGGCGCCGGTGCTGCCGGGCGACGAGCACCTGGCGCGCGACGGGCGGGTGATGGAGGTGCTCAGCGAGCACCAGTGCCAGGGGTGGCTCGAGGGCTACCTGCTGACCGGCCGGCACGGGATGCTCAACAGCTACGAGGCATTCATCCACATCGTCGATTCGATGTTCAACCAGCACGCCAAGTGGCTCAAGGTGACGCTGGGGCTGCCGTGGCGCCGCAAGATCGCCTCGCTCAACTACCTGCTCGCTTCGCACGTCTGGCGGCAGGACCACAACGGGTTCACCCACCAGGACCCGGGCTTCATCGACCACGTGGTCAACAAGAAGGCGGAGATCGTGCGGGTGTACCTGCCGCCGGACTCGAACTGCCTGCTGTCGGTGATGGACCACTGCCTGCGCAGCCGGCATTACGTCAACGTGGTGGTGGCGGGCAAGCATCCGGCGCCGCAGTGGCTCGCCATGGACGCGGCGGAGCGCCACTGCGCCGAGGGGATCGGCATCTGGACGTGGGCGAGCAACGACCGGGGATTCGAGCCGGACGTGGTGATGGCCTGCGCCGGCGACGTGCCGACGCTCGAGACGCTGGCCGCGGTCTCGCTGCTGCGCCGGATGCTGCCGGAGCTCAAGGTGCGGGTGGTCAACGTCGTGGACCTGATGAAGCTGCAGCCACAGAGCGAGCACCCGCACGGGCTGGGCGACCGCGACTTCGACGCGCTGTTCACCACGGACCGGCCGATCATCTTCGCCTACCACGGGTACCCCTGGCTGATCCACCGCCTGACCTACCGCCGGACCAACCATCAGAACCTGCACGTCCGCGGCTACAAGGAAGAGGGGACGATCACCACCCCGTTCGACATGACGGTGCGGAACGACCTCGACCGCTACCACCTGGTTCAAGACGTCATCGATCGGCTGCCGCGGCTGGGGGCCAGGGCTGCCTACGTCAAGCAGGAGGCGCAGGACCGGCTGGTCGATCACCGGCGCTACATCGTGACCCACGGCCAGGACATGCCCGAGATCCGCAACTGGCGGTGGCCGGACGTCCAGGGTGGACATCCGGCAGGTCCCTGAGGCCAGGACGCGGGCGGTTAGCGGCCTCGGAAGCGCGACGATTCGTTCCGTGTCATCGTATGCAAGACAAGCGGAGGTGCGATGACAACCGGGGAAGTGGCGGCGCCGGCAGCGTCGGGGCGGCCGCCCTCGCCATGGCGGGAGCGCTTCAGGGCGCAAGCGGGCTGGGTGGCGCTGCTCGGCGCGCTGGCGGCGTGGGGCGGGTGGTTCATCTTCAGGACGTCGTTCGTGGTCGACGGCCGGCGGGTGTTCTGCCTGTTCGACGACGCCATGATCTCGATGACCTATGCGCGCAACCTGGTCGAGGGGTACGGCCTCAACTGGGCGCGCCAGGGAGCGCCGGTCGAGGGCTTCACCCATCCGCTGTGGACGGCCCTGATGGTGCCGGTGAACCTGCTGCCGCTCGCGCTCGACCGCCGCAGCCTGGTGGTGCAGCTCGGGTCGCTGGCGTTGCTGCTGGCGCACCTCTGCCTGGTGCGGCGGCTGATGCAGCGTCACTTCACCTTGCCGGGGGCGCGGCACTGGGCGCCGGCGTGCGTGCTGACGGCCTTTTACTACCCGCTAGCCTACTGGGCGTTGATGGGCATGGAGACGGGCCTGCAGGCGCTGCTGACCACGGCCTCGGTGCTGCTGGCGCTCGATACCGTGCATGGCCGGCGGGACCGGCGCCTCGCGCTGCTGCTGGTCGGGACGCTGGCGGTGCTGCTGCGAATGGACATGGTGCTGCTGGTGGCCGTGACGCAGATCTACGTCCTGGCCGGCGGCGGTAGCCGGGATGAGGGCGGCATCGGCCAGGAGGAGGGCGGCTGGCGCCGGTGGCGCCGCTGGCTCAGGTGGCGGCGGGGCTGGCGCGGCACGTTGGCGGGGGCGGCGGTGCTGGCGGCGGCGACGGGCGGCTACGAGCTCTTTCGCTGGCGCTATTTCCACGCGCTGCTGCCGAACACCTATTACCTGAAGCTTGGCGGCATCCCGCTGCCGGTGCGGCTGCTGCGCGGCGGCAGCGTGATGCTCGACATGGTGCGCGCGCATGGGCTGTTGCTGGCGGCGGCGGCCGTGGGCGTCGTGCCGCAGCTCGCGGGAGCCCTGGGCGGCGGAGCGAAAGGCCGCGGCGGTGCCGGCGGCGACAGCGCGGCCGGCGGCGGCGACCGCCAAGACGAGGGCGCCGGCGGCGCCGATCGCGCCGATCGCGCCGATCTCGCCGATCCCAGCCAGGACGCCCGCGGTTGGGCGAGCCGGCTGGCGCTGCCGGCGGCGGTGTTCGTCGTCTGCTGCCTGTACAGCGTTTACGTCGGCGGCGACGTCTGGGAATCGTCGATCCGCGCCAACCGCTTCGTGGCCTACGCGATGCCGTTGGTCTTCGTGCTGCTGAACGCGCTGGCCAACCAGGTTCTGGCGGCGGCGCGGCGGCGGCGCCTCGCCGTCGCCGGTCCGGACGAGGCCGGGTCGCCGCTGGGGCTGCGCTGCGCCCTGGCGGCGGCAACCGTCGCGGCGCTGCTGGCCGCCAATGGCCTGTGGCCGGCGGAGCAGTCCCAAGAAGCATGGCGCGTCTTCATGGCGGTGGACCGGCCGCTGCACGTCAGCTACCACCAGGTGCTGCTCGACAAGGTTCGCTCGCTGCAGCAGATCGCCGCGCCCGCCGCCTCGGTGGCGGTGGTCTGGGCGGGCATCCCGGCCTACTTCAGCGATTTCCGGATGGTCGACCAGCTCGGCTACAACGACAGCTACATCGCCCGCCAGCCGCCCTTGACCAACCTCGACGAGGACAACTATCAGATCTTCCTCCCCGGCCACATGAAATGCGACGCTTTTCATGTGCTGGACGACGAGCGCCCCGACGTCTTTCTGCAGCAGCTGTGGGGCGTTCCCGAGCGCCGGGCCGCCCGGCTGCTGCGCTCCCGCGGCTACCGCCGCATCGAGGACGGCTGGTTCCTCAAGGCGTCGCCACGGCTCCAGCTCCCGCCTCCCGAAGCGCGCGCGGCTGCCCCGGCAGGCAACGCCGGTCTATGATGCCCGCATGATCGCCGAAAACGGCCGCACCGCCGCGGCCGAGGACCCTGCTCGGGCATCGCGGGCGGCGCGGACGGAGGTGGGCGCGGGCCCGGCCGCCGCCGCCGTCCGGGCGCAGGCGTTGCGGCGGGCGCACTGGCGGGCGCAAGCGGGCTGGGTGGCGCTGCTCGGCGCGCTGGCGGCGTGGGGCGGGTGGTTCATCTTCAGGACGTCGTTCGTGGTCGACGGCCGGCGGGTGTTCTGCCTGTTCGACGACGCCATGATCTCGATGACCTACGCGCGCAACCTGGTCGAGGGTTACGGCCTCAACTGGGCGCGCCAGGGAGCGCCGGTCGAGGGCTTCACCCACCCGTTGTGGACGGCCTTGATGGTGCCGGTGAACCTGCTGCCGCTCGCGCTCGACCGCCGCAGCCTGGTGGTGCAGCTCGGGTCGCTGGCGCTGCTGCTGGCGCACCTCTGGCTGGTGCGGCGGCTGATGCAGCGTCACTTCACCCGGCCGGGGGCGCGGCACTGGGCGCCGGCGTGCGTGCTGACGGCCTGCTACTTCCCGCTCGACTTCTGGGCGCTGATCGGCATGGAGGCGGCTCTGCAGGCGGTGCTGACCACGGCCTCGGTGCTGCTCGCCCTGGACATCGTCCATGGGCGGCGGAACCGCCATCTGGCCCTGCTCCTGGTGGGCACCGTGGCGCTGCTGCTGCGCCTGGACATGGCGCCGCTGGTGATCGCGGTGCAGGCCTGGGTGATCGCTCACGGCGGGCTGCGCCGCGCCGGGCCGCGGGCTTGGCGGCAATGGCTGCTCGGCGCCGGAGTGATGGCGGCGGCGGTGGCGGGCTACACGCTCTTCCGGCAGGTCTACTTCCACGACCTGCTCCCCAACACCTACTACCTCAAGCTCGGCGGCATCCCGCTGTCGGTGCGGCTGCTGCGCGGCGGCAGCGCGCTGCTCGAGACGGTGTGGGCGCAGTGGCCGCTGCTGCTCGCGGTGGGCGTCGGCATCGCGCCGCTGGCGGTGCCGGGGATCGGCTCGCGGCGCGATCGGGAGTGGGGCCGCCGGCTGGCCCTGCCGGCTTTGGTCTTCGTCGTCTGCTGCGCCTACAGCGTCTGGGTCGGCGGCGACGCCTGGGAGGGAGAGGTGAGCGCCAACCGCTTCGTGGCGTTCGCGATGCCGATGGTGTTCGTGCTGTTCAACGCGCTCGCCAACCAGGCGCTGTCGGCGGCCAAGCGGCGCCTGCGCCGCCTGCGGGCCGGGGGCCGCCGCCGCGGCGGCGAGCCGCTGGCACTGCGGTACGCGCTGCTCGCGGCGACCGTTGGTGCGCTGCTGGCGGCCAACGGGCTGTGGCCGCACGAGGAGGCGGCGGAGAGCTGGAAGGCCGTCACCCTGGTGAGCCGCCCGACCCACGCCGACAAGTACGCCGGTCTTCTCGACCTGCTGCACAAGCTGCAGCAGATCGCCGAGCCGCATGCCTCGGTTGCCGTCGTCTGGGCGGGGACCTCGGCCTACTTCAGCGACTTCCGGATGGTCGACACGCTCGGCTACAACGATCGCCGCATCGCGCACGGCCCGCCGGCCCGCCAGCTCGACGAGGACAGCTTCGACGACTACGTCCCCGGGCACGTGAAGTGGGATTACGCCTACCTGCTGGACGACCGCCGGCCCGACGCCATCTTGCAGCTCTGGGGCGGCAAGGAGGTGGTCCCGATGCTGCGCGCGCACGGTTACCGGCGGCTCGGGGACCTGTGGATCGACCCCGCCTCTCCCTGGATCCACCTGTCGCCTGACGACGCCGCGGCTCTCGCCGCCGGCGGCGGCCCCGGGGCCGGGGAGGAGGCGGACACCGCCGAGACCGGCGAAGGCGCCGCGACCGGGGCGCCGGCCGGCGCCGGCGGGGCGGCCGAGGGGTCCGGGACGGCCGGGGGATCCGGGACGGCAAAGGGGTCCAGGACGGCAGAAGGGACGGGGATGGAGGGAAGGTCTAGCAGAGAAGGAACAGAACCGATCAGGTGATCGCGCGACAACGGATCACAGCGATTGTCCCGTGGTCGGGTCCCTTTGCGCACCCATGGGGAGGAGGTCCTCGATGCGCACGACGCTTTCCCGGTTCACCCTGGCATTGCTGACGACGGCAGCTACACTCAGCGTGGCGAGCTGCGGGCAGGTGCCGGCGAAGGGGGCCGCCGGCGCACGGGGCCGCCCGCCTCAGAGTCGTGAGGCGATCCATGTACCGGCCGCGCCGACCCGCTGGGTCACCGACGGTGTTGGCCTTCTGTCGGAGGCCGCGCGGCGAGAGCTCGACGTCTCCCTGGAACGCTACGAGAAGGAGACTGGCCACCAGGTGATTGTTTGGATAGGAGACTCCACGCACGGTCAGCGGCTAGAGGACTTCGCCACTCGATCGTTCAATGCCTGGGGTATCGGCCGGAAGGGTGCGAACGACGGCGTCGCCTTCTTTGTGTTTAGCGATGACAGTAAGATCCGGCTCGAAGTAGGGGATGGGTTAGTCGGGGTTCTACCTGACTCAACGGCGGCCGCCATCATCAATGAGGTTGTAATGCCGCGGCTTGCGAGTGGGGAGAAGGACCAGGCACTCGTGAAGGGCGTGGCGGTGACGCTCCGAGTCCTGAATGGCGAGCAGTGGAAGAGCCTGGAAGGAGCTTTCCGAGCGCCCTCCAGTGCTGCGGCGCTTGCTGAAGGCGGCCGCTAGTCACAGCGGACGGTTTCAAGCTGCCCTCGTTCCTCTTCGAAAGCGTCACCGCAGGCGCCACTCGCATAGTCCGATCCGCGCAGGATCCTACATGCACGATGCGCCTATGAGATCTCATCATTACGACGCACTACACTAGGGACCCGCCGCGTCGCGCTGCGCCGTCAGCAGGAAGGCGACCAGCGCCTTCATGTCCGCGTCTTTGAGCTGCACCGCCTGCATGCCTCCCTGCTGCATGTCCGGCCGCGGCGCGTGCAGCAGCGCCGTCAGCTGCTCGGGCGAGAAGCGGTGCCCGAGGTTGGCGAGAGCGAACAGGCCGCCGCCGCCATGCCCTTGCGGACCATGGCAGCCAGAGCACCCCTCGCTCTCGAACAGCAGGGCGCCCTTGGCGGCATCGGGGCTGAGCGCCGACGGCTGCGAGGCCGCCGCGACGCCGCCGCCGGGACCGGAACCGAGATTCTCCTCGGGCACGAACGGCGCCGTCGCGAAGGTCCGCTCCGCCTCCTCCTGGGCGGCGAGCTTGGCGCGCACCGCCGGGTCGCGCCGGTCCTGGACCTCCGACTGCACGCCCAGCAGCACCAGGGCGCCGAACACCAGCAGCAGGCTGCCCAGCGCCACCGGCCGGCGCAGCGGCCGGCGTTCCGGCGAGCGGTCGAGGAACGGCAGCGCGAACAAGGCCAGGAAGACCACCGAGGGGATGACCACGATGCCGAGGAGGGCCGCCGCGCCCTGGAAGTATTTGATGAACTGGAACACCGGCAGGTAGTACCACTCGGGCCGCGGCAGGTAGGTGGCGTCCGCCGGGTTGGCGACCGGCCCGAGCGACACCGGCCGCCGCCACGCCAGCGCTCCCAGCATTACGATCAGGCCGATGCCGAAGACGAAATCCTTGAACACCTGGGAGGGGAAGAAGGTTGCGGCCGGCATGCGCCGCAGCTCCTCGGCAGGCCGCGGCGGCCCCGCCGCCCCCGCTTTGCGGAAGAGGAAGAGATGGGCGGCCACGGCGCCGAAGATCGCGGCAGGGATCAGGAAGACGTGCAGCGTGAAGAAGCGCGACAGGGTCAGCGTCCCCATCTCGCTGCCGCCGCGCAGCAGCAGCTTGAGGAAGCCGCCGGCGAGCGGGACCTCCGAGGCCATGTTGGTGCCGACGGCGGTGGCGAAATAGGCCTTTTGGTCCCAGGGCAGCAGGTAACCGGTGAAGGCCATGCCGAGGACCAGCAGCAGCAGAAAGCAGCCCATCAGCCAGAGCAGCTCGCGCCGCCCCTTGTAGGCGCCGTAGACATAGGTCTGCGCCAGGTGCAGCATCAGCAGCAGCACCATCACGCTCGAGCCATAGGCGTGGAGGCTGCGCAGGAAGCTGCCCATCGTCACCTGCTTCTGGATGAAGGCGACGGTGGTGTGGGCGTGGTCGGCCGAGGGCACGTAGTACAGCGCCAGGAAGACCCCGGTGACGATCTGGTTGATGAAGATGAACAGCAGCCCGCTGCCGAACACGTAGGCCCAGCGCGAGCCGCCGGGGATCGGCTCGTCGAGCGCTGTCGCCATCAGCTGGCGCCAGCCGACCCGCTGGTCCAGCCAGCTCGCGAGGCGCGCGCGCACCGAGCCTTCGCCGCCGGGCCGCTCGCCGCCCGCCGCGACGCTCATCCGATCACCTCGCGGTCCGGCACCAGTTGCCGGTAGTAGCGATACTTGACCCACAGCTTGCCGCCCTCGATCTTGGCCGGCAGCGGATCGAGGCCGCGCGGCGGCGGACCGCTCAGGAGCTCGCCGTGGCGGTCGAAGTTACCGTTGTGACAGGGGCAGACGAAACGGCCGCGGTCGCCGTGCCAGATCGCCACGCAGCCGAGGTGCGGGCAGGTGCCGGAGAGCACCAGGAGCCCGCCCTTCGCGCCGCGTGTTACCCACACCGTCTGCTTGACCGTGGTCGCGCGCCAGCCGTCGACGCGGCGGAAGCTGACCTCGGCGCGCACCGGCTCGGCGGCGGCGGCAAACTCCTCGGGGCTGCCGAGCGCGAACCAATCGGCGCCGCCGCCGCCGTGCAGCACCGGGTGCAGGGCGAAACGCACCAGCGGCACCGCCATCATCGCCCCCACCACGGC
>DASZHY010000008.1:0-7234 GCA_035949675.1 Thermoanaerobaculia bacterium
AAGAGGTCCTCGTAGTAGCTGCCGGCCTGCTGCGTGAGGTGGGTGTGGCAATCGACGAGACCCGGCAGCACCGTCGAGTGCGAGAGGTCGATCACGGGCGTGCCCGGCGGGAAGGGCAGGCCGGGACCGACGGCGGTGATCCGGCCGGCGGCGATCAGGATCACGGCGTTGCGCACCGGCGGGCCGCCCAGCCCGTCGATCAGGCGGCCGGCGCGCACCGCGAGCAGCCGCGGCGCCTCTCCCGCACCTGCCCTGGCAGGCGGCGGCTGGGCGCCGAGCGGCGCGGCCGGCGGCAGCACCGCCAGCAGAAAGCAAGCGATCGAAGCCATGCCAATGATCCCAACGGCACGCCGCATGCGCGATCTCCTCATCTGATCAATAGGGGCAGCAGCCTGGATTCTATCGCTGCCGCCGATCAGCCGCGCTTTTCAGCCATACAGGCGCTGGTAGCGGGTCCAGGCGGCGAGGACACGGGCGAGATAGACGCGGGTCTCGCGGAAGCCGACCTTGGTGAAGTACTCCTCGGGCTCGGGACTGAAGCAGTAGTGGCGCCACAGAGTCGCCTGCGCCTCGCCGCCGTCGTAGGCGGCGATGGCGATGTGAGGCGCGCCGCGGAAGGTGCGCAGCAGCTGGGCCAGGTAGGCGCCGCCCAGGTCGATCGCCACCTCGGGCCGGTAGAGGTCGTCGGCCTCGAGACGCTCCATGCCGAGCCCCGCCGCCACCCGGCGGGCGGTGCTCAGCACGAACTGCGTCAAGCCGCGCGCGGCGCCCGGCGACAGCGCCTGGTGGTCGAAGCGGCTCGCGACGCGGATCATGGCGGCCATCAGGTAGGGATCGACCCCGCGCAGCCGGCCCTCGGCGAGCAGCGGCTCTCGGTAGGCGAACGGGTACAGGCACTGGTGGAAGACGACCGGCAGCAGCGCCAGGGGAAGCCGTTCCGGCACCCGCTCGCGCAGCGCCTCGGCGAGCTGGATCGAGCGCGCCGTCTCGCCGGCGCGCGCCAGCAGCAGGCTGCCGGTCAGGGCGAGCGACGGCTCGGACGGCGGGAAGTGATCGCGCACCGCGGGTGCGCCCTCGTGCCAGACGCCGAGCGCCAGCAGCATCTCCTCGGGGCGCCGCAGCGGCGCCGTCCATAGCGGCCAGGCGCTGATCGGCAGCTCGCTCATGCGCAGGTATGGGGCCGTGGCCGGGTCGGCGAGCAGCAGGGCGCGCAGCCGCTTTTCGGCGAGCCGTCCGGTGGCGTCGCTGGGACCGAGCAGCAGCCAGGCGTCGAAGAGGTCCTGGGTGCGGCGCGAAGCGGCCAGCCGCTTGCCGATGGTGCGCGCCTCGCCGGCCAGCGGCTCGGCGGCGAGGCGGACCGCGGCCGCCCGCGACAGCGGATGGTAGAGGTCGGCGCGCAGCGCCTCGAGGTAGGCGGCCACGGCCGCCGGCAGCCGGCGCTGCTGCTCGCCGAGGCGTCCTCGCCAGTAGGCCACCTCGGGCAGCTCCTCGTCGGAGCTGCCGGCCGCCGCGCGATCGAGCCAGGCGCCGGCGCGGTCGGCCCGCCCGCGCACCAGGTCCGAGGCGGCCAGGAACAGCGCCCCGCGGCGCGCCGAGTCGCGCCATTTCGGGCTCGACGCGAGCATCGCCAGGACCGAGGCGCCGGTGGCCTCGTCGCCGCCGCGGCAGTCCAGGCGCAAGGCGGCCAGCAGCGACGGCGCCGCCCACTCGCCGCCCGGCTCGGCCAGGAAGGCCAGCCGGAAGCTGGCGACGGCGCGCTGCCAGTCGCCCATCATCTCGTAGGCGCGGCCTTGCTGCAGCAGCGCCCGCGCCCGCTCGGCGGCGCCGGGAGCGCTCTCGGCGACCTCGCCGAAGGTCTTGGCCGCGGGCTCGAAACGGCCCTGCCAGAAGTCCGCCCGCCCCAGGGCGTAGCGGGCCTCGGCCAGCTCGCGCGCGGAGGGCGACTTGCCCTTGACGCCGACCAGCTCGAAGACGCGCGCCAGCTGCCGCAGCGAGCGATCGAACTCGCGGTGCTCGAAGAAGGTCATGCTGAGCAGCAGCGGCACCCGGCCGCGCTCGCCGACGGTGGCGAGGGCGGCCAGACGGTCGGCGGCGCGGCGCGCCACGTCGTCCTCGTGGTTCTCCTCGAGCAGCGCGACGAGCAGCGCCCGCGCCGCCTGCGGCGTGCTGCCGCCCGCCGCCGGCCGCGGCGCTCCAGGCAATCCGGCCGCGGCGCCGCCCGCCGCCGGTCGCGGCGCTCCACGCGAGTCGCCCGCGGCTCCGTCCGTCGCCGGCCCCGGCCGCGGCGCTCCCTGCAGCTCGGCCGCGGCGCCACCCGCCGCCTGTCGCTGCACTCCCTGCAAGTCGCAGTCGGCCTGGGCCAGCTGTATCTCTCGCCGCTCCGGCGTGGCCAGCTGGCGCAGGCGGAAGCCGCGCACCAGCCGGCAGTCGCCGCCGCGGGCCAGGCTCTGGACCAGCAGCCGCACGGCCTCGGGCGCCAGCGGCGAGGTGGGCTCGGCGGCGAGCCCGGTCGCGAGCAGTCCGGCCGCCGTCTCGGGGTGGCCCAGCCGGACCTGCTCGGCGGCCAGCCGGTAGCGGCTGTGAAAGGCGAGCCGGGGAGTGGCGGAAAGGGCGTCGTCGAAGGCGGACACCGAGTCGGCCGGTCTGCCGAGCAGCTCGAGCAGATGGCCGCGCAGGAAGTCGAGGCCGATGCGCCGGCCGGCGGCGGACCGTTCCGCTTCTTCCTCCTGGACGCGGGCG
Organism: Thermoanaerobaculia bacterium; assembly: GCA_035949675.1. Taxonomy (GTDB): domain Bacteria; phylum Acidobacteriota; class Thermoanaerobaculia; order Multivoradales; family UBA5704; genus JASLEW01. Next base: position 2,740 of record DASZHY010000008.1, read on the forward strand.
AGCGCGTCGCGCGCGCGGTTGGCGAGCAGCAGCGCCAGCAGCTCCGGGCGCGGATCGGCCGCCGCCTGTCCCTGGGCCGGGCGCGGATCGGCCGCCGCCGCCGCTGCCGCGGCCGCCCCTGCCGCCGACGAAGCCGGTGCCGCCGGCGCCGCCGCCGCCAGCGCCGGCAGCGAGCCCGCCGCCGGCAGCAGCAGGAGGAGCAGCGGCAGCAGCCCGCCGGCCAGCAGCTCGTGCGCGGAGCGCGGCTTGGACCGTTGGCGGGAGCGGGGGGAGAGGGGCGAGAGCGAGCTGAGCATGGTCGGAGAAGGCTGCCGGACCGCGCCGAGCGGACCGCCGCCGCCGCGAAACGTCCAGCGATGCGGCGATGCGGCGGCGCCCGGCGGCGGCCGCCGCCGGGCTCGGGCGCCGCTTCAGGGGCCCCGGGTTTCCGCGATGCGCGCCACGCGCGCGCCCAGCGCCTGCAGTTTCAGTTCCATGCCTTCATAACCGCGGTCCAGGTGATAGATCCGGTCGACCACCGTCGTGCCTTCCGCCGCCGCGCCGGCCAGCACCAGGCAGGCCGAGGCCCGCAGATCGGTGGCCATGACCGCGGCGCCGGCCAGCGGCGTCGGGCCCTGCACCCGCGCCGCGCCGCCGTCGACGGCGATGTCGGCGCCCATGCGCGCCAGCTCCGGCGCGTGCTGGAAACGGTTCTCGAAGATGGTTTCGCGGATCGTCGAGGTCCCGTCGGCGCGGGTCATCAGCGCCATGTATTGGGCCTGCAGGTCGGTCGGGAAGCCGGGGTGCGGTGCGGTGGCGACGTCGCGGGCGCGCAGCACGCCGTGGCCGGGAAGGGCGCGGGCGCGGATGCCCTGGGGCGATACCTCGACCTCGACCCCGACCTCGGCCAATTTGTCCAGCAGCGGCGCCAGATCGGCGGCGCTCGCCTGCTCGAGCAGGACGTCGCCGCCGGTGAGCGCGGCTCCAATCAGGTACGTGCCGCCTTCGATGCGGTCCGGGATGACGGTATGGGCGGCGCCGCCCAGCTGATCGACGCCGTCGACGACGATCGTCTCGCTGCCGGCGCCCGCGATGCGGGCCCCCATGGCGTTGAGCAGGCGTGCCAGGTCCGCCACCTCCGGTTCGCGGGCGCAATTGGCGAGCACCGTGGTGCCGTGCGCCAGGCAGGCGGCGAGCAGCAGGTTCTCGGTGCCGGTGACGGTGGGCAGGTCGAAGCGGAAGCGGGCGCCGGCCAGCCGATTCGCCTGCGCCTCCACGTAACCGTGGGCCAGCTTGACGTCGGCGCCGAGAGCCGCCAGCCCCTTGAGGTGCTGGTCGATGGGACGCACGCCGATGGCGCAGCCGCCGGGCAGCGAGACGCGGGCGAAGCCGTAGCGGGCGAGCAGCGGCCCGAGCACCAAGACGCTGGCGCGCATCGTCTTGACCAGCTCGTAGGGGGCGTCGGTGGGCGAGTGGGGCCGGGCGCGGCGCAGCACCAGGGCGGCCTCGCCGGGGGCCGCCGCCCATGCCTCCGGCGCCGCCCATGCCTGCGGCGGCTCCGGCGCCGCCCCTGCCGGAGGCGGCGCCGCCTCCGGCTCTTCGCTGCCGACGCCCAGGTGGTCCAGCAGCCGGCGCATGGTGCGCAGGTCGCGCACCTGGGGGACGTGGTGCAGGGTCAGCGGCTCGTCGGTGAGCAGCGCCGCCGCGAGGGCGGGCAGCGCCGCATTCTTGGCGCCGCTCGCGCGCACACGGCCCACCAGCGGGGTCGGCCCCGAGATGTGGAATTTGTCCATGGCTAGCTCCGCCGCAGTACCAGGACCCGTGGCACGCCCGCGTAGTCGTGGCGCACGGCGGCGATCTCCAAGCCGGCGGCGCCGGCGTGCCGGGTCGCCGCGTCGAGCTGGCCGGCGCCGATCTCCACGACCAGCGGCACGCCGGTGCGCGGGCGCGCGCACTCGCGAAACAGCCGCGCCAGGGTGGAATCGCCGCTGCCGGGCGAGAAGAGTGCCAGGTGAGGCTCGAAATTGCAAACCTCCGGCGACAGCCCGGAAGCCTCGCCGGGATCGACGTAGGGCGGATTGCTCACCACCAGGTCGAAGGCGCCGAGGTCGAACGCCGCCGTGAGATCGCTCGCCACCGCGGCCACCCGGTCGGCGACGCCGTGGCGGCGGGCGTTGCCGGCGGCCACCGCCAGGGTGCCCGGCGACACGTCGGCGGCCGCCACGAAGGCGCCGGGCAGCTCGAGCGCCAGGGTCACCGCCAGGCAGCCCGAGCCGGTGCCGACGTCGAGGATGCGAGGCGCCGGCGGCAGCGCCAGGGCGAGCGCCGCCTCGACCACGTGCTCGGTCTCGGGCCGCGGGATGAGCACCCGCGCGTCGACCGCGAAGCGGCGGCCGTAGAACTCCTTGCTGCCCAGCAGGTAGGCCACCGGCTCGCCCGCGAGCCGGCGCGCCAGCAGCGCCTCGAAACGCGCCGCCGCGGCCGGCGGCACCGCCTGGTCGTCGCGCGCCATCGCCTGCGCCTCGGTCAAGCCCAGCACCGCGCCGAGCAGCAGCGCCGCCTCGCGCGGCGGCGCGAACGCGGTGGCGCCGAGCCGCCGGCGCCCCTCGCGCAGCAGCTCGCCGAGCGCGCGCCCGGAGGAGGCTCGGGCAGCAGTGGACGCCTGGCTGGACATGGTCTCAGTCTACTCCGGCGGCCGCCCGCAGGGCTGCCCGCAGGTGCCGGCGCCGCTGGCCGGTTCTCGCGGGCCCGATTCCGGCGTGCTAACCTAAATGCAACAATACGTTTCCAGAGAGCCCGAGACTCGATTCGGCCGCAGAGACATGAGCGGCCCGAGGGAGGTAAGAGTATGTATCGCACGCTTCGAGCCTGCGCCGCGCCAGCCCTTGCCCTGACCTGCGCCGTCTGCCTGGGAGCAGCCGCGCCGCCTGCCACACCCCCAGAGGAGCCTTGCATCGACCAGTCGCCCCGCCGGCTGCAGCAGGAGGACATCCGTTACGAAAGCAAGACCTCGATCGTCACACCTGGACCTGGGCCGGAGGACACTCTCTTCTATACGCCGAGGGCAAGCGGACTTCCAACCAAGCTCTACCGGTGCGGCCAGCACTACCACTGCCTGATCGAGAACTTCCAGGGCTGCCCCGGCCAGGTCCCGACCACCGACCCTCCCCAAACCTGTCCCGAGCACCTGCCCGGACCGGGTGCCTGGATCGAGATCCACACGGTCTATGCGGCCGAGGTCGTCACGGACAGGCCGTGCGACCCCGAGACCCTCGCGTGCTGCAAGTCGTTGCCGGCGGTGGTGATGGCCTACCAGGCGCGGGTCCTTCCGAGTCCCGCATTGGGGGTGGTGGCGCCGGTGCCGGTGCTGTGGGGGTTCCCCGCGGTCGAGTGGTCGGGATCGAACACCGGCTGGGACCCTGTCGGCGCGTGCAAGCCGGTTCCCGCCCAGTGGAGCTTCATCCTGGGCTGCGACTTCACCCTGACCGAGAACCAGCTCAAAGTCTTTCGCCACGCCGACGCGGCGCGCCGGTTGCAACCGCCGGCTCGCCTGAGCAATGACCTGACGCTGGTCAAGAAGCCCGAGCACTAGACAAGCCAGGACTGCGGCATGGGACCGCGCGTCCGCGCGCGGTCCGCGGCTTTCCCGGCTTCGGCGCTTCCCCGCGCGTGCAGGAGGCGTGCAACCCGCGCCGCTCAGTGGGCGCGGGCCGCCTCTTCCATCTTCTGGGCCTGGAAGTGGGCGAGCAGCGGCTCGATCAGCGGGTCGAGGTCGCCGTCCAGGACGGCCGGCAGCTGGTGGACGGTGAGCCCGATGCGGTGATCGGTGACGCGGTTCTGCGGGAAGTTGTAGGTGCGGATCTTCTCCGAGCGGTCGCCGCTGCCCACCATGCGCCGGCGCTCCTCGGATTGCGCGGACTCGGCCTTCTCGCGCTCGATCTCGAGCAGGCGCGCCTTGAGCACCCGCAGCGCCTTGGCCTTGTTCTTGATCTGGCTGCGCTCGTCCTGGCAGCTCACCACGATGCCGGACGGCAGATGGGTGAGGCGCACCGCCGAGTAGGTGGTGTTGACTCCCTGGCCGCCGGGACCCGAGGAGCAGAAGCGGTCGATGCGCAGGTCCTTCTCGTCGACCTCCACCTCGACGTCCTCGGCCTCGGGCAGGACAGCGACGGTGACCGCGGAGGTGTGGATGCGCCCGGAAGCCTCGGTCTGGGGCACGCGCTGCACGCGGTGGACGCCGCCCTCGTACTTGAGGCGGCTGTAAGCGCCGCGCCCTTCGACGATGGCTGAGATCTCCTTGACCCCGCGCACGCCGGACTCCGAGAGGTCGATGACCTCGACGCGCCACCCCTGGCGCTCGGCATAGCGCGAGTACATCCGGAACAGCTCGGCGGCGAACAGGGTCGCCTCGTCGCCGCCGGTGCCGGCGCGGATCTCGAGCACGACGTTGCGCGCGTCGTTGGGATCGCGCGGCGTCAGCTCGCGCCGCAGCGTCTCCTCGAGCTGCTGGACGCGC
>DASZHY010000009.1:0-6656 GCA_035949675.1 Thermoanaerobaculia bacterium
GCCTGGGGATGCAAGTCCTCTGGCGGCCGACCGGCTCTCTCGAGGTGCTCTCCAACAATTACGGCGTCGGCACGGACACGTTGGGCAACCCCAATCGTACCCGCTGGCATACCGACGACAGCATCGAGGTCAAGTACTACGACCGACCCGAGCACTGGCTCGACAGGATGGCATTCTCGCTGACCCTCGACGCGGGCTGCGAGAGCGGCGGCGGCGTCCACTGCACCAAGAGCGCTCCCGGCATCCCGGCCCAGTACTTCCTGGGTTACATGCTCTACAACCGCTTCTGGTTCCTGAACGACAAGTTCGCGGTGACCGTTGGCGGCGGCCAGATCAACAACCCGGGCCGCTACCTGGTGCTGCTGCCGCCGATCAACGGCGCAACGGCCTCTTCGGGCACGCAATACTTCACCGAGAACCCCGGAGACCCGTTCCGCGCTTACGACGGCTCCATCACCTTCGACTGGATGCCGAGCCAGTTCATCACCTTCCGTACGGAGCTCGATCGCCGCGGAGCGAACGTGCTGTATTTCGCCGGCCCGGGTGGCGTCACGCCGCTGGGCGGCAACACCGGGCCGCCCGGCTCCTTCGTGCCGAATTTCACTCCGGACCTGCGCAAGACCGAGACCCGGATCAACACCGCGGTGCTGGTGAAGTTCTGAACAAGGGTCGCCGCGCTCGTCGATCGCACGACCGGCAGCGCGATGAACGACGAATGGAATCGAGGCTGAGATGACTGCCAACGGCTGGCTGCAGCTGCTGATCTATCTCGTGATGCTGGTGGCTGTCACACCGGCCCTTGGCATCTTCATGACCCGCGTCTTCTCCGGCGAGAAGACCTGGCTGACGCCGGTGCTGCGGCCGCTCGAGCGGTTGATCTACCGCTGCTGCCGCGTCGACGAGGACGCTGAGCAGCACTGGACGGAGTACGGCATCGCGATGCTGGTGTTCAGCGGCGCCAGCATGCTGGTCCTCTACGGCATCGAGCGGCTGCAAGCCTACCTCCCGGCCAACCCGCAGCATTTCGCCGGGGTGGAGCCGGCCCTGGCCTTCAATACCGCCGCGAGCTTCACCACCAACACCAACTGGCAGAACTACTCGGGCGAGTCCACCATGAGCTACCTGACGCAGATGGCCGGGCTCGCCTTCCACAACTTCGCTTCCGCCGCCACCGGCATCGCGCTCGCCGTCGCCTTCATCCGCGGCGTGGCGCGGCGCGAGTCGAAGACCATCGGCAACTTCTGGGTCGACCTGACGCGGTGCTGCCTTTACCTGCTGCTGCCGATCTCCCTGGCCGGCTCGCTGGTCCTGGTGTGGCAGGGCGTGCCGCAGAACCTGGGACGCTACACGCACGCCGCGCTGCTCGAGCCGCAGCGCGTCGAGAGCAAGGACCCTGCTGGCAAGCTGAAAGTCGAGACCCACACCGAGCAGGTCATCGCCCAGGGACCGGTCGCCTCGCAGGAGATCATCAAGGAGCTGGGCACCAACGGCGGCGGCTTCTTCGGCGCCAACTCGGCGCACCCGTTCGAGGACCCGACGCCGCTCGCCAACCTCGTCGAGATGCTCTGCATCCTCGCCATCGCCTCCGGCCTGACCTATACGCTGGGGCGCATGACCGGCAGCCAGAAGCACGGCTGGGCGGTGTTCGCGGCGATGCTCGTCCTGATGCTGGCCGGCTTCTTCACCGTCTATCACTACGAGGCGGCAGGCAACCCGACGTTCGCCCGCTACGGCGTAGATCAGGCCGCGGGGGGTGGGCCGAGCGGCGAGCAGGCCGGCGGCAACATGGAGGGCAAGGAGGTGCGTTTCGGCATCTTCCAGAGCGCGCTCTTCGCCACCGTCACCACCGACGCGTCGTGCGGCGCGGTGAACGGCCAGCACGATTCCTTCACGCCGCTCGGCGGCATGGTACCGATGCTCGACATCATGCTCGGCGAGGTGGTCTTCGGCGGCGTCGGCGCCGGCCTCTACGGCATGCTGGTGATGATCGTGCTCACCGTGTTCATCGCCGGCCTGATGGTCGGCCGCACGCCCGAGTACCTGGGCAAGAAGATCGAGTCCAAGGACGTCAAGATGGCGATGCTCTATGCCCTGATCTTTGCCTTCAACATCCTGGTGCTGGCCGCCTGGGCGAGCGTCACGCCCTACGGCACCGCGCCGCTCGGCAACTCGGGGCCGCACGGCCTGTCGGAGATCGTCTATGCCTTCACCTCAGTGACCGGCAACAACGGCTCGGCCTTCGGCGGCCTCTCCGCCAACACGCCCTGGTACAACTGGACCCTCGGCATCGCCATGCTGGTCGGACGCTTCCTGATGATCGTGCCGATGCTGGCGATCGCCGGCAACCTGGCGACCAAGAAGGCGGTGCCGCCGTCGGCCGGCACGTTCCCGGTGCACACGCCGCTGTTCGTGGCGCTGCTGCTGGGGGTGATCCTGATCGTCGGCGCCCTGACCTTCTTTCCGGTGCTGTCGCTGGCGCCGATCGTCGAGCACCTGCTGCTGCAGGCGGGGACGACTTTCAGCTAGAACCTGGAGACAATCATGGCCGAGCGGGTACAGAAGCGTCCTCTCTTCGATCCCCCGATCGTCCGGCGGGCGCTCAAGGATTCCTTCATCAAGCTCGATCCGCGCCAGGTGGCGAAGAACCCGGTGATGTTCGTGGTCGAGGTGGGAAGCGTGCTCACCACGCTGTTGATCGTGCGCGACGCCGCCGCCGGACAGACGGCGCACCTCGGGTTCACCATCCAGGTGACGCTGTGGCTCTGGTTCACCGTGCTGTTCGCCAACTTCGCCGAGGCGATGGCCGAGGGGCGCGGCAAGGCGCAGGCCGACACCCTGAGGCGGGCCAAGACCGAGGCGGTGGCGAACCGCATCGTCGGCGACACCGCGGCGCCGGTCGAGACGCTGCGCACCGAGGCGGTGCCGGCGCCGGCGCTGCGCAAGGGCGACGTGGTGCTGATCGTGGCCGGCGAGATGATCCCCGGCGACGGCGAGGTGATCGAAGGGGTTGCCTCGGTGGACGAGGCCGCCATCACCGGCGAGAGCGCGCCGGTGATCCGCGAGTCCGGCGGCGACCGCTCGGCGGTGACCGGCGGCACCAAGGTGATCTCGGACTGGATCAAGGTGCGGATCACCTCGAACCCGGGCGAGACTTTCCTCGACCGCATGATCGCGCTGGTCGAGGGCGCCGAGCGGCAGAAGACGCCGAACGAGATCGCCCTCAACATCCTGCTCGCCGGGCTCACCATCATCTTCCTGCTGGCGGTCGGCAGCCTGCTGCCGTTCGCCATCTACAGCGTCGGCGCCTCGTCGCCGGCTGCCGGCTTCCTGCCCTCGTCGCCGCCGTCGATCACGGTGCTGGTGGCGTTGCTGGTGTGCCTGATCCCGACCACCATCGGCGGCCTGCTGTCGGCGATCGGCATCGCCGGCATGGACCGCGTGATCCAGCACAACGTGCTGGCCATGTCGGGGCGCGCCGTCGAAGCGGCGGGCGACGTCGACACGCTGCTGCTCGACAAGACCGGCACCATCACGCTCGGCAACCGCCAGGCGGTCGAGCTCATCCCCCTGGCCGGGGTGCTGGAGACCGACCTCGCCGACGCGGCACAGCTCTCGAGCCTCGCCGACGAGACGCCGGAGGGACGCTCGATCGTGGTGCTGGCCAAGGACCGCTATGGCTTGCGGGCGCGCGAGCTGGCCGCGGCCGAGGCGCACTTCATTCCGTTCTCGGCCCACACCCGCATGTCGGGCGTGGACGTCGGCGCGCGCCAGGTCCGCAAGGGAGCGGCAGACGCCGTGCTGCGCTTCGTCGAGGCCGCGGGCGGCACGGCGCCGCCGGACCTCGACGCCGTCGTCGCGCGGGTGGCGCGGAGCGGCGGCACGCCGCTGGTGGTCGCCGACGGGGTGCGCGCGCTGGGCGTCATCCACCTCAAGGACATCGTCAAGGGCGGCATCCGCGAGCGCTTCGAGCAGCTGCGCCGCATGGGCATCCGCACGGTGATGATCACCGGCGACAATCCGCTGACCGCGACCGCCATCGCCAACGAGGCGGGAGTCGACGACTTCCTCGCCCAGGCCCGGCCGCAGGACAAGATGGACCTCATCCGCCGCGAGCAGGCGCAGGGCAGGCTGGTGGCGATGACCGGCGACGGCACCAACGACGCCCCCGCCCTGGCGCAGGCCGACGTCGGCGTGGCGATGAACACCGGCACCATGGCCGCCAAGGAGGCGGGCAACATGGTGGACCTCGACTCCAACCCCACCAAGCTGATCGAGATCGTCGAGATCGGCAAGCAGCTGCTGATGACCCGCGGCGCCCTGACCACCTTCTCGATCGCCAACGACGTCGCCAAGTATTTCGCCATCATCCCGGCGATGTTCTCGGCGCTCTATGCGCTGCAGGGCGCCCCCGGCGCCGCTGGTGCAAATAGCGCAAGATCAGGACCCTTGCAGGCGCTCAACTTGATGCACCTGGCGACGCCCGAGTCGGCGATCCTCTCGGCGGTGATCTTCAACGCCCTGATCATCGTCGCCCTGATCCCGCTGGCGCTGCGCGGCGTCCGCTACCGCCCGCTGGGAGCGGCGATGCTGCTGCGGCGCAACCTGGCCATCTACGGCGTCGGCGGCATCATCGTGCCCTTCGCGGGCATCAAGCTCATCGACCTGTTCGTCGCCGCGCTCGGCCTCGCCTGAGAGCCCTCTTGGAGGCAGGGATGAAACTCGCTCGACATCTGGCTCCGGCAATTCTCATCACCCTGACGCTGACGCTGCTGCTCGGCGTCGTCTACCCGCTGGCGGTCACCGGGCTGGCGCAGCTCCTGTTCCCCGATCAGGCGCAGGGCAGCCTGCTGCACCGGGACGGCAAGGTGGTAGGGTCACGCCTCATCGGCCAGCCCTTCTCCGGTCCCGGCTACTTCCACTCGCGTCCTTCGGCCGCCGGGGCAGGCTACGATCCCATGGCCTCGGGCGGCACCAACCTGGGGCCGACCAGCCGTAAGCTGGTGGTCGAGCAGGTGGGCGCCGCCGCGGCAGCGGCCCGCGCCGAGCGGCCGGGAGCGCCGGTGCCGGTCGACCTCGTCACCTCGTCGGGCTCCGGCCTCGATCCCCACCTGACGCCGGCCGCCGCGGAGTTCCAGGTGCCGCGCGTCGGCCGCGAGCGGGGCATGCCCGAGGACGTGGTGCGCCAGCTGGTGCAGCGCCACACCGAAGGCCGCCAGTGGGGAGTGCTCGGCGAGCCGCGGGTCAACGTGCTCGAGCTCAACCTCGATCTCGACGCCACCCGGCCTCTCCCGCGCACGGGCCCATGACCACCACCCAGCCTTCGGCGGAGAGCTTCCTCAACCTCATCCACCGCTCGCGGCGCGGCCGGCTGAAGGTGTACCTGGGCTACGGCCCGGGCGTCGGCAAGACCTACCAGATGCTGCTCGAAGGGCATCGGCTGAAGGCGCAGGGCGTCGACGTGGTAGTCGGGATCGTCGAGACCCACGGCCGCGTCGACACCGCATCGCTCTGCCTCGGGTTGCCCGAGATCCCGCCCCGCACCATCGACTACCGCGGCGTCGTGCTGCGCGAGCTGGACCTCGAGGCGGTGCTCGAGCGCAAGCCCGAGGTAGTGCTGATCGACGAGCTGGCGCATACCAACGTCCCCGGCAGCCCCAACACCAAGCGCTACCAGGACGTGCTCGAGGTGCTGGCGGCGGGCATTCACGTCGTCACCACGCTCAACGTCCAGCACCTGGAGAGCCTCTACGACACGGTGGAGCGGCTGATCGGCGTCAGGGTCAAGGAGCGGCTCCCGGATTGGGTGCTCGCCGATGCCGACCAGCTGGTCAACGTCGACCTGTCGCCCGAGGATCTCCGCCGGCGGCTCGAGGAGGGGCGGGTCTACTCGACCGAGCGGGTGCCGGCGGCGCTCGACAACTTCTTCCGCAAGTCCAACCTCGAGCAGCTGCGCGAGCTCACCCTGCGCGAGATCGCCTCGATCATCGAGCACCGGGCGCGCCGCACCCCCGGCGAGGAAGGGCTGCAGGCGCCCGACCAGATCGTGGTCTGCCTGTCGTCGCGCAGCCCGGACTCCCCGGCGCTGCTGCGCTACGCCTCGCGCCTCGCCGGCAAGCTCAACCGCAGCTGGTACGCGCTCTACGTGCAGACCTCGAGCGAGGATCCGGCGCGCCTCGACGCCGCCACCCGCAGACGGCTGTCCGACACCCTGTCGCTCGCCCACCAGCTGGGGGCGATGGTGTTCACCTTCAAGGGCGAGGACGTCGCCGACACCATCCTGCGCTTCGCTCACGAGTACCGCGTCGGCCACGTGGTGGTGGGCCGCCCCGGCGAGCTGCCCCGGTGGCAGCGCCTGCTCGGCCGGCGCACGCCGGTCGAGCGCCTGATCGCCGGCGGCGACCACCTGGCCATCGTGGTGGTCGACGAGACCGGGGTGTCCGAGACCGGCACGGCGGCGGCAGCCGTCCCGCAGCCGGTGCCGGCGGCGCCGGTCGCGGCAACCCGCCCCCGCTCGCCAGTGTCCACGGCGTCCGGGCGGGTACGGATCTCGGACCTGCTGGCGCCCGGAGCCATCGCGTTCTTCGAGGAACCGATCGCCAAGCGGGAGCTGCTGCGACTGCTCGTCGACCTGCTGGGCGGCCGGCAGGAGCGCATGG
>DASZHY010000010.1:0-14597 GCA_035949675.1 Thermoanaerobaculia bacterium
TCGTCGACAAGAAGCTCTATGTCGACGACCATGCGGTCGACGATGCGGCCTATGCGGTTCACAAAGATCCCATTCACTATGCCGCCTCTGATGCAGGCCAGATGAGCGCACGGGACAACTTCGGCCCGCTCACGGTGCCCGCCGGAACGTTCTTCGCGCTCGGCGACAACCGCGACAACAGCTGGGACAGCCGCTTCCATGGGCCGGTGCCGCAATCGAACATCATTGCGGGCGGCATGGTCCGCATCTACTGGTCCCGCGATGCTGCCGGCCGCTGGCGATTCGACCGCATCGGCGCCCTGGTGCGTTGAAGAGCACCGATCAGGGTTAGCTGCCGCTCTTGACCGTCGTCGCGCCGATGTAGGCGATGTAGGCGTCGATCACGCTGGTGAACGTGGTCGGATTGGTCTCCGGCAGGCAGAACTGCGGATGCGGCTGCCATGACTGGAAAAGCACGTAGTCGGGCCGGCCGCGGTTGGCGCCCTCGTAGAGCTGAAAGCGCGCCACGGCCTTGTCCGCCCACTCGTCATCAGAGACGTCCTGCTCGTCGCCGATGTAGATGATGCCGAACCTAATGCCGCGCTGGTGCGCCCCACCCTCGAGGGCCTTCACGAGCACCGGCCACTCGGGATTGCTGAAATCGACGTCCGCGAAGAAGAAGGGGAACGGCGCGCCGGTCACCGCCTGATAGGTCTCGTGCCACTGCGCCATCGCGGTCCAGACATCCGGCGCGTAGGCGCCGGCGATGATCGGTTCGACGTCGCCGACGGCGGCGTCCGGATAGACGGTCCTGACCAGCTGGGCGTACTGGCCGACTGCCGAGGCCACCTCCGGCATCGAGAAATGACACGACCGCGGGTCGGCCACCACGGTGCCGAAGTAGAACGGCTCGTCGACCTTCACGAAGAGCACCCGGGCGCCGAGGGCCTGCAAGCGATAGAGATAGGTGAGCGTGACGTCGCGGAGCGACAGCTGCCAGGGCACGTACCCTTCGACGCCCGTGCCACAGTCGGGCCGGGCCTGCAACGCCGGTGCTTCGATCTCGATCCCCATCCCGTGCGCGTTGAGAAAGGCGACGACCTGCTGCAGCTCCTGATCGCCGGCCGCGAGGATCCAGCCGGCGTACAACCCGACGACGCCCACCTGCGCCATCGCGCGCGGCCACGCCGCGTTGTTCCGGAACAGCGCCAGGAAATCCTGCGACCCGCGAGGCAGCCCGCCGGGCCAGGCGGCGGGCGACGGGAACGGATGGAACCAGATGCGGGTCGGGCTGGCGTGCGGCGGCCGGCCGCGCGACGGGTCCGGCGAAGGGGCGGCGGCCGCGGCCGCGACCGGATCCCGCAGCGGGTCGTCGGCTGCGCTCTGCGCCACGGCCAGTGAAGTGCCGGCCAGCAGCAGGAGTGGGAGAAGCAGCGCGCGTGTGCGGTGGCTCGAAGACTGTTTCATGGCGGCCTCCAGGTCGAAGATCGCAAATTAGTGGCTCTTGGCCGGGTGTTGTATGACCGGCCGCAGCAGGCCGAGGCCGTCTGGAGCGGACACCGGCGCCTTCGCCACCGGTCCGTAGCCTGGTTCGAGCAGGCGGCTGGGCGGGTCTCGTTCAGGGCGCGGTCGCGCCGAAAGCCAGGACGACGAAGGTCAGATCGTCCGCGAAGCCGTGCTCGCCGCCGCCCGCGGAGGCGCCGGGCAAGCCAGGCCTGGACCAGGTCTCGAGACGGGAGATGAGCGCGTCGGCGAAGGCGTCCGGCGAGAGGTGGCCGTGCTCCGCCAGGAAGGCCTGCAGCCGGTCGTCGCCGAAGAGCTCACCGGCCGGCGACAGCGCCTCGGAGATCCCGTCGGAGAAGACCAGGATCCGATCGCCGGCTGCCAAGGACGTGCACGACTCGACGTAGTCGCTGCGCCCGAGGCGCCCCAGGATCGGTCCCGCCGACGACAGCTCCCGCACCTTGCCGCGGCGGAGCAGCAGCGGTGGCGGGTGTCCGGCGCTCGCCCAGCGCAGAGATCCCGCGTCGACGTCGAGACAAAGGTAGATGGCGGTGATGAACTGCGTCCGCAGGCGCCGGTAGAAGATGTGGCTCATGCCGGTCAGCATCTTGCCGGGCGCGGCGGCGTCGGCAGCCTGCGCCGCGACGGCGATCTTGACCATCGAGGCGACGAGCGCGGCGGGGACGCCGTGGCCGGAGACGTCGGCCAGCAGCACGCCGAGGCGGTTGCCGGCGGCGGGCAGGAAGTCATAGAGGTCGCCGGCGACCTCGGCGGCCGGGACGTAGCGCACCGCGAGGTCGAGACCCGGCTGGCGCGGCAGCTCCGCCGGCAGCAGGGAGCTCTGGATCAGGCGTGCGGTGTCGAGCTCCTGCCGGAGCGCGGCCAGGCGCGAGCGCTCCGCGAAGAACTGGCGCGCGACGATCGATCCCAGGCCGCCGATCCAGACGAGCGATCCAAGGCCTTCGGCGAACTGCGGCCAGGCGATGATGCCGAAGGCGCGGAGGTTCTCGCACAAGATGAGGAAGGCAAAGAAGCCAAAGGCGGCGCGCAGGCGGCGGAGCTCCCAGCTTGGCGGCTCGCCGGGGCGCCAGAGCGCCAGCATCACCAGCGCGACGTTGAGGAGCGAGAGCCATGAGAAGTAACCATTGAGCACGAAGGGATTGCGCCAGGCCAGGGAGGCAAGCCCGGCGACAGCGCTGGCGAGGTCGACGGCGAGCAGGCGGCGCAAGGCCGTATGCCAGCGCGCCGGAGCGAGCCGGGACAGGAAGTCGAGGAAGGGGACCAGGATGCAGTAGGCAATCGCCAAAATGCAGAGCTGACGAGGAGCGTTGTCGATCCCGAAGAGCGACCCGGCCAGGTTGAGGGAGAGAAGCAGGCGGATGCCATAAAGCCCAGCGGTCAAGCCGAATGACAGGAGGGTGCGGTCCCGCGGCCGGCGGGCCGCCGCCAGGGTGATCGAAGCGGTTCCGACGGTGAGCGTGATCGCCGCCACGAAGAGGCGCACGAGGTCGCCGCGCAGCTGCTCGATCAGGACGGGCGGGATCTGGGGGGCGGGCACTCGGCTGCACTATATCCCTTGCCTGTTAGACTCCCGGACTCCGGAGCTGCTCGCAAATCTCTTCCACGCCCACGACGCGAACGACGCGAACGACGCCATCGACGAGCGGAGGGAAAATGAGCGATGTGGTCTACGTCTCCCAGGTAAGGATCGAGCGGCAGGCCGGCCCGCTCCGGCTGGCCTACTTGCCGGCGGAATCCACGCCGGTGACCTTCGGGGTGCACGGCGCCATCGCCGCTCACTACAAGGTGAGCCCCGAGGTCGTCGAGCCCCACGCGACTACGATCGACTACGTGGTGGCCGCCGCCGGCGGCTGACTGACCGGCACCTTTGGAGGTGCGCTGGAGGCGCGCCAAATCGATGCCAGCAACCGGCGGCTCACATCCGAGGTCAGGGGCGAGATCGAGCTCGAGGACAACGTGCTGGTCATCCGTCGCATCCATGTCACCTATCACCTCCGTGCGCCGGCCGCGGCGCGTTCCACCATCGAGCGCGTGCACGGCCTGCATGCCGACCGCTGCCCGATCTACAGGTCGCTTTACAAGGCCATTGCCATCACCACCGAGCTGGTGATCGAGGAGGCCGCCTGACCTGACGGAGGAGCGGAAGAGCCGGGCATTCCCGGCGCGAGCTTCCCTGGCGCCGCACGGCGCAGGCGCCAGACGCCTGGCGCCGGCACGAAGCTTTCGCCGTCAGGGGCAGGTGGCGAAGGCCGAGGTGACCTGGAGCGGCGGGAAGGGCACGCCGGCGGGGTTGGTGTAGCTGCGTGACTGTCCGGTCCTGGTGTCGGTGGCGGTCACGACGACGCCGACGTCGGTGAGGCCGCCGGCAAACACCCAGTAGTGTCCGTTGACGGCGCAGCCGTCGAGCACCTTGACCACCAGCTCCAGGTTGGAGGGGGAGAAGAACCAGAAGGCGCCGGTGTCCGGCGTCAGCGCGACGCCCTTCCCGGCACCGGCAGCCCCTGCCGTGCTCCAGGTCGTGGTAACCAGGAAGCGACTGGCGGAGGCCAGGCAGAGCGTCTCCGGCCCCGGCACGCACGGCCCCGGCAGCGTCATGGCCGCGAGACCCGCGCCGGCCACGTTGGCGAGCAGGCGCAGCGGGTTCTGCGGATCGATCTCGAGGCCCAGGACCGCGCCGGGGAGGGTAGCGGTCGGCACCGGGCTCCAGCTGAGGCCGCCGTCGACGCTCCGCACCACGCCGGTGTCCGCCACGACTCCGTACACCGAGGTTGGCACCGTGGGCGCGACCGCGACCGTGGCGACGCCGTGATGCGCCGGGTCGGCAGGCGAATAGGCGATCTGCCAGATGTTGCCGCCGTCGGTGCTCTTTTCGAGATAGCCGCCAGCGGCTGCATACAGCGTCGACGAGCTGGCGGGGTCCACGCGCAACGCGGTGAAATTGCCGATCGCGGCGCCTGCCGGCTGCCAGGTCACCCCGCGGTCGATGCTCTTGAAGAGATCCGGCGCGGCGGTCTCCAAGGCGTAGACGGTGGACGGCGAGGCCGGATCGATCACGATCTGCGCGACGTCCAGCGGCAGACCGGCGAGCCTGGTCCAGGTGGCGCCGCCGTCGGCGCTGCGGGCGGCCGGCGGGCCGGAGTAGAGAAGCTGGTCGTCTTGCGGATCGACTGCCACCCAGGCCGCAGCCGACAATGGCGGAAGCACGGTCCAGCTGACGCCGCCGTCCGTGCTGCGATTCAGCGCGAAGGAAGCCTTGCCGCCGAAACCAAGGGCCTCGGCCTGCAGGTAGACGGTGGTGGCGTCGAGCGGATCGACGGCGATCTGGAGCGCATAGACGTCGGGGTCGGCCGCTGCCGGCGGCACCGGCAGCGAAGCCCAGGTCGCGCCGCCATCCCGGGTGGCGTACAAACGGGTGCCGTCGGCGCTGGCGGCGTAGATCCAGCGTGCGCTCTGCGGGCTCACGGCGAAAAAGGCGAGACCGCCCGCCGCGGCCGGCCCCAGAGGCGTCCAGGAGCCGGCTGCCGCGGCGGGCGCCGAGCCGGCACTCGACTCGGCGGCAAGCGGCCCTCCCGGCGCGCCGAGCGCGGCCCACGCGGTCCCTGCCGTCGCCAAAGCCCACGCCGCCGCCCGTGCCGAGCGGCGTTTGCACGGTCGCCCCATGATGCCTCCTGCGTCGCCTGCCTGGCCGGCAGCGGATCCGGCGTTGCTCGTACCCTGGCCAGTGCCCTAGCGAGTCATACGTGCGCCGATGGCCTGGCGTCGGCCGTGTCGGGCGGCCGAGACCAGGCGCGGCGTGCAAAGCAGTGTGCAAGAATGGAGCGGTCGTTGTAAAGCGATGCTGCCTCGGCCTGCCCTTGACCGGCGGCGAGGGCGGGGGGGCGGCGGGTGGCGGCGCTTGACAGCCCGTAAGCTCATAGACCAATATGCATGAGCAATCGATTCTGGAAGGGCCGGCGGGTGGCTGCGGGCCGTCGCCGAGCCTGATAGGAGTGTGGCCATGGACGCGAGACCCTGCTGCCGCCTGATCGGAACCGGCACCGCCCTGGTGGTGCTGACGCTCCTCGCTGTCCCCGGCGTTGCCCTGGCGCGGACCCCGGGAACCCTGCATACGACGCGGTCGGCGCCGGACCATCATCGGGCGCGCGTCGCCGGGACGGTCTCGGCGGTGGACGCGACCGGCGGGACCCTCACCATCACGCCGCTCAAGGCCAGCGCGGTGACCCTGAAGACCAACCAGGAGACTCGCCTGACCCTGGACGGAGCGCCCGCCAAGCTGGCGGACATACCGGTCGGGGCCGAGGCCCGCGCGGTCTACGACTCGGCGACGAAGATGGCGCTGCGCATCCAGGCCCGGTCCCAGCAAGCGCTGGCGGCGGTGGCAGGAAAGGTGACCGCGGTCGCGTCAGCCTCGATCACCATCGCGCCGGAAAAAGGCTCGCCGGTGACGCTGGGCACCAATGCCGCGACCAAGGTCGTGCTCGACGGCGCGCCGTCGACGCTGTCGGCGATCGCGGTGGGCGACGAGGCGCGGGCGCTCTACGACAGCTCGACCCTGGTCGCCGCCGCCATCGAAGCGGAGTCGCCGCACCACCAGCTCTCCGAGGTCGAAGGCCAGGTGACGGCGGTCGGGGCGTCCTCCATCACCATCGCACCGGACTCGGGCTCACCGGTGGCCCTGGGGACCGATGCATCGACCAAGGTGATCCTCGACGGTGCGCCGTCGGCGCTGTCGGCGATCGCAGTGGGCGACAAGGCGCGGGCGCTCTACGACGGCACGACCCTGGTCGCGGCGGCGATCGAAGCGGAGTCGCCGCACCACGAGCTCGCGGAGGTCGAAGGTCAGGTGACGGCGGTCTCGGCCTCCTCGATCACCATCGCGCCGGAGGAAGGCTCGCCGGTGACGCTGGGGAGCGTTGCCTCGACCGTGGTGATCCTCGACGGGGCGCCCTCGACGCTGTCGGCGATCGCGGTGGGCGACAAGGCGCGCGCGCTGTATGACGCGACGACGCTGATCGCCGCCGCCATCCAGGCGCAATCGCCGCACCATGAGCTGGCCGAGATCGAGGGGCAGGTGACGGCGGTTGGCGGCACCTCGATCACCATCACGCCCGACCACCCGCAGGGCGCACCGGCGGTGACGCTCGGCACCAGCGCCGCGACGCAGATCTTCCTCGACGGCGCCGTCTCGAGCCTGGCTTCGATCGCGGTCGGCGACCACGCCCGCGCCCTGTACGACAGCGCGACGTCGATCGCCATCGTCATCCAGGCGGAGTCGCCCCACCACCAGCTCGCCGTGGTGGAAGGCAAGGTGACGGCGGTGGGAAGCGCCTCGCTCACCATCGCGCCCGAGGACTCGGAGCACGGCTCGCCGGTGACGCTCGGCACCAGCTCGACGACCCTGATCTTCCTCGACGGCAAGGTCTCGACGCTGGCGGCGCTGGCGGTCGGCGACAGCGCCAGGGCGCTGTACGACAGCTCGACGGTGACGGCGACGGCGATCGTCGTGCAGGCCGCGTCGCCCGAGGGGCACTGAGCCGGGGCGCGCCGCTTACCCCTTCACCTCGCGGCCAGCCACCACGTGGCGGCTGCGACGAGGCAGAGCGCCTGTAGGAAGGCGAGTGTCACCTGGCGCCGCCACAGGCGCAGTGCCGCACGGCTGCGCTCGTCGAAGCCGCGGCCCGCGGGCGGAGCGGAGCCGCGAAGGCGGGCGAGGACCCGGTCGAGCGCGGCGAGATGCGCCGGCAAGGCGGCGAGCGCGAACAAGCGGGCGTCGACCGCCACCCGCAGCGCGTACCAACCCTGGGCCAGGCCCAGGGCAAGCGAGACGGCGAGCAGGAGGCGGGCGGGAGGCGGCCAGGCCGGGGATACCGCGGCGCCTGCCACTCCGGCGAGGGCCAGGACCAGCGCGCCGCGGCTCACCGGCGCGCCGGTCGAGAGCACGGCGGCGGTGGCGAGGCGTTCGAGCTCGCGCTCGGTGTCCTCCGTCGGCTCCGTCGGCTCAGTCGGCTCCGTCGGCTCCGTCGGCTCAGTCGGCTCAGTCGGCTCAGTCGGCTCAACCGGCTCAACCGGCTCCGTCGGCTCAACCGGCTCAACCGGCGTCAAGGAGCCTCCGGGTCGCCTGCCATGCCACGAGCTGTCGCCGGTGGGCCCGGGTGAGCACGGTTCCGGGACGGCCGCGCCTTACGGTGGCCATCGCATCGTCGACGCTGGCGGCGCGTCCCGACGCCAGCAGCCAGGCGGCCGCGACGGTCGCGCTGCGGCCGTAGCCCAGGGCGCAGCACACCAGCGTGGGACGCGCCGCGGCCAGCGCGGCGACCGCGGCCACGGCGTCGTCGATCTGCTCCACCGCCGGCGGCAGCAGGTCGAGCATCGGCACGGCACGGTAGGTGACGCCCTGATGGTCGAGCGGCAGCTCGGCGGCCAGGTCGACCAGCGACCGTGCGCCGCTCGCCCGCAGCTCCCGGCGGGTGGGGATACGGCCGACGAGGACGCCGGCGGCGATCGGGTCGGGCGCCGCGGCGCGCCGGGTCCACAGCCGCGAGTTGAGCCAGGCACCGGCGAGATAGGGGAGCAGCAGCCAGCGGGCCGCGGCGGTCATCCGGCCTGCCGATTTGCGGAACAGGCCGGCATCCCCGGTCGAGTAGATCGCCGCCACCAGGATCAGGGCGCCCGCGGGCCAGAGCAGCAGCCACCCCCAGCCGCCGAGACGGAGGCCGGCGAAGGCCAGCGCCGCTCCGCCGGCCAGGTAGGCGAGGGCAAGCCGCAGGCGAGCCGGCTCGCGCGAGCGGTATGCCGCCTCCGCCGCCGGCGCCTCGGGGACCAGCCAGAAGCAAAACAGGCCGGCCCAGATGCCGGTCGGGACGTCGAGGAAGTGGTGCTGGTAGGTGGTCAGCACCGAGAGCGCCACGAGGACGGACCAAACGGCGAGCAGCGCCCGGCCGGTGCGCCCGAGGTGGGAGGCATAGCGGGCCCAGAGGATGACCAGCAGCGCGATGTGCAGCGACGGCGCCTGATTGAAAGGTTTGTCGAAACCCTGAAGCGCTGCGAACATCGTGCCGAAGACGCCGCCGGCCGCGGGGCGCGAGAAGCTGAAGCGCAGCGGGAAGGCGAGGAAGCAGGCGATGCACAGCAGCTGCGCCACGAGCAGCCGCCGGACGTGCAGGGTGAGCTCCCGGCGGGTCCGGCAGACGAACAGCGACACCGCGTAAAAGGCGTCGATCGACCAGTAGGGGACGATCGTCCAGGCGAGGAAGGGGATGTGCCGCTCCCAGCCGAAGGCGACCGAGCCCACCTCGGCGCGCCGGCTCGCCAGCCAGTTGGCAAAGCCGTAGCTGGCAAAGAAGGCGGGCCCAAGGAAGGCCAGCCACAGCGCCGCCGCCTTCCAGGGCCGCGGCGCGGCGCCGCCGCTCACCCGGCCACCCGCTCGGCCAGCGAGACGGTGAAGATCCCCCAGCGGTCGATCCTCTGCTCGAGCTTGCGGAAACCTGCCGCCGCGACCAGCTGGTCCATCTCCAGCTGGGTGCGCCGGCGCATGATCCAGGGCTTGCCGTCGCGGTGCGAGGAGAGGACGCGGGCGATGAATTCGAGCTGGGGATGCCACGGCTGATTGGTATAGATCAGGAAGCCGCCGGGGCCGATCGCCGCCGCCAGTCCGGCGAGCGACGCCCGGACCGGGTCGTTGCCGGGAAACAGCTCGAAGAGGCCGGAGACCACGCCCACGGTGCGGTCGCGGGGAATCTCGGCGAGCGACGACGGCGCGAAGGCGTCGCCCTTCTCGAACGTGGCGCGTCCGCCGAGCCCCAGCTCGCCGATCAGCGCCCGCCCGCGCTCGACGTTGACCTCGCTCAGGTCGCGCAGCAGGGCCGTCGTGCCGTTGACGGTGCTGCGCGCGAGAACGCTGAGGACATAGCGGCCGTGCCCCGCCGCGACGTCGACCAGGCGCACCGGCCGCCCGGCGGCGTCCAGGCGCGCGAACGCCTGGGCCAGCGTCGCTTCGAGGTGGCGCCGGCGCACCCGGATGCCGCGCCAGCCGATGCTGCCGAGATAGGCGGCGTCGATCATCCGGCCGAGCGGCGTCGTCCCCGCCGGCCGGTTGCGGTAGACGTAGTCGAGCGTGCTGCCCGAGTCGAACCCGGTGGCGAGCCCGAGGCGGATGCCGTCGGAGAGCCGGCCGACGCTGGCGAGGCCACGCCGCGCCAGCCAGTAACCCAGGCGGGGGAGCGGCGGGGCAGGCGCCTCCAGGCGGTCGAGCTCCTGCCGCGTCCAGCCGCGCCGGTCGGCGTCCAGCAGCGAGGGGAGGGCGGGCGGCGCCGCGAACCGGCGCTCGATGAAGCCGCGCGCCTTGCCGAGGGGGAGGCGGCGGTCCTTCTCGCCCAGGAGGTCATGGAAGAAGCCGGGGAACTCGTGGATCTCCTTTTCGGCGGCGCCGAGCCGCGCGAAGAATTCCCGCTGCGGCCCCTTGCGCACCACCCAGTCCGAGCCGGCGACGAGCACCTGGGTCGGGGTGACGATGGCAGGGGCATCGGCGATGACGCGCCTGCCGGCATCGAAGAGTCCGACCAGGATGTTGACGGCGATGGCGCGGCTGATCAGCGGATCGGCCTCGTAGCTCGCGATGCGCTCCGGATCGTGGGTGAGGAGCTTGGCCTTCACGTAGGAGCTGATGAATGCCGGGTCCTTGAACCGCTGCAGCAACCGCAGGCCCGGGATAGCGAACGGCAGGTAGAGCTTCACGCGGAACGCGGGAACGGCGAGCACGGCGCACCGCACCCTGGGCGCGAAGTCGTGCAGCCAGGCGGCCGCCACCACCGCGCCCACGCTCTGCGCCACGACGGCGAGGTCCTCGGGCTCGATGCCGTGCGCCGCGGCGAGGTGGCGGCAGAAGGCGTCGGCGTCCGCCGCCAGGACTTCGAAGTGCTCCGCCCAGCCGCGCTCGCCGGGCGAGCGGCCGTGCCCGCGCGCGTCCCAGGCGAACATGTCGTAGCCGGGCAGGTCGAGGCCGTCGACCACGGCTTGCAGGCGGCCCGAGTGCTCGTGCCCGCGATGGAAGAGGACGATGCCGCGCCGCGGTCCGCCGGCGGCGGCCGCCGGCCAGTGGCGGTAGAACAGCTCCGTCCCGTCGGAGGCGGTGCAGCGCTGCTCGGTTGCGGTACGCATCGAGGCCTCCCGGGGCGGTGACTGCCGGCATCTTACGATGCGCAGCCAGGTGCGGCTGGGTGACAGCTCGCCGGCGCGCGAGGCGGGCACGGCGACTCGAGATTCCTCAGCCGCGCCGGCTGAAGAGCTGCACGCCGGCCCGCGCCAGCCAGGCGACGAGCTCGTGCGGGTCGACCTGGCGGTCCGCGGGAACCAATCCGGAGGCGGCGAACGTCCCTGCCCTGATCGCCTTCGCGGCGAGCACCGCCGGCGCGACGGCGACGACGTAGCTGTGCGACGGATGGACGAACCCCGCCGCGTGCAGCGCGCCGGCGGCGTCTTCGACCTCGACCGCGAACCCACCCGCCCTGGCGCCGAAGCGCTTCGCGGCCCGGCGGCCGACCGGCTGCAGGGTGCGCACCAGGCGCCGCACCGGCCGGTGGCGCGCCGCCGCGGCGAAGACCGCGTTGAGCAGGCGGCGGCGCGTATCCACCCAGAAATCCACCGCCCGCAACGTCGGCCAGATCGGCGGCAGGGTCACGGCATCGGCGCTCTCGCCGAGCCGCGCCCGGACGACGCCGACGGGAGGCGCGAATTCGCAGCGGCGTTCCTCGCTGAAGGCTGGCCTCTCGACGAGGCGGCCGCCGCGCAGCAGCCGGACGGGCCGCTCCAGGCTCGCCAGGAGCGACTGCGCCGTGGCGGCGGTCGAGGTGTTCCTGGTTGCCGGCGCCAGAAACGCCGAGATGCGGGTCGGGGCCGTCACCGCGAGGATCCGCACCAGGGCGGTGGTGACCGCCGACACCGAGCTGCAGGCGGTGAGCACGCGCGTGCCGGCGCGGTCGATCCGTGGTGCGAGGCACTGCATCCGGCGTACGTGGTCGAGGCTGTCCGCGAGATCGATGACGTCACAGCCGGCGGCGATGGCGGTCTCGGCCAGCAGGGAGGAGCGCCGCTGGAAAGGCCCGGCGGCGTCGATCACGACGTCGCCGGCGCGAAACGCCGCGCCGAGCGACGCGGGGTCTTCCGCGTCGACCAGGCAATCGGCGCCCGGGCGCCGCGAGCCGACGAGCGGCTGCTCGCCGTCGCGCCGCAGCAGCTCGACGGCGGCGGCGCCAAAGAAACCGCGGCCGCCGATGACCAGGATGCGGGTCACCGGGGTTGGCCTTGGACCTCGCCGGCTGTCGCCGCCAGGGCCGGCAGCGTGCGGCCCAGCCAGACCGTCCACGGACAGAACAGGGCGAAGAGAACACCCGTCGCGACCGCGATGCCCAGGGGCAGGCGCGCCAAGGAACACCCCGTCAGGGCCAGACCGGCGAGCCAGACGGCCCAGGTGAACGCGAGCCCGAGGCCGCGCAGCGATCGGGTCAGCAGCGTCAGCATGATCCCCGCGAGCGTGTAGAGGCCGTTGGCCGCGGCGCCGGTGCAGGCGGTGGCGAGAGGCGCGATGCGGTCGTAGTCGCGCGGCAGCCAGCCGATGAGGAGCGATTCCGCGAACAGGTCGCAGGCGAGGCCCGCCGCCGCCACGGCGAGCGCCGCGACCACCCACCGCGGGCGGCGGCCGAGGAAGCTGCCCCACCACGCGTAGAAGGCCACGAGACTGATCGCCGCGGCGATCCACACCGCCCAGCCGCCGCGCCACAGCGCCGGATGCCGCGACATGTAGCCGATGCGGTCAGCCACCGCCGGCACCAGCTCCGTGCCGTGGCGCAGCAGCGCCGCCATCGTCAGGATCGCCGCGAAGTTGGCCGCCGCGCAGGCGTACGGAGCCGCGGCCCGCACCGCCGCGCCGGCGCGCGTGCCATCGAGCAGGAACAGGCCGAACGGCAGCCACCAGATCACGTCGTTGAACAGGATCAAGGTCACCGTGCGGACCGGCCACTCGCCGCCGCTGACGGCGAGGAGCCAGCCGGCCGGCCCCAGGATCTTGCCCAGGAGGCCGATGGCGATGAACGGCGCGGCGCGGTCCAGGCGCCACGCCGCGTACGCATAGCCGAGGCCATAGAGGCCGACGACCATGCCCAGGCACGCCCAGATCGACGGGTACAGAGGCGGCGTCATGCCGCAGCGGCTGAAGAACGAGCGCGGGAAGATGGCGGACCACAGGCCGAACGCGACGTTGTAGAGGGCTGCCGCGGCGAAGATCAGCCGGTAGAGTCGGGCGCGATAGGGCGACACGCGGCGCCGAGTCTACAGCGAAATGCGGTGGGGTACTGATGATCGCTTTCCCATCTTTCTATGAGCATACATGCGCCTTGTGTGCCGCGTATGCCGCGTGCGCGCGATCGTGGCCGCAAAGCCAAGGAGTGATACACTCCCGCCGCCCTTTCAAACCTGACCCGGCATGCTCGGCGCGATCCTCGACCCGACGAGTTACTCTTGGAACGCCTGTGCCGTCCCCACGCTGGTGACGGCGGGCGCGATGTTCCTGCTCGGCCTGGTGGTGATGATCCGCGAGCGCGGGTCGCGCGAGGCCCGCCAGCTCGCGATCCTGGCAGCGACGATTTGTATATGGCTCTTTTGCTTTTCGCTGATGTACTTTTCGCGCGAACGACGAGTGGCGCTGGCGTGGGCGAGAACCGCCTACCTCGGCATTGCATTCATCCCGACCGCTCTGTATCACTTTACGGTCGTGGTGACGCGCCGCCCGCGATCGCGGGTGGCGTGGGGCGGCTGGGCGGCGTCGGCGCTGTTCTTCGCGATGACCGCGGGCAGCGGCGCGCTGCTGCACGACCTGTATCGCTACTGGTGGGGTTTTTATCCGCACTTTCGCTGGCTGGGCGCGCCGTTCTTGACGTTCTTCTTCGCCATGCTGGCGCTCAGCCTGCGCGAGCTGTGGATCGATTACCGCCGAGCCGATCCGGGAACGACCCACCGCGTGCGCTCCCGCATGCTGCTCATCGGGTTCGCCGTCGCCTACCTCGGCTCGTTCGACTACGTGGCGGCTTACGGGCTGCCGCTGTACCCGTTCGGTTACCTGCCGGTTTGCGTCTTCATCGTCCTGCTGGCCGAAATCATCCGGCGCTATCGCCTGGTGGATCTCACCCCGGCCTTCGCCGCCGAGCAGATCCTCGCCACCGTCGCCGACCCGGTGATCGTTTGCGACCGCGACGGGCGCATCCGCTTCACCAACGAGGCGGCCTCGACGGTGTTCGGCTATGGCAGCGGCGAGTTGGCCCGCGCGCCGATCGGGCTGCTGGCGGCGACGTCCGACGGTACGGTCGAGCGCTTGCAGATGGCTCCCGGCGCGCCGGTGCGGGACGAGGAGATGGTCTTCCGCACCCGCGAGGGAGCCCTCGTAGACGTCGGGGTATCGCTGTCGCCGCTGCTCGACGAGCGCCGGAAGATGGTGGGGGCGGTGCTGATCGCGCGCGACATACGGGCCCGCAAGCGAGCCGAAGCGGCGTTGCGCGAGTCGGAGGAGCGCTACCGCACGCTGTTCGAGCGCAATCAGGCCGGAGTGTTCCGGACTTCCATCGCTGGGGTCATCCTCGACTGCAACGACGCCTTCGCCCGCATCCTCGGCTACGCGGCGCGCGGCGACTCCATCGGCAAGAGCATGCTGCATCACTACCGGGACCTCTGGCGGCGCACCGAGCTGCTGCAGAAGATGCGCGCCCATGGCGGCCTGGCCGACGAGGAGGTCGCCTTGAAGCGGGTCGACGGGACGCCGCTCTGGGTGGTCGCCAATGCCATGTTGCAGGCGCCGCGAGGGGACGATCACGAGATCCTGGAAGGGACCGTGATCGACATCACCCAGCGCAAGAACGCCGAGCGGCAGATCGTCCATCAGGCCCATCACGACGCCTTGACCGGCCTGGCCAACCGCATGCTGCTCTACGACCGGTTGACCCAGGCGCTCAGCCTGGCCCGGCGCGACCGGCGCAGCCTGGCGGTGCTGTTTCTGGACATCGATCAGTTCAAGCTGGTCAACGACACGCTCGGGCATGCCGCGGGCGACC
>DASZHY010000011.1:0-2741 GCA_035949675.1 Thermoanaerobaculia bacterium
GATGGCGGCTGGCTGAAGTGGCTGGCCGACAACCGGAAGGTGCTGGGGTTCGGAGAGCGGCAGGCCCAGCTATACCTGCGGCCACCCGCATCACGTGATGCGGATCAAAGCGCCCACCGCGAGCGCATGGCGGCGCACCGCGAGAGGCAGTCGCGCGCCATGCCGCAGGTCAAAGGCAAGGGGAAGTGGGTTCCCGTAGGGGAGGCCCTCGGCAAAGGCACTAACGCTGATGGTATTGAGGAGCCGCCCAAGGCGCTCAGCAACACGCCCGCCAGCGATGCGTCCAGGGACCTCATGTTTCAGATCGTCGAGGCGGGTTATAGGGCGATGTCGCTGAAGATGCACCCAGATACTGGTGGCACCGCGGAAGAACAGAGAGCACTCACGGCGGCACGAGATTGGCTCGTGACAGTCATCAGGTGCACACCCTAGGGAACTCCTTGCGAAGAGCTATGGGAATCCCGACCAGACCCTCTGGAATGCCCTGCTCGCAGCACTCGCTTACGAATGCTGCGGCGATTGGACCGTGCCGATGCTTCGATCTCCCCGAAGAGCGGCACGGGAAGCCACGGAACCTACGTCGCAAAGAATCGGCTCCCCCGGCAGGTCCCGAGAGCTTGCTCTCGCTTAAGAAGTTGTCCGCCTACTCGGACATCTCCGTTCGCACTCTCGGTAGTTTCCTCAAGGACCCCATTGACCCCATGCCCCACTACAGGCCGCGCGGTAAGATCTACGTCCGCCTGGGCGAGTTCAACGACTGGATGGCGAAGCGGCGCTGCGGCGTCACCAGCCGACAGGACCTGGAGCGGCTCGTGGCTGAGACCGCGGCCGGGCTCCGCAAAACTTCTACTTGAAATGCTCCGACTATTGTGATACTCATAGTATCCCATGGCACCGTGGGAGCTTGGAGATCGCATCCGGTCGCTCCGTGAAGCGCAGGGTCTCAGCCGCGCGGAACTTGCCAGGCGCACTGGCTTGAGCCAGATCTATGTGCGGAAGCTGGAAGCAGGCGACAAGACCTCGCCGACCTTGCCAGTCTTGACGAACATAGCCAGGGCGCTGGGGGCTTCGGTGCGTGTCGAATTCGTGCGGCGGCCGGCGCGGCGGAAAGCGAGGGCGCGAAGATGGCGGTGAAGGTGGTCCGCGACAAGACGCGGCGGGACTACTGGTGGGTGCGGATCAATCACAACGGTTTGCGCAAGAGCAAGGGGTTCGCCACGAAGGCGGCGGCGGGCTTGTTCGCGGCCGAGATCGACGTGGCGCTCCGGCGGGGCGAGACCGGCGGGCTGGACAAGCAGCCCGACATCGAGGTGCGCCCACCCCTCGTGTTCCGAGGGTACGCTGAGCAGTGGTTGGCGGGTGCCGGGGTCCGCATCAAGCCCTCGACGCTCGATCAGTATCGGACGAGGCTCCAGCGGAGCCTCCCCACGCTGGGCGCCATGCCGCTGACCGCCATCACCCGCCAGACCATCCGCGAACTCATCGGCGCAATGTTCAGGGTCGGGAATCGCAGGAACCCCAACAAGCCCATCGCCCGCGGCACCATCCGCGAGGCCCTCGCGGCGGTCTCGGCCATCTTGGCGACCGCGGTGGAGGACGGGCTGATCCTGGCCAACCCGTGCCTGAGAATGGGGAGACACATCGGCCACACAGGCGCCACCGAGACCGCGCAGATCGAGATCTTCCCTCGCGAGCAACTCGCTCAGCTGCTGGCCCTAGCGAGAACGGACTGGCCGGAGTGGTACCCCTTCCTGTTGACCCTTGCCCGCGCGGGGCTGCGGCTGGGCGAGACCATCGCTCTGGAGTGGCGGGACTGCGACTTTGACCAGCGCCTTATCTCGGTGCGCCGGTCATCCCGCCGGGGCCGCGTGAGCGTGCCCAAAAACGGCAAGGGGCGCCTCGTGGATATGAGCCAGCAACTGGCCGCCGCCCTCAGCGGCTTGAAGACCCTGCAGGAGGCTGAGGCGACCCTGAGCGGCCAACCGGCACCAGAGCGGGTGTTCTCAGGCCCCCTAAATCGGGGCGTGGAGGAGCACGCCTTCCGGCGCCTGTGGGCGCTGCTGCTCCGCCGGGCCGGACTCCGCTACCGGAAGCCCCACACCCTCCGGCACACATTTGCGAGCTTGCTGTTCCAGGAGCGCGAGGCGCCGCACTACATTCAGGCCCAATTGGGCCACCACTCGGCGGCGTTCACCATGAAGGTCTACGGGCACCTCGTCCCCAGGGGCTCGCGAAGGGGGGTAGATGCCCTCGACGATGCGCGCGAGCGCAAGCCGACGCAAGCCCCGCGCAATCTCGACGCCGTGCGTGAACCCAACTAGCTGAAAATCCTACTGTCAATGAATTGGGCGTCATTATGGCACATCTTTCACAAGCCGCCAATCGCGGTGGCCGGCACCCAGGGTCCGCAGTCGATCGCAGTGGCCGTCAGCGGTCGGTCGGGATCGCGGAGTGCGCGGCGTTACTGACGACGTCGAGCCGGGCGCTGTGCCAGGGGTCCGGGACGCGGCCGTTGGTCAGGTACGCGAACGAGACGCCCGAGTCCGGGTTGGCCCAGCAGTAGGACGAGCCCACCCCGCCGTGGCCGAAGGTGCGCGGTGAGGCGATGCTGCCGAGGCCCCGGATGCTCTCCGTGGTCCCGCGCACGTGGGGCCCGAGGGCCCGATGCATCGGCATGCCCATGTACCCGTCGACCCGGTCGCCGGTGACGCTTCGCGTGACGTACTGCACCATGCGCGGCG
>DASZHY010000012.1:0-6724 GCA_035949675.1 Thermoanaerobaculia bacterium
CCCTTGACCACCACCGACTTGTCGGGCGTCTGGTCGTGGACGTCCTTGAGCGACGCCGCCAGGCGGTTGTCCGGTATCCAGTTCTGGTTGACGTAGACGTTGCCGTCCTGCTTGATCGAGACGGTCAGCTGCTTGCTGTTCTCCGGCATCTTCTCGGGCTGGTGCGTCTCGGGCAGGGCGACGTCGACGCCCTTCTGCAGCATCGGGGTCACCACCATGAAGATGATCAGCAGCACCAGGCAGACGTCCACCAGCGGCGTGACGTTGATCTGGCTGCGCACCTCCTGGACGAGGTTCGGCTTAACGCGCCGCCGCAGCATTACGGCTCCTCTGCTTCATGAAGAAGTCGACCAGCTCCGAGGCGGAGTTCGACATCTCGACCTGCAGCCGCTCGAGCTGGTTGGTGAAGTAGTTGAACATCCAGGCCGCCGGGATGGCCACGCCGAGGCCGAAGGCGGTCGACACCAGCGCTTCGGCGATGCCGGCGGAGACCGCGCCGATGCCGCCCGAGCCGGTGAGCGCCATGCCGGTGAAGGCCTTGATGATGCCGACGACGGTGCCGAACAGGCCGATGAACGGGGTGAGCGTGGCGATCGTCGCCAGGCTGCCCATGCCGCGCTTGAAATCCGAGGTGGTGAGCAGGGCGGCGCGCTCGACGGCGCGGCCGGCGGCCTCGACGATCTCGATCTGGGAGAGCGGGCTGGTCGAGCTCTCGTACTGGAAGGACTGCAGCCCGGCGGCCACGACGCGGGCCAGGTGGCTCTGCGGGTACTTCATCGCCGCGTCGATGGCGGCCTGCGGCCGGTCGTGCTTGAGGTGATCGGTCGCCAGCCGGGCGAACTCGAGCGACTGCCGGCGCGCCTTGCGGAACAGCAGCCATCGCTCGACGGAGACGTACAGCGTCCAGATCGACAGCAGGATCAAGATGACCACGACACCCCTGTTGATCCACGTCATGTTCTCCCATATCGCTGCGATGCTAAAGCCGGCCATGCGCGTCTCCTCTTTGTCAGAGCGTTAGAGCCAAAAGGAACCAGGTGTCATTGCACCTGAAAGTTGACGGTGAGCGTGTAGTACACCTTGACGGGCTTGCCCTGGAGCGTGGCGGGCCTGAACCGCCACTTGCTCACGGCCTCGACCGCGGCCTTGTCGAGGCCCATCGGCATCCCCTTGAGCACGTGCGCGTTGATGACGTTGCCCTGGGCGTCGATGATCGCCTCGATGATGACCACGCCCTGCAGACGCGCCTTGCGCGCCATCTCGGTGTAGACCGGCGGCGGCGCCGAGATCTTCTCGGGCTTGGTCACCGCGCCGCCGACGCGCAGCGGGGCCTCGTCCACGCCGCCCTCGACGCCGCCGACCACGCCGCCGGGCACGCCGCCGGCTACGCCGCCGGGCACGCCGCCGGGCACGCCGCCCTCGACGCCGCCGCTGGTGTCGACGGGGGCCTCCTTCGTGGGCTCGGGCAGTTTGTCAGGCACCACCACCGGCTGCACCGGCTCGGTCTGCTTGATGACCTGGACCTCCTTGACCACCGGCTTGGGCGCCGCCGCGGGCGGCGGCGGCGGCGGGGGTGGCGGGGGCGGGGGCGGGGGCGCGGC
This sequence comes from Thermoanaerobaculia bacterium, assembly GCA_035949675.1. Lineage (GTDB taxonomy): Bacteria > Acidobacteriota > Thermoanaerobaculia > Multivoradales > UBA5704 > JASLEW01. The sequence continues at coordinate 1,602 of DASZHY010000012.1, forward strand.
GTTCATGAAGACGACGTTGATCGGCGGCTCCTCGACCGCCGGCACCGTCCAGTACTCGGCGAACAGGAGGCTGGCCGCCACTATCGCGTTCAGGGTGATGGCGGTCACCAGGATGAACCAGCGGACCCCCCTGCTGTTCCGCTTCTTGTCCAGTGCGATCAGCGAGCTCTCGAACATCGGATCACCTATTTGCCCTGGGCGGTGGATTTCGGCGCAGCGGGTTGCGCCTTCTTCCGCAGCTCCAGACCTTTCTTCAGCCAGGTCTCGGCCTCGTCGACGTCGGCGGTGCGGGCGTTGCCGTCGGTCTCGAGCTTGGCCTTCTCGCGCAGCTCCAGGCCGAGGTAGAACATCGCGTCGAAGTAGTCGGGCTTGAGCTCGACGGCCTTGCGCAGCGCGCGCAGCCCCATCTCCACCTTCTGCTGCTTGGTGGCGACGTCGATGGTGTTGTTGTTGTAGACCTTGTTCCAGGCCGCGACGCCGATCGAGTAGAGCGAGACCGGCTGCTCGGGTCCGGGGGTCTGCAGCGCCAGCTTCTCGGCGTCCTCGAGGCGGCCGGCCTGGATCATCACGTTCACCCGGTATTTGTTCCACTTGGGATCGTTGGCCTCGGCGGGGTGCTGTTGCTGCAGCGTGTCGACGAAGGCGAGGGCCTTCTCGTACTGCTTCGAGTTGACCAGGATCGACATCAGATAGTCCTGGACCTTGGCATCCTCCGGATCGTCCTTGAGATATTTCTCAAACGCATCGGTCGCGACGCGGGCATACTCGAGGTTCTTCGGGCTATCGTCGCCGGGACGGTAGAGGGCCAGGGCCGACAACCCCACCGATCGCCAGGCGAAGGTGTCCGAGGGGTCCAGCTTGAGGCCCTTCTGGTACGCCACCAGGGCCTCGCTGTACTGCTCCTGCTGGTACAGGGAGTTGCCTTTCTTGAGCTCGACTCGCGCCTCAAACCTCCGGCAGCCGCCGAGCAGCGGCAGGGCCAGGAGGGTGAGCACCGCGAGGACCAGGGATCTACGCATTCGTCACCTCTTCCCTCCTCTTAGAGGGCCGCGCCGCCGTAACGGTTCCGGCCTGCGGGCCTGGTCGCGGTGGTTGGCGCCGCGACCTGAGCAAAACGCCCTGTGCCGAGCAGGTGCTGCTGCCCGTCCGCCGGCCGCCGTCGGCCGCCGTCGGGCCGCCGTCGCCTGAGAGTAGCCGGGATGAAGAGGCGGTGCGGCGGGCACCGCCGGGTGCCGCCGCCGGGGTACGGAGCGCGCCGACCCCACCCGCTCTTGAAGCATGGCGCGCCAGTTTACCTTGGAAGCGATGCTTGTCAAGTAGTCTTTGCCCCCTGCCCTCGGCCGGCCCGGGCGACCGCGCAAATCCGTCTGCGCGCGAGACCATGCAAAGGGCAGGCCGAGACGGCCGCCGAGCGCGAGAGGGGATACCAGAGGCTGAAGCGGGGGGCACATGGCGGCTCCACGGATAAGCTCGACGATGCTAGTGGAAAAACGCGCCGTTGCCAACTGCTTTGCAACCTCGGTGGGGTGGCCCCTCCCGGCCCCCTCGGAGGACACCTTCGGTGGAGACTCCGGCCGGCGAGGCTGATTCAATCGCTTGAACCTCTCGGCCTTCAGCAGAGCGTCGCCCTGCCGCCCAGCGCCAGCGCCGGAACGAAAGTAGTAGCACTCCTCCGCGCCCGGTCGCTTGCGGCGCCTGCGAGCTTCCTGATAGAGACCGTGATAGACGGTGGGCTCCGTCCGCACGATCCGCTCGAGCCGGCCCACGCGGCGGGCGTCACTTCCCGGGTCTGGACCGTGGCGGACGTGGTGCGGCTGCTGGAAGAGGCCGAAAGGCTCCCCGCGAACATCGCCGCCGCGGATGGCCATGAAACATCGTTTCCACAGATCGATCATTGGAGATCTCCTGGCCGCATCCGCTCCGTCCATCGACGAGCAACTGCGGAGGGGTGCGCTGGTCTGTCCACGCACGCTGCAGCCGCTGCTGCGCGACGGTGATCGCTTGTGCGCGCAAGACGGCAGCGCGACCTACAGGATCGTGGACGGCGTACCTGTCCTGCTTTCCGGCGCTGATCGTGGAGGCGCGTCGCTGCTTGGCCAGGATGACGCGATGGTGAAGGAGTACGACGAGCTGTCACGCTTGGCTGCACTGCCGAAACCGCCGATGACGAAACGCGTGTCCCAGTGGCTGAGCGCTCGAGCCGCGGCCAGCCGCACCGCCGGGGTCCAGGGGGCCTTCCAAGAGCTCTTCCGCGGCATAGCAGCAGGCGCCCTCTGCCTTTCGATCGGAGGAGGTCCAACCCGTGTCGATCCGCGGCTCGTCAACCTCAACGTCGGCCCGTTCGCGAACGTGGACGTCGTCGCTGACGCCTACGCTCTTCCCTATGCCACGGGCAGCGTTGACGCAGTTCACTGTGAGGCGGTGCTCGAGCACCTGGAGTTCCCGGACAAGGCGGTTCAGGAGATGTACCGTGTGCTGCGCCCCGGCGCACGGGTTTATGCAGCTACGCCGTTTCTGCAAGCCTTCCACGGCTATCCCGATCATTTCCAGAATTTCACCTTGAATGGACACCGTAGGCTGTTCGAGCGCGCGGGGTTCTTGATCGAAAGGATTGGCCCCGCGGTCGGGCCGATCTTTGCCCTCCGCGATTTGGCGGGGCAGACGCTCCGCCATGGTTTCCCCTCGGCGCTTGGGCGCTGGCTGTATGGCGCCTGGCTGCTGGCGACGCTGCCGATGTTGGCCCTGGATCGCCGGCTCGGGGAAGGGGAGGCAGGGCGACGCGTGGCGTCCCTGACCTACCTCTTGGCGCGAAAGGCGTGACAGCGGTAGGAGCCATCGGCTCCCAGGGAAGATTGCCGGCGATTCCGACGAGCCGAGGGGGTGATGGCCGGAGGGCCCGACGACCCGAGAAGGGTGGGAGGCCCGGGGCAGCATCCCATCTGACTGCGACTCAAAAGGGGCTGGCAAGAACCCTCGATCTCGACACGAGCCCCTCAGAGCCCCTTGCGTCGCAGTCAGACGGGATGCTGCCCCCGGGCCGGCCGGGGATACTCAGGTTGCCAGGGTTGCCCCGAAGGGTTGCCCCCCGGAGGGGCGCGTGTCAGACTGCCGCCCGGTCATCATCGGAGTTCGCGGAGGAACCTTGCTGCGAGGCATCTTCCAACCCAAGCCTCTGGGGGCCATCCTGGCCTCGACCGAGGCTCCCGAGACCTCCCTGCGGCGGACCCTGGGGCCGGTGCAGCTGACGTTGCTCGGCATCGGCGCCATCATCGGCGCCGGCATCTTCTCGACCGTCGGCACTGCGGCCTCGGGCGGCGGCGGACACCCGGGCGCCGGGCCCGCGCTGGTGCTCTCGTTCGTGATCACCGCCGTCACCTGCGGCTTCGCGGCCCTGTGCTACGCCGAGTTCGCCTCGATGGTGCCGATCTCGGGCTCCGCCTATACCTATGCCTATGCCACCCTGGGCGAGCTGATCGGCTGGATCATCGGCTGGGACCTGATCCTCGAGTACGCGGTCGGCAACGTCGCCGTCGCCATCTCCTGGGCCGGCTACTTCCAGGAGCTGCTGCGCGGCTTTGGCATCCTGTTCCCCGACTGGCTGGCCACCGACCTCCGCAGCGCGCTCGATTCGGCGCACCAGGTGGCGGCGGCGCGCGCCGCCGGCATCGATCCCGCCACCCTCGGAGACGCGGTGGCGCAGGGAGCGCGGGCGCTGGCGCAGGCGCCGCGCCTCGCCGGCCTGCCGCTGGTGTTCAACCTGCCGGCCTTTGGGATCGTCATGCTGGTCACCTGGGTGCTGGTGATCGGCATCCGCGAGAGCGCCTGGTTCAACTCCTCGATGGTGGTCCTCAAGCTGGTCATCATCACCGTGTTCGTGGTGCTCGGCGCCTTCTACGTCAAGCCCGCCAACTGGCACCCGTTCGCGCCCAACGGCATCCGCGGCATCTCGGCCGCGGCCGCCATCATCTTCTTCGCCTACATCGGTTTCGACGCGGTGTCGACGGCCGCCGAGGAGACCCGCAACCCCAAGCGCGACATGCCGATCGCGATCATCTCCAGCCTGGTCGTCTGCACCGTGATCTACATCGCCGTGGCGGTGGTGCTCACCGGCATGGTGCCGTGGCGGCAGCTGGGCACCGCCGAGCCGCTGGCCGCCGCCTTCTCGTCGCTGGGCATGAAATGGCCGGCGGCGTTCATCTCGCTCGGCGCGGTCTTCGCCACCACCTCGGTGCTGGTGGTCTTCCAGCTCGGCCAGCCCCGCATCTTCTTCTCCATGGCGCGCGACGGCCTGCTGCCGCAGTGGGCGGCGCGCGTCCATCCCCGCTACCGCACGCCCCACGTCACGACCGTGCTCACCGGCGTCGCCGTGGCGTTCTTCGCCGGTCTGCTCAACATCGGCGAGGTCGTCGAGCTGACCAACATCGGCACCCTTTTCGCTTTCGTGCTGGTCTGCGTCGGCATCATCGTCCTGCGCTACAAGGAGCCCGAGCGGCCGCGGCCGTTCCGCGTGCCGCTGGGGCCCTGGCTGCTGCCGGTGATGGGGGCGGCGTCGTGCATCTACCTGATGGTGTTCCTGCCCCCCGCCTCCTGGTGGCGCTTCGTCGGCTGGCTGGTGGTCGGCATGGCGATCTACTTCTCCTACGGCTACAGCCGGAGCGTGGTCGGGCGCGAGCTGGGCCGGCCGGCGCGCACCCCGGCGACGCTGCAGGCGGCGGGGCTCGGCTTCCTGCTGCTGGCCGTCGGGCTGTTCACCATCCCCCACGACGCCTCGCTGCCGACGTTGCTGACCGACGCGCTGCCGCCGCCCCCCACGAACATCGTCAACTCGCTCCCGCCCGTGCCGCCGTCCGAGCACCTGCGGGCGCTGGCCGGCCTGCTGATCGTCGCCGGCGGCCTGGTGCTGGGCGCCGGCGGCCTGCTCGTCGAATGGCTCCGGCCCTCGCCGGCGTCCAGGCGGTAGCCCGGGGTAGCTCGGGCCGGGGCAGCCGCCGTCGCCCGGGCGGCGGCCCGCGGCGGCGGGGGCGGGGTGATAGTCTCGCATCGCGATCGCACGCGAGAAGGCGCCAATGGGACTCGAGCTCAGGATCTGGTTGCTGAGCATGGCTACGGTGGCTGCGGTGGCC
>DASZHY010000013.1:0-2907 GCA_035949675.1 Thermoanaerobaculia bacterium
CGACGAGGAGATGGCGATCTGGCTCATGCGCGCCATCGTGGTCGAGAACATCATGGTCCGCCGTGAAGGCGCCATCCTCTATCTACCTGTCGGCTGCCGCTTCTCGCTCGAGGCGGAGATCAAGAACGTCGTCACCGCGGTCGCCAAGACGTACCACTACTGGATCCAGCACCAGGCTTCGCGTGACCAGCCTCAGTTCAGAGCGCCGTCGTAGGGGTCACTTCGAGCAGGGGAGCCTCCTCGCATCCTGCGGCGACAGTGTGACCGCGATGCGGAATTCCACCAGCCTGTTCGCCTGCAGGTGGTTGCGGGCCCCCGCTACGGGGCTCTCCCCAGAAGAAGCCCGCGGCCGGGGCTGGCGAGTCGCCGTTCATCCAGACGCAGGGCTTTGAACACGTTCATCTCACGGTAAGGCATGGCCCCTATATTGATCCGATGACGATCATGGATGGATGCTTCGATCCTCAGAAGACTTATCCAACAGACCGATTCGTTCTGACCTTTCCGGTGCAGTGCAAGAACTAGAAGAGAAGGGAGAAGTACGCGCAGGCTGCGCTGTTCAGGAAACTAAGTGATCTAAGTCTACGGGAGTTTGCCTAGGATCCAGGGAGACACGCCATGCCGGACCGCAACCGCCAGATCCTGCTCGTCGAGACGCCGAAGGGGAAGCTCGGGCCGGAGCATTTCCGCCTAGTCGAGGCGCCGCTGCCGAAGCCGCAAGAGGGCGAGGTGCTGGCGCGGGTGCGCTACATCTCGCTGGATGCCGCCAACCGCGCCTGGATGCAGGGCGCGACATACCGCTCCGCGGTCGAGGCGGGGAGCGTGATGGCGGGCGGCGCGCTGGCGGAAATCGTCGAGTCGAAGAGCCCGGCGCTCCGCCCCGGCGATCTCGTCTTCGCCGATACCGGCTGGCAGGAATACGCGGTGCTGCCGGCCAAGCGCGCGGCGAAGCTGCCGCGATTGGCGCCGCTGACGCATCTCCTCAGCGTCTATGGCATTGCCGGGCTCACCGCCTATTTCGGCTTGCTGCGGGTGGGGAAACCGCAGCCCGGCGAGACGGTGGTGGTCTCGGCGGCGGCGGGCTCGGTCGGCTCGCTGGCGGGCCAGATCGCCAAGATCACGGGTTGCCGTGTTATCGGCATCGCCGGGGGCGCGGAGAAATGCGCCTGGCTCACCGGGGCGCTCGGCTTCGACGCCGCAGTCGACTACAAGGCGGGGCCGCTGCCCAAGGCGCTGAAAGCGGCGGCGCCCGACGGCATCGACGTCTATTTCGACAATGTCGGCGGCGACATCCTCGAGACCTGCCTCTTCCAGATGAGACTGCGCGGCCGCATCGCCTGCTGCGGCGCGGTCTCGCAGTATGACGGCGCGCCGCAGGCGCATGGGCCGCGCGGGGTGCCCGGCCTCATCGTGGTGAAGCGCCTGACGCTCCAGGGCTTCATCGTGATGGATTACGAGGCCGAGCGCGCGGCGGCGATCGCCGAGCTCAAATCGTGGGTCGATGCCGGCAAACTCATGGTGCAGGAGGACATCATCGACGGCCTCGAAAACACGCCGCGCGCGCTGATCGGGCTACTGGCGGGCGAGAACAAGGGGAAGAGGATGGTGAAGGTGGCCTGAGGAGAAAGGGCCGCAGGCATCCGGCTCAAGCGGGGATTGGTGATGGTGAGAGAAGGGGGCCACGATGCTGACGACGCGATTCACGAAGCTGGTCGGATGCACAGTGCCGATCCAGCAGGCCGGCATGGGAGCGGCCTCGCCGCCGGAGCTGGCGGCTGCGGTCTCCGAAGCCGGGGCGTTCGGCATGCTGGGAACGGCACGCGGCGGCCTGACCGCAACCACCCTCGCTGGAATGCTCGACCGGACGCGGGAGCTGACCACGCGTCCCTTCGGAGTCAACTTCATCATGCGCCCTGGGAGCGTCGCGGGTCGGTCGCCACGCGAGTTCATCGAGCAGGCGGCAAGCGCGGCCCGGGCGGTCGAGTTCTTCTACACCGACCCGGACGCAGAATTCGTACGGATCGTCCACGCCCATGGAGCGCTGGCGTCCTGGCAGGTGGGCTCCCGGGAGGAAGCGCTCGCCGCCGCAGAGGCCGGGTGCGATCTCATCGTCGCGCAGGGCAGCGGGGCGGGCGGGCATGTACGCGGCACGATCGGGCTACTCGATCTGCTCTGCGAGGTGCTCGAATCCGTGCCGGAAGTACCGGTGCTCGCGGCCGGGGGAATCGGCACCGGGCGGGCGATGGCGGCGGCGCTCGCGGCGGGGGCAGACGGTGTACGGGTGGGCACGCGGTTCGTCGCCGCCGAAGAGGCCGGAGTGCATCCGGTCTACACCGAGGCACTGATCGCCGCCCGCGCGCAGGATAGCGTCTACACTCGCACGTTCCACGTTGGCTGGCCGGAAGCGCCGCATCGTGTCCTGCGCTCCTCCATCGACGCGGCCGAGGCGTTTCAGGGGGAGGTCATCGGCAAGGTGGTCAACCTCGACGGTGCCCAGCCCTCGGTTCCGCGCTTCTCGGCCACGGTCGCCGATCGCACCGCAACGGGCGAGGTCGGCGCGATGGCCCTCTATGCCGGCGAGTCGGTCAGCGCCGTGAAGCGAGTCCTGCCCGCGCGAGAAGTCGTCCGCGAGCTGGCCGAGGAGGCGGAGGAGTTCCTGCGCCGTCCTCGCTGAAAGGGCGTAGGTGTGAGACTGGTAGACCTCGTGCAGGACTGAGACGAGCCTTAAGGTCTTAGAACCAAGTGATCTAGGAACGCGGGCGACTGAATCGATGGTATCCATAATGGCCACGTGAGAAGGGACGGAGACCTCCCTGACTGAGAACGATGAGAGCCGTCCACGGCACCGATAGCGAACTTGTTCGGAAGGTAAGCGAGAGGCTGCTAGAACTCGTTGGGAGTATTCCA
>DASZHY010000014.1:0-55941 GCA_035949675.1 Thermoanaerobaculia bacterium
TAGCAGCGCCGGCGCCCCACCCCGGCGGGCCGCCGCCAGCGCCGCCAGCCGCCGGCCCCCTTTGTGGCTGCCGCCGCGCCGCAGCCTGCGCTATTGTCGGACGCCTGCTTTCAGCGCCGCCAGGCGGAGCGCTGAAACCGATACTGGAGAGCCGAAATGAAACCGCTAGCCGCCCTCCCCGCTCTGACCCCCCGCGCCCAGGCCTTGGGCCTCGGAGTAGCCATGGGCCTCGGACTCGCCCTACTCATCGCTGCCCCGGCAGCCGCGGCCAGGCTCGAGGAGCCACCGGACACCGCGGCGTCCGCGCCGGCACCGCCCCAGGCGTCCGCGCCGGCGTCGTCCCAGCCGTCCGCGCCGGCGTCGTCCCAGCCGCCCGCGCCGGCGCCGTCCCAGCCGCCCTCGCCGGAGGACATCGCCGCCCTCCGCCGGCAGATCGAGGCCCTCCGCCAGGACTACGAGCAGCGCCTTTTGACGCTCGAGCAACGCCTCGACCAGCTCTCCGCCGCTGCCTCCGCCGCCAGCGCCAAGGCCGGCACGCCGCCGACGCCGCCCTCGCCGGCCGCCGCGGCCTCGGCAGCACCCACCTCGCCCTCGGCCCCTGCCGCCCCAGCCACCCCGGCCGCTCCTACCGCCGCCGCCGCGGAGGCGGCCGCCGCAGCCCCTGCCGAGGCGCCGGCCGTGCCGGCACCCGCCGCCACCCCGGGCGAGTCGCCGGTCTCCGCCGCCCCTTCCCAGACCAGCAACTACTTCAATCCCAGCGTCTCGGTGATCGGCAACCTCCTCGCGGTGGGCGGCCAGAACCACGTCGCGACCCTCCCCAGCGCCGAGCTGCGCGAGTCCGAGCTGGGTCTGCAGGCCATCGTCGACCCCTACGCCCGCGCCGATTTCTTCATCTCCTTCGGCGAGCAGGGTGTCAGCGTCGAAGAGGGGTTCGTCACCTTCACCGCCCTGCCGCAGCAGCTGCTCGCCAAGGCCGGCCGCATGCGCGTCGCCTTCGGCACCATCAACACCCTCCACCTGCACGTCCTCCCCTGGCCCGACGAGCCCCTGACCGTGGTCAACCTGCTCGGCGGCGAGGACGGCTGGATTGGCACCGGCGTTTCCTTGGCCCGCCTCTTGCCGCTCCCGGGCGACACGTTCTCGGAGCTCACCGCCCAAGTCTTCCGCGGCGATTCCCCCAATCTCTTCACGGCTCCCACACGCGGCGACCTCGCCTACAACGGCCACTACCGGGTGTTCCGCGACCTCACCGAGGCGCTCAACCTCAACCTCGGCCTGTCGTATGCATATGGTCCCAACGGCACGACCGCGAACGCCAAGACCCGCCTGCAAGGAATCGACGTCACGCTGCGCTACAAACCCCTGGTCACCGGCCTCTATCACTCGCTGATCCTGCGCGGCGAGGCGATGCGCAGCGACCGCGAGCAGCCGAGCGCGCTCGGCGGCGATCAGCACGCCATCGGCTGGTTCGCCGCCGCCGACTACCAGCTGGCCAAGCGCTGGTTCGCCGGCGGCCGCCTCGAGGCCGCGGACCGCGCCACGGCTGCCCGCCACACTGACACCGGCAAGGCGCTGATCCTGACGTTCTGGCCGAGCGAGTTCTCACAGTTGCGCGCCGAGCTGCGGCGCCGCCATTACGGCCTCGAAGAGCAGGAGGCCACCGAGCTGCTCTTCCAGCTGCAATTTGCCATCGGCGCCCACGGCGCCCATCCGTTCTGAGGTCCCTGGATCATGATCATGAAGACTCCACGCACCCCCCGGCTCCGACGCCTCGCCGTCGCCCACCCCGCGGCCTTGCTCGCGGCGCTGACCGGCCTGCTGCTCTTGACCGGCGGCGCCCGCACGGCCGCCGCCGCTGCCAAGCTGCACGTCGTCACCTCGCTGCAGGACTTCGCCTCCATCACGGCGGAGATCGGCGGCGACCGGGTCGAAACCTTCGCTCTCGCCAAGGGCTATCAGGACCCCCACTTCGTCGACGCCAAACCCTCGTTCGTACTGCAGCTCTCGCGCGCCAACCTGCTGGAGGTGGCCGGCCTCGAGCTCGAGATCGGCTACCTGCCGCCGCTCATCGACCAGAGCCGCAACGAGGCGATCCATCCGGGAAACCCCGGCTATCTCGACCTGTCGATCGGCTGCGACATCCTGCAGCGCCCCACCCAGGTGGTCACCCGCGCCATGGGCGACGTCCATCCCTACGGCAATCCCCACTACTGGACCGACCCGGAGAACGGTCGCGTCATGGCGCGCGCCATCGCCGCCCGCCTCGGCCAGCTCGACCCCGCCGGCAGGGCCGACTACGCCAAGAACCTCGCCGCCTTCGAGGCCCGCCTCACCGCCAAGGAAAAGGAGTGGGACGCGAAGATGGCGCCTTATGCCGGAGCTCGGGTGGTCACCTTCCACGAGTCCTGGCCCAACTTCGCCAAGCACTTCAAGCTGTCGATCGTCGGCACCGTCGAGCCCAAGCCCGGTATCCCGCCGACTCCCTCGCACACCTTGGAAATCATCAATCTCATGCTGGCCCAGAAAGTGCCGGTGATCCTGGTCGAGCCTTACTTCGACCGCAAGACGCCCAACTACATCGGCCAGAAAACAGGCGCCAAGGTGCTCGTCTTCTATCCGTCGGTCGGCGGCGTGCCGGCGATCAAGGATTACTTCGCGCTGTTCGACACCGACGTCGACAACTTCGTCGCCGCGGTGAAGGAGGCGCGATGAGCATCCTGCAGCTGCTCTTGCCCGCCTTCGTGGCCAGCCTCATCCTGACCGGCATCCACGCCTACCTGGGCGTCCACGTCGTCGAGCGCGGCGTCATCTTCGTCGATCTCTCGCTGGCCCAGATCGCCGCCCTCGGCACCACCGTCGCGTATCTGATGGGTTACGACCTGCATTCGACCGGCGCCTACCTGTTCTCCCTCGCCTTCACCTTCCTCGGGGCGGCGATCTTCGCCTTCACGCGCGCCCACCACCGGACGCGCATCCCCCAGGAAGCGATCATCGGCATCGTTTACGCGGTATCGGCGGCGGCCGCCATCCTGGTGATGTCGAAGGCCACGCAGGAGACCGAGCATCTGAAAGACATGCTGGTCGGCAACATCCTGTCGGTGACCTGGCCGGAGCTGGCAAGGACCGCGGTGCTCTATTCGCTGGTGGGAGCCTTCCACTACGCTTTCCGCGCCCGCTTCCTGCTGCTGTCGATGAACGAGCGCGAGGCGGTGCGCCGCGGCATCAACGTGCGGTGGTGGGACTTCCTCTTCTACATCTCCTTCGGTTTCGTGGTGACGTCTTCGGTCGCCATCGCCGGCGTGCTGCTGGTCTTCTGCTTCCTGATCGTTCCCTCGGTCGCCGCCATGCTCTTCTCCGAAAAGCTCGGCACCCGGCTGGCAATCGGCTGGGGCCTCGGCGCCCTGGTGTCGGCGGGAGGCGTGGCGCTCTCCTTCTTCATCGATCTCCCCACCGGCGCCACCATCGTCGGCACCTTCGGCCTCGCCCTGTTGCTGCTGGCCCTGGCGCGCAAGCTCTTCCTGCGCTCCACCGGCGCCGCTCGCCCGGCCGAGCCCCACCCCGTCGAAGCGGCCGTCGCGGCGGAGATGCCCGCTGCGCTGCGGCAGGCGAGAGGAGGCGAGGGCGCCCGTTAACCTTCCTTTCAGCCGGCCGCGGCCGCCCGCTTGCGCGCCAGCCGCTCCACCAGGGCCCGCATCGTGGCTTGCGCCTCGGCGCTGAACCACGAGTCGAGGAGGCCCTCCATTTCGGCATCGGCGGCGTCGAACATCGCCGTCAGGTCGGCGCGGGCGAGGCGCCGGGTCTCCGCCATCGCGGCGCGCGGCAGCGCCGCCAGCTCCGCCGCCATGGCCACCGCCCTCTCCACGACCCTCGCGGGCGGCGCCAGCTCGTCGACCAGACCGATGTGCGCCGCCTCCGCCGGCGAGACCAGCGCACCGCTGACGCACATCCGCTCGGCCAGCCGCGGCCCCACCAGCCGGCGCATCGCGGCCAGGATCACCGGCGGCATCGGCAGCCCGACCCGCACCTCGTTGAGGCCGATCCGGAACTCGCCCTCGGCCATCACCCGCAGGTCGCAGTAGAGCGCCAGCACCGCGCCGCCCGCCGGGCTGTGGCCGGTGATCGCCGCCACCACCGGCAGGGGCGACGCGGCGATGCCGCGCAGCAGCGAGTAAAAGGCGCTCCACATGGCGCGGATGCCGTCGCGGTCCAGGGTCAGCAGGTAGGGCACGTCGAGCCCCGCCGAGAACATCCCCGGCGCCCCCGAGAGCACCAGCCCCGCCACTGGCCCGACTGCGGACGCCGCGGGCGCCGCCGGCGCCGCCGCGGCGGCGGCGAGCGCCTCGGACAGCGCCACGATCAGCTCAGGCGCCAGCGCATTGGCCGGCGGCCGCGCCATCCGCAGCTCCCGCACCGCACCGTGGTCGATGGTCTCTATCACCTCGTCCCCCTTTCTCCCACAAGATAGAATACCTGCGAGCGGTCACGCCACGCCTGGCGGCGCCGTCCTGACCTCCCGTGGGCCGCCTTTGGAGAGATCACTTTGGACGATGGGAAGCGCCGGGAGCTTCAGCTCCTCCTGGGGATGATCGAAAGCCGGCGCGAGCTCGACCGCTACGGCGAGCGGGAGCGCCGGATCGAGAACAACCGGCACGTCTACCGGTTCGAGGAGCTGATGCGTTCGGTGGTGGTGCCGACGTTGCGCGCCTGTATGCTCGACCTCGACCGCAAGGGGCACTTCACCAGGCTGCGCGAGCTGTCGCCGCGGCGGGCGCGCCTCGACCTCCAGATCCAGCTCGGCGCGCCGAAGCGCGGCGCCCTCGAGCTCGCCCTCATCGACGAGCAGCCCGACCGGCTGCGGGTGGACTACATCTGGGGCTGGAAGCGGGAGCAGGAAGTCTTCCCGGTCAAAGAGGTGGGCGACGCATTCGTGACCGACCGCGTTCTGTATCTGGTGCGCGGCCTCGTCGGCTGACGGCGCGCCACACGGCGGCCCAGAGAAATATGTCGTAGTGCGATGGTCACAAGCAGGTTGACGTTTTCTGCCGGACCGGTGTCATTTTTCGACAGCGCCGGCCGGCACCCAGCCCGCAAACCCTTGTGCTGGCTGCGTTTCAGCTTTCTCCCTGGCATGGCACCAACAATGCATTATCGAAAGGTAACTCTCCGGAAGAATGCCGTTAGAGCTAATGTCCCTTCAAGGAGGACGGTACCAATGTTGATGCGTCTCCGTAACCGCCAGCAAGGCTTCACCCTGATCGAGCTGCTGATCGTGGTCGCGATCATCGGCATCATCGCCGCACTGTTGATCCCCAACTTCCTCGACGCGCTGCAGAAGTCCAAGCAGAAGCGCACCGAAGCCGACGTCAAGAACCTGGGCACTGCCATGTTCTCCTGGCTGACCGACCAGGCAGGGGCCGCCTCCGCCGGCGCGGCCGCCACCGGCGACGTCAACCTCGGCAACTTCCAGTCCACCACTTCCACCGACCTGGGCACCGTTCTGGTGTCGCAGTACATCCAATCCATCCCCCTCCTCGATGGCTGGAAGCATCACTACTCGTTCTACATGAACTACAGCAACCCGCTGGGCGGCGTGAACATCATGGGCATCCTCAGCTATGGCCGTGACGGCAAGCCGGATACCGGCTCGCCGGACTACACCGTGACCGGCTTCGACCCGACCGATTACGACCGCGACATCGTCTGGGCCGACGGCTACTTCGTCCGCTACGCGCAGAAGACCTCGGGCTAGAACGAAACTGGTGGCCGCAGCGACTGCAGCACCTTCTGGGCGGCGGGGCACCCCCCGCCCAGAAGGCGCCGCGGCCCTCCCCGCTTCGCCGCCGCGCCTCACTCTCCCGGTTTGAGCAGCACCTTGATCGCCGAATCCTGACGGCGCCCGAACAGCTCGTAGCCGCGCGGCCCCTCGCGCAGCGGCAGCACGTGGCTGATGATCGCGGTGAGCGGCAGGCGCTCCGTCAGCACCCTCGGCAGCAACCGCTCCATCACCGCCCGCGCGCTGCAGCGGCCGATCCGCAGGGTCAGGTTCTTGGCGTAGGCGGCATGGATGGGCAGCGGGTAGACGGCATCGGTGTGATAGCCGGCGATCGACACCACGCCGCCGGGCCGCACCGCCTGCAGCGCCAGGTCCAGCGCCGCCTTGCTGCCCACCGCCTCGAGCGCCGCGTCGGCGCCCCGCCCGCCGGTGAGCTCTGCGAGCAGCGCCAGCAATGCCTCCGCCCCTCCCACGCCCCCGAGGTCCACCGCCGTCGCGCCCAGCGCCGCCGCCTTGTCCAGCCGGTAATCGACGCTGTCGACCGCCACCACGGCGCCGGCTCCCAGCCAGCGCGCCGCGACCACGCACAGCAGCCCGACCGGGCCGCAGCCGATCACTACCACCGTATCCCCCGCCGCGAAGGCGGCACCCTCGGCGCAGGCGACTGCCGTCGAAAAAACGTCTCCCAGGAACAGCACGTCTTCGTCGGCCACTGCCAAGCCGTCGGGCCTCGCCGCCGGCACCCGCAGCAGCGTCGACGCCGCGAGCGGCACCCGCACCAGCTCGGCCTGCGCCCCTTCCAGACCCTCGCCGCCGTCGCCGACGAAACCGAAGCACAGCGAACGCACGCACCGTGCGGTCAGGCCGCGCCGGCAGAAGAAGCACTCGCCGCAGCTCACCGTGAACGGCGCCAGCACCCGATCGCCGGCCGCCAGGCCCGGGACCTCGCCGGCCAGCGCTTCGACCACGCCGACGAACTCATGGCCCAGGATCGTGCCCGGCCGCACGCCGCGGTCGCGCCCTTCGAGGATGTGCAGGTCCGAGCCGCAGATGGCGGCGGTCGTCACCCGCACCAGGGCATCTCCGGGCTGCTCCAATCGCGGCTCCGGCCGATCCGCGAGCTCCACGGCGCCGATGCCTCTGAAGGTGATCGCCTGCATGCCGCCTTGATGGTAGAACGAAACCCGTGCGCCCGGCGTGGCCCGCGTGCCCGGCGTCGCCCGCGTGCTCAGCCCGGGCCAGCGCGCCCCTGCTATCCCCCGCGTCTGACCCCGCGGGTGACACGCTCCGCGACCCATTGCACTTCGAGGCAAGGCTCCGGCAGGCTGACGTTTTCTGCCAAAACCGGGTGTCAAATTTCGACAGGCCGGTCCCCATCCAGACCGGCGGCCGGCCCGCATTTGCATCGGAAAACGAGCTTTCCGGCAGCGTTCTGACAACGTTTTCATTCCCCATCCAGGTCCTGGCACCAACCATGCACCGGCGGCTATAAGCTTTCCGGTCGGAAGCCTTAGGTCCAACGCTCTCGAGGAGGATTTTGCAAATGCTCAGTCGTCTTCGTAACCGCCAGCAGGGCTTCACCTTGATCGAGCTGCTGATCGTGGTCGCGATTATCGGGATCATCGCCGCGCTGCTGATCCCCAACTTCCTCGATGCGCTGCAGAAGTCCAAGCAGAAGCGCACCGAGGCCGACGTCAAGAACCTGGGCACCGCCATGTTCTCCTGGCTGACCGACCAGGCAGGCGCCGCCGCCGCCGGCGCGGCCGCCACCGGCGACGTGAACCTCGGCAATTTCCAGTCCACCACTTCCACCGACCTGGGCACCGTTCTGGTGTCACAGTACATCCAGTCCATACCCCTCCTCGACGGCTGGAAGCACCAGTTCTCGTACTACATGAACTACAGCAACCCGCTGGGCGGCGTGAACATCATGGCCATCCTCAGCTACGGCCGTGACGGCAAGCCGGATACCGGCTCGCCGGACTACACCGTCACCGGCTTCGACCCGACCGATTACGACCGCGACATCGTCTGGGCCGACGGCTACTTCGTCCGCTACGCGCAGAAGACTTCGGGCTAAACGCCTCCTTGCAGCACTAGTGGTCCCCAAAGGGTGCCGCGGCAGCGGCACCCACTTTTCTTTTCAGTTTGTGGCCGACCACCGCCTGCCGGCGGCCGCGGATCTCGTCCGCATCCTTCCCGCCTTCCGGCGCGTTCCGGCATAGAATGGCGCCGCCTCGCAAGGCCTCGCACCGGCTTGGGCGGCCTCGCGCCGTCTTGGAGCCAAACGACGGAAGGACCGTCACCGCACGTGGAACCAGTGCCATCGGACCGCCTCGAAGACCGGCTCTCAGGGCTGCGCCGCCTGATCGCCGGCGAGGTCGTGCCGCTCGAGCCCGAGATGTTCCGCGGCGGCTTCCTGGCCGTCGAGCCGCGCCTGCTCGCGCTACGCGACCGCGTCCGCGCCCTGGGGCTCTTCGCGCCGCACCTGCCGCGCGCCTGGGGGGGCGCCGGACTCAGCCTGCCGGAGCTCGCCCAGGTGGGCGAGGTCCTCGGCTTCAGCCCTCTCGGCCATTACCTCTGCAACTGCCAGGCTCCGGACGCCGGCAACATGGAGTTGCTGCTGCGGCACGGCTCCGACGAGCAGCGCCAGCGCTGGCTGGGCCCGCTGGCGCGCGGCGAGCTGCGCAGCTGCTTCGGCATGACCGAGCCGGAGCTTCCGGGCTCGAACCCGGTCTGGATGGCGACCACGGCGCGCCGCGACGGCGCCGACTACGTCCTCGACGGACACAAGTGGTTCACCTCCGGCGCCGACGGCGCCGCCTTCTGCATCGTGATGGCCGTCACCGACGCCGGCGCCGCGCCGCACGCCCGCGCCAGCATGCTGGTGGTGCCTGCCGACACCCCGGGGTTCGAGCTGGTGCGCAACCTGCCGGTGATGGGCGAGGCGGGCGCCGGCTGGGCCAGCCACGGCGAGGTGCGGCTGCGCGGCGTGCGCGTGCCGGCCAGCCATCGCATCGGCGCCGAGGGCGCCGGTTTCGCGCTCGCCCAGGAGCGGCTGGGGCCCGGTCGCATCCACCACTGCATGCGCTGGATCGGCATCTGCGAGCGGGCCTTCGACCTGATGTGCCGGCGGGCGGTCGAGCGCGAGCTGTCCCCGGGCGAGACCCTCGCCTCTCGCCAGCTGGTGCAGGCCTGGGTGGCCGAGAGCCGGGCCGACATCGACGCCTCCCGCCTGCTGGTGCTGCGCACCGCCGAGCGCATCGAGCGCGAGGGCGCCGCGGCGGCGCGCGACGACGTCTCGCTGATCAAGTTCCACGTCGCCGGCGTCATGCAGCGGGTCCTCGACTGCGCCCTGCAAACCCATGGCGCCGCCGGTCTGGTCGACGACACGCCGCTCGCCTTCTGGTGGCGTCACGAGCGCGGCGCGCGCATCTACGACGGTCCCGACGAGGTGCACAAGACCGCGGTGGCCCGGCGCATCCTCGCCGCCTACGCCCGCGGGGGACCGCGCCTTGAATGACGACGGCCCGCGCCCGGTGCGCCCCGGAGAGGAGCTGCCGGTCGAGCCGCTGGCCGCCTGGCTGCGCGGCCATCTCCCAGGCCCGGCCGGATCTCCCGACTCCCCGCCGCCGGCCTTGAGCGTCGAGCAGTTTCCGGGCGGCCATTCGAACCTCACCTATCTGCTGCGCTATGGCGGCCGCGACCTGGTGCTGCGCCGGCCGCCGCTCGGGGCCAGCGTCAAGACCGCCCACGACATGGGCCGCGAGCATCGCGTGCTGTCGCGCCTCGACGGGCACTATCCCAAGGCGCCGCGGGCGCTCGCCGCCTGCGACGACCCGGCGGTGATCGGCGCGCCGTTCTACCTCATGGAGAGGGTCGAGGGAGTCATCCTGCGCCGCCCCCCGGCCGGCGGTGCCGTGCCGCCGCCCGAGCGGCTGCGCGCCGCGAGCGAGGCGCTGGTGGAGGCGCTGGGCGAGCTGCACGCCATCGATGTCGCGGCTGCCGGTCTCGCCGACCTCGGCCGGCCCGCCGGCTACGCCGCCCGCCAGGTGAGCGGCTGGACGGAGCGCTGGCAGCGCGCCGCGACCGACCCGGTGCCGGACGTCGACCGCGCCGCGGCCTGGCTCGCCGATCACCTGCCGCGGCGTTCGCCGGCGGAGGAGGAGGCAGCGGCGACGCTGCTCCACAACGACTTCAAGTACGACAACCTGGTGCTCAGCGCCGATCTCGGCACCGTCGTCGCCGTCCTCGATTGGGAGATGGCGACGGTCGGCGACCCGCTGATGGACCTCGGCACCAGCCTCGGCTACTGGCTCGACCCCGACGACGGCGAGGCGCTGCGGCTGCTGCCCGTCGGGCTCACCGCCCTGCCGGGCAACCTGTCACGAGTCGAGGTCGTCGAACGCTACTGCCGCTCGACCGGCCGCGATGCCTCCGCGATCCTCTTCTACTACGTCTTCGGCCTCCTCAAGATCGCCGTCATCGCCCAGCAGATCTTCTACCGCTACCGGCGCGGCCTGACCGATGACGAGCGCTTCGCGCCGCTGCTCGGCGGCGTCCGGCTGCTCGGCCGCACCGCCGCCCAGGCGATCGCCCGCCGGCGCATCGATCAGCTTTGGTCCTAGTCTCCAACGGCTCCGCTGGTCCCGTGGACGCCCCCTCCCCTTCGCTTCGGCCAACAGACTCGCCAGGTCGTGCGTAGGCGGCGACAGCGCAACGCCCGCGCCGCGGCGGCGGCCGGGGCCGCCCCCGGGCCGGGCGATCCCGTCCAGCCGCCACGGCGGCGCCGGCTCCTCCGCCGTCTCCGGCGTCTCCGGCCTATGCTGCGGCCCGGCGTCGATCATCGTCTGCCGCCGGAGCTCACCGCCCGCCGCATCGGCCGGCTGGCCGCCGTCCTGCCCGGCGGCGCGCGCGGCCCCGAGCTCGAGATGCTGCTGCGCCGCGTCGAGGCCAAGCCCATCCACCCCGGCAACCAGCTCGAGCTCTACCACACAGGCGAAGCTGCCTTCGCCGCCATGTTCCAGGCCGTCGCCGCCGCCCGCCAGGAGGTCCTGCTCGAGTCCTACATCTTCAAGGACGATGCGGTCGGCTGCGCCATGCTCGACGAGCTGGCGGCGGCGGCGCACCGGGGCGTCGCGGTGCGGGTGCTGGCCGACGCTCTCGGCTCGCTCGCGACCCGCGCCGAGTTCTGGCGCGACATGGCGCGGCGCGGCATCGACGCCCACCTCTTCAACCCCCTGTTCAAGCACCTGTGGTATCAGCCGTTCCGCGATCATCGCAAGCTCCTGATCGTCGACCGCGGCGTCGGTTTCACCGGCGGCATGAACATCGGCGTGGAGTACGGCTCGCCCTCCGCCCCGGGCGGACCCTGGCGCGACAGCCACGTCCGGCTCATCGGCCCCGCCGCCTGGGCCATGGCCATCGTCTTCAAGGAAGGCTGGGAGTATGCCGGCGGCCAGCCGATCGACCTGCCGCCGCTCGCCGTGGCGCCGGACGTCGCCGGCGCCCGGGTCCTGGTGCTGGATGCGCGGCCGCTGCGCGGCAACCGCGAGGCCGCGGCCTCGCTGGTGGCCATCGCCGCCGCCGCCCGCGAGCGCCTGTGGATCACCAACGCCTACTTCGCCCCCGGCCACACCGCCATCCGCGTCCTCGCCGACGCGGCCCACCGCGGCGTCGACGTCCGCCTCCTCCTCCCCGGCCGCTCCGACGTGCCGATCGTCCGCCACGCCGGCCACGGCTACTTCGCCGACCTCCTCCGCCGCGGCGTCCGCATCTTCGAGTACGGCGCCGCCGTCCTCCACGCCAAGTCCCTGGTCGCCGACGGCTACGTCTCCGTCGTCGGGTCCACGAACCTCGACTTCCGTTCCTTCCTGTTCAACGCCGAGTGCAACCTGGTGGTCTTCGACGCCGCTTTCGCCGCCCGTCTCGAGCAATCCTTCGCCGACGACCTCGCCCGGGCCGCCGAGGTCACCCTTCCCGCCTGGCGCCGCCGCCCCGCCCTCCACCGCACCGGCGACCGGCTCGCCCGCCTGCTGTCGCCGGTGCTTTAGTGTCACCGGGCTGTCAGGCCCTCCGCGCCTCCTGAGCTAGGATCACT
This sequence comes from Thermoanaerobaculia bacterium, assembly GCA_035949675.1. GTDB lineage: Bacteria > Acidobacteriota > Thermoanaerobaculia > Multivoradales > UBA5704 > JASLEW01. Next base: position 11,874 of record DASZHY010000014.1, read on the forward strand.
CCACGCAGCCGGTCCCGAGCCGTGCCGACGCGGCGCGCGAGGCAAGGCTGGCGCGGCGCCCGCGGCAGCCAAGGAGATTCGATGTCCCACGACCCGGATAGGACCCTTCCCCGCATCCTGGCGGCCGCCATGCTGGCCCTGCTCGGCGCTGCCGCGGCCGCCTTCTCCGCCGGGGCCGCGGCCGCGGCCCCGGCGGAGAAGGTCGTCATCCAGTACGACTGCATCCCGAACTACGCCAACTGGGGGGGCGTGACGGCCCTCTACAAGAAGGTCTCGGGCGTCACCGTTCCTCCCGACCCCAAGGGTTCCTCGGTGGCCCTGGCGGCGCTGGAAAAGGAGAGCGCCCATCCGGTGGCCGACTGCGCCTACTACTCCGGGGCCATCGGTTTCCTGGCGGCGAGCAAGGGGCTGCACCAGCCCTACAAGCCCAAGGGCTGGGAACAGATCCCGGATGACCTCAAGGACCGCGATGGGCTGTGGTGGACCGTCCATACGAGCACCATCGCCTTCGTCGTCAACACCAAGGCCCTCGGCGGCGCCCCCGTGCCGCGCTCGTGGCAGGACCTGCTGAAGCCTGCCTACAAGGGCAAGGTGGCCTACGACGACCCGACCTGGGGCGGCACCTCCTACACCCTGATCTATGGCCTCAACCAGCTGCTGGGCGGCAGCGACCGCGACTTCCGTCCCGGCCTGGCCTATCTCGAGAAGCTCGACGCCAACGTCTCGTCGTATCCGCGCGAGTCGATCTACAACGCGGTGCTGCGGGGCGAGGTGCCGATCTGGATCAACGCCGACGGCAACGGCTACAAGATGAAGGCGGTCGACGGCGGGCCGGTCGAGGTGGTGCTGCCGGCCGAGGGCACCTTCACCATGCCGCTGGTGATGGGGCTGGCGAAAGGGGCGCCCCACCTCGAGGAGGCGCGGAAGTACTTCGACTGGCTGCTCACCCGGGAGGCGCAGGCCGAGTTCGCCAAGGCGTTCTTCCGCCCCGTCGTGGCCGGAGCGATGCCCGCGGACGTCGCCGCCCGCTTCCTCCCCGCCAAGGAGTACGCCCGGGCCCGGGCGCTCGACCTCGCCCAAATGGCGGCGGCCGCCGACGCCCTCAAGCGGGCCTGGGTGGAGCAGATCCGCGGGAGCGGGCGATAGCGAACCCGCCCCCCCCGCCGCCGCCGGAGGGCCGGCCCGGGGCGCTGTCCGGGCCGCTCCTGACCCTGCCCCTGCTGGTCTTCCTCGGGGTCGGCCTGGCGTGGCCGCTCGGGCACCTGCTGTCGGCGGTCGGCACCGGACCGGGGCACGCGGCCCTCCGCACCGTGCTCGCCGCCGGCCGCTACCGCACGGCGCTCGTCAACTCGCTGGCGCTCTCCGCGGCCACCGCCGCCGCTGCCCTCGTCCTGGCGCTGCCCCCCGCCTGGGTCCTGGCGCGGGTTCGCTTCCGCGGCCGTGACCTGCTGCGCGCGGCGATCTCCCTGCCGCTCACCTTCTCCGGCGTCCTCGTCGGCTTCCTGATGATCGTGATGCTCGGGCGCGTCGGCGCCGTGCCGCGGCTGGCCGGCCTGCTCACCGGACGCGAGCTGCTGGCGGGAGCCGCCTACACCTCGGCCGGCCTCTTCCTCGCCTACCTCTACTTCGAGGTGCCGCGCGCGGTGATGACTCTCGAAGCCGCCCTGCGCCGCTTCCCGGTCGAGCTCGACGCCGCCGCCCGCACCCTGGGAGCCGGCCCGCTCGACCGCCTGCTCCGCGTCTGGTTGCCGCTCGCCGCGCCGGCCTTGCGCGCCACGCTGGCGATCACCTTCTCCGCTTCCATGGGCTCCTTCGGAGTGGCGCTCGTCCTCGCCCGCCGCTTCACCGTGGCGCCGCTCGAGATCTACAACGAGCTGGTGAGCTTTCTCGACGACGCCGTGGCGGGGGCGCTCTGTCTGGTGCTCGCCTCCCTGACCCTGGTCACCGGCCACCTGCTGGCGCCTGGAGCGCCTGGAGCGCCTGAAGCGCCTGAAGCGCCTGAAGATGGCAGCGGGCGATGAGCGGCGGCGGGCCATGAGCGGCGACGGCGTAAGCCCCGCGCGCCCCGCGGCAGGACCGTCCGAGCGGCGTTTCGCCCACCGTTTCGTCCGCCGTCTGGGGCTGGCCTGGACGGGGCTGCTGGCGGCCGTGCTGGTATCGCCCATCGCGATCGCCTGCTTTGGAGCGTTCTCGACCTCCGAATGGTACGGCCAGCGCTCCGAAGGCGCACGGGTGGCAGGCACCGGCGCGCTCTTCCGGTACGTCTTCGACGTCTGGGGAGGGGCGCTCCTGCACTCGGCGGAGATCGCCCTCGTGGTGGTGCCGCTGGCGCTGCTGATCGGCGCCCCGGCGGCCTATGCCTTTCGCCGCCGTCCCTTCCCCGGCTCGCGCCTCCTCGAGGCGGCGGCGGTGGCTCCCCTCTCGGTGCCGGGGATCGCCCTTGCCGTCTCGCTGCTCGTTGCTGCCGGCGGCGCGCCGCGCTTCTGGCTGCTGGTCGCCGGGCATCTGGCCTACACGGTGCCGCTGGTGGTCAAGACCGTGGGCAACGCCGCCGGCACCCTCGATCCGCGTCTCGAGGCCGCCGCCCGCAGCCTCGGGGCGAGCCGCTGGCAGCGCCTGCGGCGCCTGCTGCTGCCGCTTTTGGCGCCGGCGCTGGCGCTCTCGGCGCTGCTGGTCTTCGCGGTGTCCTGGGGGGAGTTCAACGCCAGCTTCCTGCTGGCGACGCCGACGCTGTCTACCTTCCCGGCCGCCCTGTACCTCACCTACACCACCAACTCCTTTCCGGTCGGGGCCGCCGCCACGGTGCTCTTCCTGCTCCCGGTCGTGCCCGCCATGGCGGCCATCCAGGCGCTGGGCGGCGAGGAGTTTCATCGCGGGATGCAGGCATGAAGGTGGAGCTCGCGGAGGTCGCCTTTCGCTACGGCCGGGAAGCGGTGCTGCGCGAGGTCTCGATCGCGCTGCCCGAGGGCGGCGTGACGGTCGTGATCGGCCCCTCCGGAGCCGGCAAATCGACCCTCCTCCAGATCGCGGCAGGTCTGCTGCGCCAGGCGGCGGGCCGCGTCCTCTTCGATGGCCGGGACGTCTCACGGGTCCCGGCGGAGCGGCGCGACGTCGGGATGGTGTTCCAGAGCTACGCCCTCTTCCCGCATCTTTCGGTGCGCGGCAACATCGCCTTCGGGCTGCGGACGGCGAACCGCCGGCTGCCGCCCCGGGAGGCCGCCGGGCGGGTCGAGGAGCTGGCGGCGCTGTTCAGCCTCACCCCGCTGCTCGAGCGCCGTCCCGGCGAGCTCTCCGGGGGCGAGCAGCAGCGGGTCGCCCTGGCGCGCGCCGTCGCCCCGCGCCCGGCCCTGCTGCTGCTCGACGAGCCGCTCTCGGCGCTCGACGCCCAGCTGCGCCGCGGCGTGCGCGCCGAGTTGGGGGAACTGCTGCGCCGGCTGGGAACGACGGTCCTCTACGTCACCCACGACCAGGAGGAAGCCATGCTGCTCGCCGACCACCTGGTGGTGCTGGACCGCGGCCGGGTGGCCCAGGCCGGCCCGCCGCTCGAGCTCTACCGCCGCCCCGCCAGCCGCTTCGTCGCCTCGTTCCTGGGGGAGGCAAGTTTCCTGGGCGCCCGTGCCCTGCAAGGCGCCGAGCTGGCGAGCGCACCGCTCGTGGCGGGCGAGGCCTCGGCCCCGTGTCCCGGGACCCCCCCGGCCCCCCGGGAAACGGTCTGCCGCCTCGTGCGTCCCGAAGACGTGGTGATCGACGCGCAGGGCACGCCGGCGACGGTCGTCGAGGCGCGCGGCCTCGGCCCGTACGATCGCGTGCGGCTCAGGCTCGCCGGCGGCGAGGAGGTCCTGGCCCACCTGCCTCCCGGCACCGCGCTGCCACCCGGCGCGACGCTCTCGATCGCCCTCAAGGCCGGCCGCGGCCACTGGCTGGTCCCGGCGGACCCTGACCCGTGAAGCCGCCCCGGCTGCGGAGTCTCGAAGAGGTGATCCGCTACGCCGGCTTGAAGCTCTACACGCTGCTCGACGTTCTCGACCAGCGGGCGAAGGTCGCAGCGGCGATGACCAGCCCTCTCATGGGCAGGAGCAGGACCGGCACTTTGTAGCAGGTCTGTAACTGGTACACCCTGCTGCCGATCGAGCCGAAGGTTGGTTGAGGCCGGTCTCTTCAGATCCGGCCCATTACCTCGCGGACAAACTCTTCGACATACGCTGTGGTTTGGGTAGCTACTGACCGCGTGCCCTTGCCAGGCGCGACGGACCCCAGCCCTGCGCCCTACCGCCATGCCCGCCAACGCAGATCTTACGATAGTATGATATAATAGCTATTACGATATACCGGCAACGCCTGAGAGAGGCCAACCATGCCCTTGCAAATCTTCGGTGTGGGTGCCGACACCATGGTCTATACCACCAACCAGTTTTCCTTGAACAACGCTACGTTCGAGGGCGTGATTCTCGATGCTGGCCCCAAGGTCCAGATCGAGAACAACGCTACCGCCTGCCCATGGATCAAGTTTTATACCTTTCATCCAACTCCCACCGACGGCACCACCTTCGCCCTGATGCCGGCGCAACATTACACAAGCCCGTCTTCCTTAAGCGGCACGACGAACCCTGTCTACTTGATCAGCACCCACGGCCTCACCCAGGCGGGCGAAACCAGCTCCAGCATGTACCGGATATGGCGAGTGCGCAACGGCGCCAGTGGTGGGCCGAGCCTCGATGAGCTGGACCTCTCTGTTGCCTCGTATTCCACGCCTCCACCTGCCCCTCAGCCCGGAGGCGGAATCATCGATGAAGGAGACGTCCGCATTCGCCAGGTCGCCGGCATCGGCGACTCGCTGTGGGCGACGCACGCGATGACCTGCAGCGTGGATAGCAACAACCAAGGTTGCGTCCGGGTGTTCAGGTTCGACGTCGGGCAGGACGGGAGCGGCCACCTCACTGCAGCAGTGGGCCAATCGCCGGCTCTTTTCTCAGGATCGAAGTATGTGAACTACTGGATGCCCGCGATTGCGGCAACCTCGGCACAGAGTACGGTCGTCGTGTATCTCACCTCGTCACCGACGTCCTATTTGAGCTCCGCGTACACGACCAAGAGCGCCGCGGCAACCACGTATGGTCCTGCGGCCACGCTCCTCGCTGGCGGCTGTAACAACGGCTCGCCCACCAGCCGGTCAGGAGACTACCAAGGGGCTCAGACGAACCCGAACGATCTCGCGAGCTTCTGGATCGCCGGTGAGGCCACCTCCGCTTCGGGACAGTGCTCAGACATCTGGAAGACCGAGATCGCCAACGTCACGCCATGATTCACGAGCAAGCGAAGGAGAAACACATGAGAGCTGCCTTCATCGCCGCGTCGGTCGCGCTGTTTGCGGCGGCAGGGGCGGGCGCGCAGCCGCCGCCGTCATCGCTGGCATTGCTGCGAGTCCACGCCAGTCTCGAGGAGTTCCACCAAGGAAACGTTTTCGTTGACGAGGATCTGTTCGTGCTCCGCGACGGCTCGATCACCGGCAGCGTCGCCGTGCAGCTGGAGGCGACGTGCATCGGTTGTGGGTGGAACAGCGGCATCGGGCATGGCATCGGGACCGCACAGCAGTTTGTGGCTCTGCAGAGCGCGCTCGCGGCGAACACGGTCGGCATCCAGCCAGGAAACTGCGTCGTGCAAAAGCCGACGGTCGAGAGTGGAACCTACGAGATCACCTGGTACGGGATCGCGCGCACTCAACCTTTTGCGCGGCGCAATGTGTTCGCGTTCCAGGTGAATGCCGACGGCCCGCTCTGTCCGCCCGCCGTCGCCAAGATCATCACTGCCATCGAGACCTACGCCTTTCAGGCAGGGGTTCCGGTATCCGATTTCTGGCATCCCAACCCCTGAGAGGACGAGCGCCTGAGTTCCGCCGGCAGATGATCGAGCTGGTCCGGTCGGGATGCGATCCGGAACAGCTGGCCCGCGGATAGCGGACCAATGACCCCTTCAGCCGCGCCAGCCGGGAACGGCTCATCGCCCAGAGGCTTCGCTTGCAGTTGTGGGTTGTCCCACGTCAGCTCTAAGCAGAGCTCTCGTGCGCCTGACTGAATTTGCGGACGTGTAATCCGCTATGGAAGCTGGAGCGTCCGAAAAAATGCGCGATTCCGCTGCTCTGCCCGACTGATGAATGCTCGGAAGTCCAACACTTCCACGTTCATGTTAACAAACGACACTGCTCCGTACCACCGCCACTCTGATTCAACCCGCTTCATCTCGCCCGGACCGGCCTGAAGTAGCTCTTCCATCTTTGGATCAAGGGTTACTATGGCGTAGGCATCGATTCGCACGTTTAGACTAATGCCCGGGAGGGTGACCCCGTTTGCGGCAACGCCCCCACCTTTTCGGAGCAGGTTAGCATACCGCACTAGCTGCTCTACGGGATTCTCGACATCCTCTCGATCTGGCTTCTTGAACTCGACAATCGAAACATGTTGGAACGGATCGCCTGTCTTGAAGGCCAGAATATCAGGTCTCTGCCTGGAGTCGCTTGGGGCAGCCACATTCTTTTTTAGTTGCAAATCGGAGGCCACGTACTCGTAGAAAGATAGCGTGTCGTCAACAAGCCACAGGTTGTGGTCCTCGTAATCGACCTCGCCATTGGTGGTGCGGAGTGGAAAGACGATCCGGTGAATGTGCTCCTCAAGTGCCGGATCGAAGCGTGACACCATTTTATTCAGGAGCTTCAAGACAGCGCGCCTTTTCACTACGTATCTGACCAAATCGTCTTGGCCGGCGAGGTTCGTCTCGGATATGACTTTGTATAACTGGTCGGCGATCTCGTCCAGGTCAGTCCTCTCCTCGACCAGTTTCTGCTCGACCTCGGATTGCTGCTGCCGGATTTCTAGCTCCCACGTCTGCTTGACCCTGTAGATGGCCTCGTCCAGTTGGCGTGGGTTGTCCGACCACCGTACACGTGAGAGCTGGTCCGCCTTTTTCTCTAGCAATCGCGCGTACTCTGGCTGTACTGTTCGTATATGGCGTTGAATTCGTTGGAGGTTCTCCTCCCGCTCCGCCCTTAGCAGTTCCGACAGCCGGTCGTTTACCTTCGCACCAACGGCCTCACGTAGCGTGGTCAGATCCAATAGTCCGGTAACCTCGATGAGCCTTTCAGCGTCGGGTAGAGTGAAATGCGTGCGCGTGCTGTCGGCTGCCGCATCGAGCGCAGCTCCTCCAACGAACACGTGGTGCACCTGGTGCTCTCCAGTCGGGCTTTTGATTGGCTCTGAGCCGAGGTCCGACACCTCAGAAAGGTGGAAGGAGGACACTACCCGATCATTGGCAAGAAGGTGACCGAGGTGGCGCCTCCCAACGGCGTATCTCTGGCGAACGTGACGCAGGTGGAGTTCGTGCTCACCGACGCGCAGGGACTCTGGTTCGCTAATATCAAGCTCTGCCACCCTATCGTTCAGCTGGACGCTTGAGGTGCCGTCGGCTTGCTGGTCGATGAGAGTAACGCGAGGGCAGCGGCTCAGCACGAAATAATTGAAGCAGTGTTCAAATACTTTTTCTGCGATGACGTCCAGTCCCTTTCGTAGCGGCTCTGCGTAAGCGTCGCTCACACCCAGAAGGCGGATGCGAGTCTCGACCGTCGCCTGGCCGCCGACGACGACCTCCCGGTCCTGGTAGTCACTTATTCCCGTGGCGCTGGGACTGAAAGTGAACGATCGGTGTCTAAGGTGCCCTTCTGCATTGACAAAGGTGCTTTCGACTTCCGCCCTCTGGAACACCACAAGCCAGGTAAGGCGGCCAATGCCCTTACCACCCTTGGCCAGCTTGGCTGTACTGTCCGCTGTCTCGAAGGAGGAAAGGTTAGCGTCAGTGAACCCCAACCCGTTGTCGACGACTGTCAGGCTTTGGATCAGCTCGATTGGAGGCCGTCCCACCGCGCCTGGCATGGGTAGCTGTGGCACCCGATGAACGTGGATTTCGACACACCCCTTGGCGCCAACATCGTCGCCAAAGCGATCCTCTGTTGAGTGGATGCTGTTGATGACCGCCTCGAAAAGCGGTAGGAATGCGTCCTGCGCCGCGACCTTGGTGTTTCGCAGCCTGCCTTCTAGATCCATCCTCATCTGATGGGGCTCACTGCTCTCCGGTTGCCGCGGATCTGGCACAACTCACTCCTTGGGTACAGGATTCAGAATCAATGTCGGACTCCACATCGCTGGCGTGACAGCTTCGGTAATCTCCCTATACCAAAGAGTAGCGCAAACTGAGCGTAAGTCAAGCCCATGCCGGACGAAATAGGCGAGCGGGCACCGTAATCCTGCCCTCTCCCAGTCGCTTTGGCCAACAGTCTCTCTCCTTAGGGCGCTCGAGCCGCGCCCGCCCTACCGCCCCAGCCGGCCGAGGTACTCGCGGATGCGGCGGGCGTTGGTGCCCAGGTCGCTCTTGCCGACGCGGGAGACCGAGCGCACGTCGACCCGGCTGCCGCCGGCGTCGGGCCGGATGCGCACCACCACGTCGTCCTTGAAGCCCAGCCACCGGGTCGTCGCCGTGGCCTCGATGCGGCCGGCCGCCGGCTCCGCGGCCACGATCGTCCAGCCCATGGCGCGCGCCGCCGCGAGCGCCTGCTCGAACGCCTGGGCGGGCGCCGCGGCGAGATAGCGCGGCCCGAGGTCAGGGTATCCCTTGGCCTGAGCGGCGGCGACCTCCGGGCCGCCGTAGACCGCGGAGTTCGGCGCTCCTTCCCGCAGCGGCAGCACGGCGACGAACGCGGGAGGGTCGGCGGTGTCGGTCGTGACGTCGTGGATGAAGGGCACCTGGCGCGCCCGCTGCATCACCAGCCACGGCACCGCGAACACCGCCAGCGAGACCAGCAGCGCGCCCACGAGGAGGGGGACGGGCGCGGCGCCCATCCCCGCGCCGCTGCTCGCGGCGGACCCGCTGCCGATCCGCGCCAGCACCAGCGCGACCGCCGAGAGCGCCGCGCCGAGCACCGCGAGCAACGCGGTCCAGCGCAGCGCGCCGATCGCGGCGCGCGGCGCCCACAGCCCCAGCCTGGCGCCCACCGCCGAGGCCGCCAGCACCAGCGCCGCCAGCGCCGCGACGGCCACCGCGGAATATGCAAGCCAGCGAAGTCGCGGTTCCATGGCCCGTCTGCATTCTCGCACAAGCAGTTGCCGCCGCCGCCCCGATCTCCTAGACTCCGGCCGTTCCACCTCCCGAACCGCCACCCGAAGGGAAGAAAGAGGACCTCATGAGCCAAGCCGCGCGAACCTTGAAGACCCTGCTCCGTGCCTCGGCCGTCATCCGTACCGTTCGAGCCATGGGCACCGCCGGCGCCATCGGAGCCGTTATCGGAGCCATGGGAGCGATGGCCGCCGGCCGTGCCGCCTACGCCGCCGATCACCCCAACCTGCAGCCCGGGAAGTGGGAGACCTCGCTCACCATGGACATGCCGGGCATGCCGGCGCGCCCGGCGATCACCACCACCCATTGCGTCAAGCCCGACGAGGTCAAGGACAACCAGTCCGTGGCCGAGAGGATGCAGGCGAACTCCAAGGGCAAGTGCAAGGTGTCGGACGTCAAGTTCGAGGGCGACAAGCTCTCGTACAGCTTCGCCTGCGACACCGGGGCCAGCGGCACCACCGAGCTGGTCTTCGGCGGCACCACCTACGAGGGCACGACCAAGATCTCGATCTCCGGCCGCGGCAACGCGCCGGCGATGTCGATGACCCAGCACTTCAAGTCCAAGCGCCTCGGCGACTGCTGAGCCCGCGCCGCCTTCAGGGACCGGCGACGGCGATCACCGCGGCGCCCTGGAAGCTGCCGGCGCGCAACGCGGCCAGAGCGGCGTTGGCCTCGGCTAAGGGAAAGACGGTGACCTCGCTGTGGATGGGCACCGTCGGGGCGAGCGCCAGGAAGTCCTCTCCGTCGCGGCGGGTGAGATTGGCCACCGAGCGCAGCACCCGCTCGCCCCACAGGATGTCGTAGGGGAAGGCCGGGATGTCGCTCATGTGGATGCCGGCGCAGACCACCGTGCCGCCCTTGACCACGGCGCGCAAGGCGGCCGGCACCAACTCGCCGGCGGGCGCGAAGATGAGCGCCGCGTCGAGCGGTTCCGGCGGCGCCTCGCCGGCGGCGCCCGCCCACTCCGCCCCGAGCCGGCGGGCGAACCGCTGCCCGGCCGCGTCGCCGGCGCGGGTGAAGGCGAACACCCGGCGCCCCTGGTGGCGCGCCACCTGGATCAGGATGTGGGCGGCGGCGCCGAAGCCGTAGAAGCCCAGGCGCTCGGCTTCCCGCGGCGGCCCCGCCAGCCGCAGCGCCCGGAAGCCGATCAGCCCGGCGCACAGCAGCGGCGCCGCCTCCAGGTCGGGGTAGCCCTCGGGGATCGGGAAGCAGAACCGCTCGTCGGCGGCCGTCATCTCCGCATAGCCGCCGTCGATCTGGTAGCCGGTGAAGCGGGCACGGTCGCACAGGTTCTCGCGTCCCGACCGGCAGTAGCCGCAGCTGCCGTCCGTCCATCCGAGCCAGGGCACTCCGACCCGGTCGCCGATCCGGAAGCGGCCGGCGCCCTCGCCCAGCGCCGCGACCGTGCCGACGATCTGGTGGCCGATGATCAGCGGCAGCTTCGGCGCGGGCAGCTCGCCGTCCACCACGTGCAGGTCCGTGCGGCAGACCCCGCAGGCATGCACCCGCAGCACCACCTGCCCAGCCCCTGCCGCAGGATCCGCGACCTCCCGCAACCGCAGCGGCTCGCCAACCCGGTCCAGCACCATGGCGCGCACCATCCAACTCTATCGCCATTGCCACCCCGAGGCTGGCCGGAAGAGCAACGTGATAGCCAGCGGCGTCGTGCCGTGAGATAGGATCGAACCAGCGAATGATGCAAGCCAGCGACACCCGGACCCCGTCCGCCGCCCCCGGGCTGCCCACGTCCCGCCAGGCCTGGAGTCACCACTGGACCGCCCTCGGGAGCGAGCGCCGCTTCTTCGGCTGGCTCGCCTCGCTGGTGCGCCGGGGCCTGCTCGCCCGCGCCGTTCGCCACTACAGCAGCCGCTTCTTTCGGCCGCGGGGCCTCTTCGTCGAGGCCGGCTGCGGCACCGGCGAGTCGGCCGCCCGCATCGAGTGCCTGGACCGCAAGCTCGTCGGGGTGGACTTCTCGCTCGCCGCCCTGGCGCTGGCGCGCCGGCAGGCCAGCTATCACAGCCTGCTCTGTGCCGACATCGCCCACCTCCCCTGCCGCGACTCCTCGCTCGCCGGCATCTGGAACCTCGGGGTCATGGAACATTTCACGCCCCCGCAGGTGCTGGCCATCCTGGGCGAGTTCCGCCGCGTCGTCGCGCCGGGAGGCACGGTCTTGCTCTTCTGGCTGCCGACCTTCGGGCTCTCGCGCTGGGTCCTGGGGCCGCTGGAATGGCTCCGCAGCCGGCTGCGCGGCCGCGACTTCCGCTTCTTCCCCGACGAGGTCAACCGCCTGCCCTCGCGGCGCGCCGCCCGCCGGGAGCTGGACGGGGCCGGGCTGCAGCCGATCCGCGTCGACTTCAACCGCCGAGACGGCTTCAACCATCTCATCCTGGTCGCCCGCCGGCCCGAGGCATGAAGGTCTCGGTGGTCATCGCCGCCTACGACGAGGCGGCCAACATCGAGCCTCTGACCCGCCGCCTGGCCGCCGCCCTCGCGGTCATTCCCGATTGCAGCTGGGAGCTCATCTTCGCCGTCGAGGGCGAGGACGGCACCCGCGAGGCCCTGGACCGGCTGAGCCGGGAGATCGTCCCGCTGCGCGTTCTCTACGAGCGCGAGCCTGCCGGTCTCGGCGCCGCCTTCCGGCGCGGCTTCGCCGCCGTGGCAAGCGACGCCGACTACGTGATCACCCTGGACGCCGATCTCAACCACCAGCCGGAGGAGATCCCGCGCCTGCTGGCCGCGGCCCGCGAACGGGACAGCGACGTCCTGATCGGCTCGCGCTTCGTCGCCGGCGCCGGGGTCGAGGGCACCCCGCGCTGGAAGCGCCTCCTCAGCGGCACCATGAACCGCCTGATGACCCGTCTCTATGGCCTGCAGGCGCACGACAAGACCTCCGGCTTCCGCGTCTACCGCGCCCGGGTGGTGCGCGAGGTGGCATATGAGAACGACCAGTTCGCCTTCCTTCCCGAGCTGCTGATCCGCGCCAGCAACGCCGGTTTCCGTGTTGCCGAGGAACCGATCCACTTCCGCTATCGGCGCGAGGGGCGGTCCAAGATGGCTTTCTGGCCGACGGCCGCGAGCTACCTGGCATTGCTGGGGCGGCAGGGCGATCGCTGGACCTGGGCCGCGCTGCTGGTCGTCGCCGTCGGCGTGGCGCTGCGGGTGGCAATGACCTTCCCCAGCTACAAGTACCTGGGCGATGCCGACTGCCTGCTGACCGGCATCACCGCCCTGCGCCTGCTCGGCGGCCACCTGCCTGTCTTCTTCGCCACCCCCCGCATCGGAGCGATCGCCAGCTACGTGGCCGCCCCGATCTTTCTCGTCTTCGGCGCGTCGCGCACCAGCCTGGCGGCCAGCACGCTGCTGCTCGGCCTGGGGCTGTTCGCCGCGTGGTTGCTCTTTTTGCGCGAGCTCTTCGGACGGCGGCTCTTCCTGGCCGCCCTGCCCTTTGTCGCCGTGCCGGCCGCGATCTTCAGCCAATGGAGCGCCATTCCAAACGGCTATCCGGAGACGCTGCTGCTTTGCGCCACCACGCTCTGGCTGGCGGCGCGGCTGGCGCGCGGCGCCGGCAGCCGGCTCGACTTCCTGGCGTTCGGCCTCTCCGCCGGGCTGGGATGGTGGACCTCGCTGCTGACTCTCGCGTGCGCGGTGCCGGCGGCGGCCTGGATGGTGTGGCGAAGGCCGCGGCTGCTGTCGCACGCCCGGTTCCTGGCGCTCGCCGCCGCCGGCTTCCTGCTCGGAGTCTTCCCCTGGATCGCCTACCACGTCCGCTATCACCACAAGCCGTTTCATGACAACTACGCGGTGGTGCCCGTTCATGGCATCGCCACCATGCTCGCCACCGGCCGCCGGCTGCTCGTGGACGTCCTGCCCGCGGTGATCGCGCCCAGGTTCAATCCCTTCCCGTCCGATCCCCTGCACCCGCTGCTGCGGTTCCCCGCGCTGCTGGTCACGGTCGCGGCGATCCTCTTTTGCCTGCTGGCGGCGCCGCTGGCGCGCCGCCGCGCGTCTGACGCAACCGCGCCCAACCATGCCCACAGCACCGAGAGCACCGAGAGCATCGAGCGGTCCGTGTGGCCGCTCTGCGCCCTGGTCCTGGCGGTCACCTTCGGCCTCAACATGGTGTCCGCGGCCAGCGAGGGGCAAGGCCCAATGCTGCAGGTGCGCTACCTGCTGCCGATCTACCTGGTGGTGCCGGCGATGCTCGCGCTCCTGCTCCTGGCCATCGGCCGCCGCTGGCCGGCCCTGGCCTTCCTCCTCGCCGGCGTGGTGGTGGCGTTCAACCTGGCGGGCACCGTGCTGCCGTGGTCCCAGCAGCGGCGGGCCTTGGTGAGGGACGCCCACGCCGACGAGCTCGTTCTCGAGGTCCTGAAGCGGCAGGGAGTCAGCGTCGTCGTGGGTTCCTACTGGTGGGTCTACCCCTTCAACTTCCTGTCGGGCGAGACGATTCTCGGCCTCCCGGTCGAAAGTGGAGTCGACTGGCGCAAAGAAGAGGAGAGGCTGCCTGCCTCCGCGCCGGTGCGACTGGCTCCCTTGGGGCGTCCCCCCGGCGTGGTCGAATGCTGGACCGCCCGCGCCGGGCTGGCAGGCGCCCCGCAGGTCCTCGCTGGAGACTATGCGGCCCTGCTGCCGCCGCAAGAGGTCGCCGGCCAGGGGCTCCTGGAGCTGCGCCAGCGGCTCATCGCCGCCTGGCCAGGACAGTTCCCTTCAGCCGCCGACTGTCCGCCGCGCCGGTGACCCGCGGCATTCCTCGCCACGCCCCACCACTCGCCGTCGCGGCAGCCGCACCGGTGGCGGCCGGCCCTTGTTCTCCTGACATAAAAATCTCCTCGCCGTGCTCGCTTTCGGGCAACTTATGGCCTTGTGCCATGGCCGCATCTGATTTGTTTTCCTCGATTTGACACCCTTTTTTCCGCGGTGGTATGAAGGGCTCCCTGTCAGCGTCCTGTTCGCCTGCGAATGGGCCGAGCCGCTCGGCGAGCGGCTCCTCCTGAAGGCTCTGCTCTGGCTCGACGCGTTCCCCGGTCGAGCCGGCCATCGAGCGGCTGGTTGCATGCGCACCCGCCGCCACGTCGTTGGAACGGGAGGCCCGGATGGTCGGACGGCTGTCGACAGCTTCCCTGATCTTCCTGGCCGTGGCGGCCCTCGCCGCTCCCCTGCCGGCCATCGCCGAACCCGAACGCCGCTTCTCCCATCCCCTCGAGCCGTCAGCCAACCTCCCCCTGAGCGAGCCGGCCGGCCCCGCCGACGCCGAGATCCTCGACCCTACCGAGTCCGTCACGCCCCTCGCCGCGTCCCGGCCGGCCATTGCCGAGCCCGTACGCGTCCTGGACCCGACCGAGGCCGCCGCCGGCCGGCCGGCCGCGACCGCCGCCTCCCCTGAGGCGCAGGTCCCGGCGGCGTCGCGCGACCAGGCGCTCGACTCGGGCGAGCTCGGCGTCGAGTACCAGCTCTCGGTGCATGACGCCGACTCGTTCCTCGATCATCTCTCCGCGCGCTGGAAGCGCCTGGTCGAGCAGGCCATGACCTACCTCGGTACCCCTTATCGCCGGGGCGGCACCTCGCGGCGAGGCCTCGACTGCTCCGGCCTGGTGGGAGCCGTCTATGGCGAGCAGGGCCTGGAGCTGCCGCGGACCGCAGCCGAGCAGTTCCGTGAGGGCGTGGAGGTTGCCGAGGGCGACCTGCGGCCCGGCGACCTGGTGTTCTTCCGCGACACCTACAAGCGTGGCATCTCCCACGTCGGCATCTACATCGGCGATGGCCGCTTCCTTCACGCCGCCGGCCGCCGCCATGGCGTCATCGTCAGCGAGCTCTCCCGCTCCTACTACCACCTCCGTTTCGCCGGCGGCCGCCGGCCGGCGGCCGAACCCGCCCCTGCCGACCGCCAGGCAAGTCAGCCCGTGAGCGCCGCCGCGCCGGCCGCGGCGGCAGAGTCGACCCTCGCCTCAGCGCCGCGTTAGGCCGCCGCGGGTGCAATTTTTCGCGCCGGCTCACTATTACCAGTGGAGAGTGGCGACGAGATGAGCGAAGACTCCGCGGCGAGGCTGGTGGCAGGCGGCGCGGCGCTGGCGCGGCAGGCGAACCGCCCGCGCATCGAGCAGGAAGTCAGGGCGCGCTACGCCGCCGAGCTGGCAGCCGCCGACATCTGCGACAGCCTGCGCCTCGAGACCCAGATCCGCGCCGAGATCGAGCGCGCGCTGGATCAAGCGGCGCCGCCCGACGCGCTCTACTAGAGACCGGAGCTTGGTAGTCCTGGACTACTCAGGCACCCGGGAGCCTCGTCAGTTGCCGGAAGGCCCGGTCGCCTGCGCCTTGAACCCGTTGCGCATCAGGATCCGCTGCAGCTCTCCCGATTTCCTCACACCCGCGAGATAGGCATCGAGGGCCGGCAGCAGGTCGCTGCCCTGGCGGACGGCGACGCCGTCGCCGATCTCGCACAGACGGAAGGCCACCTCGAGCCCGGGATGGATCGCATCGACCTGCTCTCCCGGAGCCGCGCCGGTGTCCATCAGGGCGAAATCCACCTTGCCGCTCTCGACCGCGTCGAGGCTCTCGAGATCGAAGCCGGTCGGCAGGATGGCCGCGCTCGGCGCCGCCGCGTGCAAGAACTCGATGTGGCTCGAACCAGCGAGGACCGCCCCCTTTTTTCCACCCAGGTCGGCCGCCGCGCCAAGGCTGCTGGCGCGCCGAACGACGACGGCTACCCAGTTCGAGACGTAGGGCCTGGAGAAGTCGGCCTTGGCGCGGCGACCCGGCGTGATCGTGAACTCGCTGGCCACCAGGTCGCCCTCCCGCGCCAGCAATGCGGGGATGAGGGCGCCGTAGCCGCCGGTGACCGCGTGGATCTCGAGCGCGACGCCGAGGCTCCTGGCGAAGCCGCTCATCAACTCGACGTCGATGCCTTGGAACTGCTCGGGCTTGCGCAGCTCGACGAGCTTCAGTCCCTGCTCCCGCATGACGTCGAGGTTGACCGAGATGAAATGGGTGCCCTGGACGGGGTAGGTCAACATGATGAGCTTCCCGCGCCCCTTGACTTCGGCCAGATCGCCAGCCGCCGCGGCGTGGGTCAAGAGCAGGCAGAGAGCAGCGCTTGCCGCGAGCCTCATTTCTCCACCCCTCCCACCTTCCAGATCTGGCCGCCTTTCATCACGAAGCTGACTCGCTCCGTCACCCTGACGTCGGCCAGCGGGTCGCCGGGGACGGCGACGACGTCCGCCTGCTTGCCCGCCTCGAGCGTGCCGATCTGGGCCGGGAGGCCGAGCAGCTCGGCGGCGCCGCCCATCGCGCTGCGCAGGGCGGCAGCCGGCGTCATCCCGTGGTCGACCATCAGCTTGAGCTCCTTGGCGTTGAGGCCGTGTGGGCTGACCGCCGAGTCGGTGCCGAAGGCGATCTTGACTCCCTGCTTGAGAGCGTTGCGGAACATCGTCGAGCGCTGTGCCACGGCCGCCGCCGCCTTGGCGGCGATCTCCGGCGGGTAGTGGCGCGGCACCGCCCGCCCTCCCGCGTATTCGCCGGCCAGCAGCGTCGGCACCAGCCAGGTGCCGCGTTCTTTCATCATGCGCAGCGCCTCTTCGTCGAGGAACGAGCCGTGCTCGATCGAGTCGATGCCGGCGCGGATCGCCTCCTTCGCCCCGGTGAGACCGTGGGCGTGGGCCGCCGCCCGCTTGTGCAGGCGGTGCGCCTCGTCGACGAGCGCGTCCATCTCGGCCTGGGTGACCTGCGGGGTGTCGACCTCGTCGGAGAGCGACAGCACGCCGCCGGTGGCGCCGACCTTGATCACGTCGGCGCCGTACTTGACGGCGAAACGCACGGCGTCGCGGAACTGGTCGGGGCCGCTGGCGATGCCGCGCTCGATGCCGGGGTCTTCGCCGAGCCGCCGGAAGGGGAAGCCGGCGCCGTCGGCGTGGCCGCCGCGCGCCCCCAGCATGTGGACCGCCACCAGCATGCGCGGTCCCGCGATGACGCCGTCGCGGATGGCGTTGCGCAGCCCGACGTCGATGAAGTCGGCGCTGCCGAGGTCGCGCACGGTGGTGAAGCCGGCCATCAGCGTGTGCCGGGCGTTGGCGGTGGCGCGGATCGCCGACTCCGCGACGTCGCGGCGCAGGCGGTTGAGCGTGTCGCGGTTGTAGTCGTCGGACGCCTCGAACGACAGGTGGGTGTGGCAGTCGATCAGCCCGGGCATCAGCGTGACGTCGCCGAGATCGATCACCTGCGCGCCGGCCGGGACCGCCACCCCGGCGCCGGCCGCCTGGATCTTGCCGCCGGCCACCACCACCACGCCGTCCCGCACCCAATGGTCCGAACGGCCGTCGAACAGCCGCGCAGCCTTGAGCGCCAGCACCGGCGGCGCCGTGCCCGCGGCATTGCCCACCCCCTCACCGCCGCCCCCCGTGGCTTGCCCCAGGGCGCTCGACAGCGGCGGCAGCGCCAGACCGCAGGCGATCAGGAAGACGGCGCGACGCAGGGCATGGCTCCCCCTCAGGCTCCTCAGGCTCATCGAGCTCCCTCCACCGAGACAGGCGTGACAGGTCGGTGACGCCTGATCCTACCCGCCTCCGTCCTGCGAATCCATACCCCAGCGAGCGGATAGACTCCGCCCATGCGTGTCGGCGTTCTCGCGGATACCCACGGCGTGCTGCGCCAGGCCGTCCTCGACCGCCTCGCGGGCTGCGACCTGCTGCTCCATGCCGGCGACGTCGGCGAGACCAGGAACGGCGAGGAGCCGATCCTCACCCGCCTAGCGCGCCTGGCGCCGGTCCTGGCGGTGCGCGGCAACTGGGACAGCGGCGGCCTGGTGGCGGCCCTGCCGGCGGACCTCGCCGGCGAGATCGCCGGTCTTCCCTACCGCATGACCCATCGCCGCGAAGACGTCGCCCCGGCCTGGCTCCACCAGTCGCGGCTGGTCGTCTTCGGCCACTCCCACCGGCCGGAGCTCGAATGGCGCGGCGACTGCCTGCTGCTGAACCCGGGGAGCTGCGGCACCCGCCGCTTTCGCCTGCCGCTGACCGTGGCGCTGGTCAGGGTGGAGGGCGACCGCCTGATCCCGGAGGTCCTGGCGATCGAGTGAGCGGGGCGGCCCTGCCGACTCGCACCCGACCCGCTCCGCCAACCCGCTCGCAGGGGATTCAGGCGGGGTTGAGGACGGGCAGCCGGGGCCGGCGCGGCCGCTGGCCGGCGAGCTCGGCGAACATCCCGGGGCGATAGGCGGTGATCCTGCCGGTGAAGGCCGAGGCGGCGACGGTCAGCGGCGAGGCCAGCCACAGCTTGCCCGGGCCGGAGCGGCCCTTGTAGTTGCGGTTGATGGCCGACACGGTCACCTCCCCCGGCGTCTCGGACACGCCGGGACCGCAGCCGATGCAGGCGCCGCAGCCGGGATGGATGAGCGTCACGCCGGCGCGCTCGAAGGTCTCGGCGAGGCCGTTGTCGCGCACGAACTGCTCGACCGCCTGCGAGCCGCACTGGATGAGGAAGCGCACGCCCTCGGCGACCCGCAGGCCGGCGTCGACAGCCTCCTTGACCACCTGGTGGTAGAAGATCAGGTCGTCGATCTTGCCGGCCGTGCAGCTGCCGCCGTAGGCGATGTCGATCTCGACGTCGCCGATGTCTTCGATCCAGGCGCCGTTGGTCGGGTCCGACGGGATGCCCCGGTCGGGGTCGCCCGGATGGGCCACCATCGGCCGCATCGCCGACAGGTCGATGGCGTGGACGCCGCCGGCGTAGACGGCGCCCGGGTCGGGCGCGACCGCGCGCCGCCGCCAGCGCGCCCGCACGTCCTCGCCGGCGTCCGGCCGCCACTCCTGAAGCCAGCGGAAGGTCTCCTCGTCGGCGACGACGATGGCGGTCTTGGCGCTGCACTCGGTGGCCATGTTGGTGAGCGTGGCGCGCTCGTCCATCGACAGCGTCGAGACCCCCGGTCCGGTGAACTCCATCACCCGGTCGAGCGTCAGCTCGCGCTTCGCAAACTCGAGCAGGATGTACAGCATGACGTCCTTGGCGGTGACCCCAGGCCCGAGCTTGCCGGCCAGCTCGAAGCGGATCGACTCCGGCACCTCGACCTGGGTGAACCCGGAATGGATCAGGTCGGCGTACTCGGTGGCGCCGACGCCCCAGGTCAGCGCGTTGTTGACGCCGCCCATGCAGGTGTGGCTGTCGGTCGCCTGGATGAAGTCGCCCGGCTCGACCAGCGCCTCGCGCGCCACCTCGTGGCAGATGCCGGGCGAGAGCCCGGAGACGGCGGCAAAGTTGCGCACCCCGGTGTGGGCCTGGAACTGGCGCTGCAGCTCGCGCAGGTTCTCGATCTTTTCGGCGAACGGCCGCATCTTCGGCACTTCGTCGGCATAGATCAGATGGTCCTCGAACACCGCGAAGCGCGCCGGGTTCTTGATCTGATAGTCGGCGCCATGCTCCTGCTCGAGGAAATAGTGCACCTGGGCGGTGGTGAACTCGTGCGAGTAGCCGCCGTCGACGCTCACCACCACGGCGTCCCCCGGCTTGACGTAGCGGCGCTCGCCGCCCGCACCCTCCGCGCCGCCCACTCCGCCTGACGCCTCAGGCCCGGCCGCGCCACCCTCGCCGCCCTCGCCACCCGCGCCGCGCGCGGGCCCCGCGCTCTCCACCAGGTGGCGCGCCAGCAGCTTCTCGGCCATGGTCATCGGCCGCTCGCCGGTATCCGGCCGCGGCAGCTCGATCTCGCCCGCGGCCAGCGCCTTCGAGAACGGGAACAGCCCGCCTTGCTGCACGACGATGCGGGTGATCGGATCGTAGCCGGAGTAGAACTCGGCGAGCGGAATGCCTGAGCCGCGCTGCAACCGGCGCAGCTGCTCGTGATCGCCCATCAGGACGCCCTGGCTGATGTTGTTGCGGGCATGGATGGGCGCGAAAGAGGCGGCGATGGCGATGCGGATGCCCGACCACTTCTCGGCCTGCACGGCGGTCTCGCGCGAGCTGCCCACCCCCTTGCGATGGCCCGAGACGATCACCTCGAAGTTGCCGTTGAGCAGCGCGTCGCGCTCGAACAGGCGCGTGCCGTCGACGATCAGGCCGGCATAGGCGTCGCGGGAGATGTCCTCGGGCCGGTGGCTGAAGCACACCCAGGCCGGCGTCATGGCATCGGTGTTGATGTCGTCGAGCAGCTCCTCGACCGTCAGCTCGTCCATGCGCAGATCGAGCTCGCCGCGCAGCTGGCGGCGGATCAGCTCCGGGTCCTTGGTGAGGAAGAGCACCCGCTTGCCGGGGGTCAAGCTGACGATCTCTGGTGCCTTCATCGGCAAGCTCCTGTTCTCGCAGGCCGCGGGGGCCGCCCGCGGCCCGCCGCCCGGACGTCAGTAACGTCCGGTGACGTCCAGGTGACATTCTACTCCCGCGGACCCACCTCGATCCGCCGCCGCGGGCTGGCGCTGCCGGTTGCCTGGTCGAACCAGGCGACGTTGTCCTGCACCAGCGTGATCGCGAGGTCGTACGGGCCGGGCCGGGCCGGCGTCAGCACGCGCACGCTCATCTGCAGCACCTCGCCCGGCTTGACGTCTCCCGGCAGCAGCGACCGCTCGCCGTACTCGACGGCGGCGTGGCCGCTCGGGTCGAACCAGCGGTAGGCGGCGGTGACCCGCAGGCTGCCCGCGGCAAGCGGCACGCCGGTCGCCGACCAGAAGGCATCGCTGCGGTTGGTGAAGCGGACCGGGATGTGCAGCCACTCTGAGACGCCGGCCCGCGCCGGCACCGGACCCGGTGTCACCTCGGCCCGGGCAACGCGGAGCGGCACCGGCGGGTCGGGGTTGGCGGCGGGCAGCAGCCGCTCGCCGCCGCGCCCGTGGAGGATGAGGAAGGGTCCGATGCGCGTCTCTTCCGGCGAGGCTCCGGCGCTCTCCAAGCGAGCGCGGAAATCGGCCAGGCGCCGCCGCGCCTGCTCGCTCTCGATCGCCCTCATGTTGTCGAAATTGACCTCGAAGATGTAGGCCACTCGCCGCAGCTGTCCGACGAAGCGGGTGTAGGGCGGGTAACGGTCCCAATCGTCCATGGGCGCCACGATGGTGCGCTCGCCGGCCAGCAGCGTGGCCTTGTAGGCAACCCAGTACCAGCCATAGGCGCCCTGGAAGCCGCGGGACTCGAGATAGGCCACCACCTCGGCCAGCGGCACTCGCTGCCGCACCAGCCGCAAGCTCGAGTCGAGGAGTTTGCTGCTCTGGTACCAGGCGACGATCTGAACCGCCGGCAGCCCCACCAGCAGCAGCGCCAGCGCCGCCGCGGCGGGCCGCGACCGCCTGGCGACCCGGACCAGCGCGGCGCCGGCGAAGACCGGCAGGCTGGTGAGCCAGGGGAACAGGTAGTGAGCCGACAGCGCCGACCGCGGATTGGGGCTGGCGATGAAGAGCACGGCCGTGACCGGCACCAGCAGAACCAGCAGGCTCACCACGCTTGCCAGCGGCCGGGGCCGCCGCCGAACCGACCAGACCCCCCACGACCAGGCGGCGGCGTAGGCGGCGAGGAGCAGCGCGCCGGCGAGCCCGGCGCCCGGCCACGAGGGGCCGACCTCCCAGGCAAGGACCCGCTGGTGCCCGCCGAGGTGGACGCCGAACAGCGCCGGCACGCACTCCGTGGCCAGCAGTCGCAGGTTGGCCGCCATGACTTCCGCGCTCGCCAGGCTGTAGAGGGGAGCCTTCGAGCCGTGCCGGCCGGCCAGCAGCGGCACCAGGATCGGGAGCGCTCCCACCGCCAGGCCCAGGACGACGATCGCGGCATGACGCAGCAGCGACCCGCGCCCGGTGGCGGCGGGCGCGGCGGGCGCGGCGGTCGGGACGGGCGCGGTGGTCGGGACGGGCGCGGCGGGCGCGGTGGTCGGGACCGGCTGGTCGCGGGCGGTCCAGAAGGCGATTGGCGCCCACACCACGAGAGCGGCCACGTAGACGACGTAGAGCTCATGGATGTAGAGGCCGAACCCGATCATCGTGCCCAGGGTGGCCGCGTGCCACGGGGAAGGCTCCAGCAACAGCGTGTGCAGGCGGCACACGGTCAGCGTGCCCCAGGCGATCACCAGCACGATGCCGCCCACGGCGAGCGTGCTCCAGGTCACCAGCTGAGGGGAGAACGCCGCCAACAGCGCCGCGGCGGCGATTCCTTCGTTCGTCCCATAGAGCTGCCGGCCGAGCCGGAAGACGCCGATCTGGAGCGCCACCAGCCCCACCACCGCCGCGAGCTTGAAGGCGAGCGGCGTGAATCCCAGGACCGCCGCGAACGGGAGTGCCAGGAGCCCCTCGACGATGCCGTAGTAGGTGACGTCCCAGGGGTGGAGGGCGAGCTCCCGCCCGGCCACCAGATGGCGGACGAAGAGCGCGTTTACAGCTTCGTCGGAGTTGACGAACGCGGCGGCGTTGTACAGCGCCGGGATGCGCAATGCGACGCCAGCGGCGAAGGCCCCGAGCAGGGCCAGCCGCTGGCGTCCCGAGAGGGCCAACAGCCTCTCCGCCAGCCTCCGGTTACTGGAAGTAGCCGGTTACGTCGACGATTGCGTGAACGGTTCCCGGACCCTGCATGCCGATGACGATCTGTAAATCCTTGTCCGAGGCCATGGCGACGGGACCGAGCGGCACGATCGCGCCGTTGGCGAGCGCCACCTCGCCGGCGTCGTAGTTGATGGTCGAGGGATCGTTCAGATGGGGGGTGACGTTGGCCGGATAGAGACGCATGTCACCCTGCCGGGACGGCGAGACGATCGTCAGGTTGAGGGTCACCGCCTGGGCGCCGTTGGGGATGCCGCAATTGCCCTGGATGCGGAAGAACTGGGACGGACCGCCGGGCAGCGGGTTGCCGTTGGTCTGCGTTCCCACGGTCCGGGTGTCGAAGACCCGGCATGGGGTGACGGCAAAGTACTGGAAGGGCCCGCCTGCCCACACCGGAACCGAGGCGCACACGGCGAGCAACAACGCGATCCACGTAGCTTGTCTAGCCCTCATAGCGGGACTCCTTTTGATAGGCCTACTCTATCCGAGACTGGACAGACGGTCAAATATGCGCCTGCGCCGCACCGCACATGCGGGCGTCCACCGTCCCCGACTGCTGCGGTATGCCAATTCTGGACCAGATCGAGGCCGCAGTCTATGGTGGACATCACTTCGGGGCTGTGACCTGTGTCACCTTCGGTGGGAACGCCCCGGGCTCGGCCGTCGCGAGCGGCTGCCGCGAGCGCGGCAGCATGGCCAGGCAGAGCAGCGCCAGGACCGCCTGGGCGGCGAGGCCGAACAGGTGGTAGAGCAGGCAGAAGGCCAGGACCAGCGCCTGGCGTGCCGGGGCGCCGGCGCCGGGAGCGTAGGGCGCCGCGAGCAGGACCAGCGCCGCCTCGGTCGTTCCCAGCCCCGCCGGCGTCAGCGGCAGCGCCGACACCAGCAGCACGATCGACAGCAGCACCGTGCCGCGGCCCGCCGGCAGCGCCACTCCCCACAGCCACAGCCCGCCCCAGAGGCTCAGCAGCAGCGACAGCACGTGCGGCACCCGCGCCGCGGTGGCGGCGACGAACCCGCCCACGCCGGCCGCGAAGAGCGGCGCGAGCGGCTGCCGCCGGCTGAGCCACCGCGGCCGCAGGCGCAGCACCGCCAGGCCGGCGGCGAGCGCCGCCGCGAGCAGCCCGAGCGGCGCCAGCCACGGCCGCAGCTCGCCCGCGCCGCCTGCGACCAGCATGCCGCCCAGGCCCACCGTCGCCATGGCGGCGAGGAAGGTGACCAGGAGCAGCAGCACCGCCGCAGCCGCCCGCGCCGGCTCGGCGCCGGTGCGCACCAGGTAGTAACCGACGCCGCCCATCCCGGCGGCAGGGTTGATCAGGCTCAGCAGGTAGGAGGCGCCGCGGGCGAGCAGCAGCTGCCGGAAGGGCCGCCGCATCCCGGTGCGCGCGAGCGCGGTGCGGGTCGCCGCGGTGTCGGCCAGCAGTGCCAACACGGCCATGACCGCGGCGAAAGCCGCGAGCGTCCCGGCGGGACCGGCGGCCAGGGCCCGCGCCACCTGCTCGCGCGGCAGCCGTGCGAACAGGCCGCCGAGCAGGGCGGCGGCGGCGGCCCAGGGCAGCAGCCGCCGCAGCCGCGGCGGCGGCCATCGCGGCCATCGCCGCCAGCGCAGCCAGCGGCCGCCCGCCGGCGGCGGCGAACCGTTCTCGTCCATGATCGCGAAGCATAGCTCGCCGTGCCAGTCGTGCCAGCGGCGCCAGTCGTGCCAGTCGTGCCAGCCGTGCCAGCCGCGCCAGTCGTGCCAGTCGTGCCAGCCGCGCCAGTCGTGCTGCTCGTGCTAGTGTCCCACTTCCTTACCGAAGCAGCGACCGGTCATGGGGCGGGTTTCCATCATCATCGTCTCGTACAACCATCGCGACGTGGTCGGCGACTGCCTCCGCTCCCTCGACCGGGCCGGGCTCGACCCCGCGGGTGTGCGGATCCTGCTGGTCGACAACGGCTCGTCGGACGGCACCGTGGACCACCTGCGGCGCGACGTCCTGCAGGACGGCGGTTCGCGGACTCCCGGCGGGCTGCCGGTCGAGCTGCAGGCGAATGGGCGGAACCTGGGGTTCGCCGGCGGCAACAACGTCGCTCTGCGCCGCGCGCTCGCCGACCGCGACGAGCTCGTCTACCTGCTCAATCCCGACGCGGAGGTGGCGCCGGGCTTTCTCGCCGCGGCGGTTGCCGCCTTGCGCGGCGACGAGCGCATCGCCTTCGTGCAGAGCCTGGTGCTGCGTCACGGCGAGCAGGAGACCGTCAACACCTACGGCAACGCGCTGCACTTCCTGGGCTTCGGCTACGCGGCGGGAGACGGCCAGCGGCTCTCCGACGAGGCGGTCGCGGCCAGGCTCGCCGGTCCGCCCGACATCGCCTTTCCGAGCGGCGCGGCGATGCTCGCGCGGGTCGCGGCGCTCGAGGCCCTCGGCCTGTTCAACGAAGAGATCTTCCTTTACCTCGAGGACCTCGAGCTCGGCTGGCGGTCGCGGCTCGCGGGCTGGCGGGTGATCGTCGCCCCGGCATCGCGCGTCTACCACAAGTACGGGTTCTCGCGCGGGGTGCAGAAGTACTTCTGGCTCGAGCGCAACCGTTTGCTGGTGCTCGGCTGGTACTACCGCCCCGGCACCCTGCTGCTCATCCTGCCGGCCTTCGTCGCCATGGAGCTCGGCCTGTGGGCCTTCGCGCTGTGGTCGGGATGGTGGCGGGAGAAGCTCTGCGCTTACCGGTACTGTCTGGCGCCGGCGCGGTGGCGATCGTTTCTCGCCACGCGCCGCGAGGTGCAGCGGCGGCGCCGGATCGGCGATCGCGAGGTCACGGCGTTGTTCACCAGCGAGATCGTTTTCCCCGCCCTCGACACGCCGCTGCTCACCCGGATCGCCAACCCGCTGTTCGCTATCTACTGGCGTCTGGCTCGCCGCCTGCTGCGCTGGTGAGGCGCCCCGCGTCGCCGGCCCGGGCGGTGGCGGGAACGTCGAAGATCAGGCAGTAGTTCGGGGCGTCGCGCGCCGCGAGCGCGGTGGCCGCGCAGACGCTGCCGGGAAACGCCCGCCGCACCAGTGCCTGCAGCTCTTCCTCGCCGATCAGCGCCACGTTGCGGTCGCCGCTGATGAAGCGGTCGGCGAGATAGCTCAGCGCCGCGCGCCAACCTCCCGGGGCGACGTCCTTGACCGCCAGCTTGCAGGCCTGGCCGGCCAGCAGGTCGCCGAGATCGAGAAAAAACCTTTCTCTCAGAGACGGCGGGATGTGATGGATCACGTCGCTGACGATGACCAGGTCGGGCGGACGCCGGCCGAGCGCGGCGTAAGCGCGGATGCTCGTCCGCCCAAGGATCTCGAGCCGCGCGCGCCGCGCGGGCCGCACCGCGCCGCCCAGATCGGCCTTGAGGTCGATCATGGTGACGCGCGCCTCGGGCTGCCGCGCGAGGAAGGCGTCGATGAGCGCGCCGTCGCCGCCGCCGACGTCCAGGATGGCGGCGCCCTCGGGCATCGCCGGCAAGCAGTCCGCGACCTTGCCCAGGTCGACGAAGATGGCGCGATAGCGCCGCCCCGCCGCCGGGAACCACCGTTCGCCCAGCACGGCCCGCGCCAGGCTGCCGATGCTCATGACGGCGCGCGGCTCATGGCGACGCGCGGAGCTTGGAAGGGATGATCGTCAAGGGGGAATGCGGGCTGGCGTTGGTGACGACGATGGCGCCGGCCGCCGTGCGGTTGAACCACAGGAGGTTGTCGACCGAGACCTGCGCCAGCGGCTGCAGCTGCCAGATCACGCTCGACAAGCCGAAGCTGCCGCTGTCCAGGTTGAGGGCGACGACCTCGACGGGGGTTGGCCGGCCGTCGACCTCGCCCTGCCCCCGGCCGTCGGCGAGGTCGATCTCGAGACTGCCGCGATGCGCCTGCCTGCCGCCGGGGAAATGCAGCGACCAGACGCCGTAGGACGCACCGCTCGCGACGTTCGCGACGTGCACCCCGAGGTGGAAACGGCGCTGGTCGTCATCCCGCGGCGGCCACAGGGTGATCCGGTAGCGGATGCGCGGCGGCGCCAGCTGCTGATCGACGTAGGCGGCGCCCGTGCCGAGCGGCTCGACGTCCAGGCAGGGGTGCGGGGCGGCAGGCAGCGAGCCGAGGACCTTGATCTCGCTCACCAGGACGTCGCCGGGCCCCGCGTTCCGGAGCCCGATCCCCGGGGGCTGCTGCCGCCGGCAACCGAGGTCGAAGTCGAGCACCCAGCCGCCGGCGCCCAGGGTCACCGGCGCCGCGCCGTCCACCTCGAGCCGCGCCTTGGCGTCGCCCGGGCCGAAGGCGGAGATCCGGATGCGGCGCGCCGTGCCCGCTGCCAGCTCGGCTTCGCTCGCCCTGCCCGCGAGCTTTCCGGCGACGCGCCGCCGCTCCGGCGCCAGCGCGAGCTCGAAGCTCTCGCCCTGGTGCAGCACCGGCGACTCCCAGGTCATGGTAGCCATCAGTGCGTCCCGCCGCTCGCGGAGCACGAACCGGGGGGTCTGCCAGACGACGCTGCTCTGCTCCGGGTCGTACCAGGGCTCGGTCGAGGTGCGCCGCCGCAGGCGGTCCAGCTGCCGCTCGACGAAGGCCCAGCGGAAGAAGGGCGCCGGCGCGGGCAGCGGCGCCCCGCGCGACGCGATCCGCACCCGGTCCCGCCACAGATAGCCGAGCCAGGTCTGTAGCAGCGCCGGCGACGGGACGTCCATCAAGACCCACGCCGCCGCCGGCACCGCCGCCGGCGCTTGCGCCGCCTCGATCACGTCGCGCGTGAGGATCGTGCTCTTGAACGTGTAGCGCGCGCTCCACAAGCTGTTCATCAGGTTGAGGACGGCGATTGCCAACAGCGCGAGCACGGCCGCCACGCGCAGCACGGGCCGGCGCCAGGCGGCGACGAGGCCCGCGGCGACCAGCGCCATCGCTTCCAGGGGCAGGATCGAGACCGCCTTGAAGTAACCGTAGGGATAGCCGTCGGGCAGGTTGACCCCGAAACGCTGGTGGGCCGCCAGCGCCGCGCCCGCGAGCAGCAGCACCGCCGCGGCGAGCCGCAGGCGCGGAGCGAGCGGCCACCATCCGTACAGGGCGAAGGCGGCCGCGGCCAGCGCCACCAGGCTCGTCGTGCCCCGCGGCAACGGCCAGAGGCGCAGGAGCATCGCCGCCGCGGCATGACACACGAGTCCGCCGATCTCGTAGTAGGAGGGAAAGACCAGGATGTCGCCGGCGCCCACGAACTGCGCCCCCTGCGGCTTGAGGAGCTGGCTCACCTTGCTCAGCTCCTGGAACGAGCGGTAGAGGGCGACGCCGTTCAGGAGCACCGCGCCGCCGGCCGCCGTCAGCCACCAGGCGGCATGCCGCGGCAGCTCCCGCCACCGGTGGGCGGGCAGCCAGGCGACCAGCCAGTAGATGCCGGCACTCGCCAGGGCGTAGACGGCGTAGACCGGGTAGACCGACGCCAGGGTGGCGAGCAGGGCCCCGAACACGACGGCGCTGCGCCAGCCGGGCTGCCGCCGGCCTTCGACCGCGAAGACGAACGCCAGGGGAAAGAGGCTCAAGCCGACCACCTGCGAGAGGAAGTTGTCGAACACCGCCCACAGCAGCAGGTTGTTGATCCCGACCAGCCCGGCCGCCAGCAACGCGGCGCCGCGCGGCAACCGCAGGCCCAGTCGCGCCCAGACGAAGACCGCCCCCGGGGTGAGGCCGAAGAACAGCGCCATGAGCAGGGTCAGCAGCTCGAAGCTGCGATGCCCGGTGAGGAGGCCCAGCAGGCCGAGCAGGTAGACGTCGCCGGCCCGCACGAAGAGGTGCGCCCGCACTGTGCCCAGGAAGGGCTGGCCGGCCAAGGCGATCGGCGTCTGCAGCGGCGCATGCTGCAGGTATTCGGAGCGCGCCGCGTAGGAGACGGCGTCGGAGGTGAAGCCCACCGACGTCAGGTAGCCGAGCGCCAGCACGGGCAAGGCCGCCAGCAGGAAGGCCAGCGCGCCGACGGCGCAGACCAGCAGCAGCTCGCGGCGCGGCCGCGGCAGCCGCCAGCGGGCCAGGCCCATCGCCCAGCCGGCCAGGGCCAGCCCGACCACCGGCCAGGCGATGGCGGTCAGCGGCAGGCCGGCGGCGCCGAGAACGTGGCAGATCCCGGAGACCAGGGCGAACCCGAGGAAAGGCGCGAGGATCGTCAGGAAGGGGCGCGCGCGCCACGGCAGCAGCGGGTGCCAGAGCATGCCGCAGCCGCCCAGCACGCCGATCGCCACGAGCAGCATGACGGCGATGTCGAGAACCAGTCCCATGCGCCACCGCGGGCCCGGTCAGGCGCCCGCTTGCTCTCCTGCCGGCGGCGGCGCCGTCCTGTCTGAAGGCGGCTTCGCCGCGGCCCCCGCCAGGCCCCGGACCTCCAGCTCGAGCAGGGCGAGGCGTTGGGTCAGCCGCCGATTGCGCGCCTCGAACCGCGTCAGCACCACCGAGAGGTACAGGGTGATGCCGAGCAGCAGCGCCAGCACGACGGCGAGGATCAGCACCGGCGGGTAATACAGGCCCACCCACTCGGCGAGGCGGAATTGCAAGCCGCGAAAGACGGCAAAGGTGGTGACGACGGCTCCCGTCGCCAGCCACAGCAGCGAATACCATTCGTTCAGCTTGCGGCGCCGCACCAGATCGATGACCAGGACCGCGAAGCCCAGGGAAACGAAGACGGCGATGAGCTGCACTCGCAACTGATAGCTCATGGGTCCTCCTCGGCTCGTGCTCGGATCAGGCTCCTGGCCGGCGAAGCCTCTGGATGAGCAGCGCAAAGGTCACCTTGAGAACGTACTGGAAGCCCGCCAGCCGGCCGATCGACGACCGACCGCCCTGGCGAGCGCGGGAGGAGGCGGGCACCTCCACGATCCGGAAGCCCCCGCGCGACAGCATCAGGATGGACTCCGGCTCCGGATAGTCCGCCGGATAGGCGCTGGCGAGAAACCGCACTGCCCGCTGGCTGAAGGCGCGGTACCCCGACGTCGGATCGGTCACCACCTGGCCCGAGAGAACCCTGACCAGGAAGGAGAGCCAGGCGATCCCGGCGCGCCGGGCGAGCGGCGGCCGGGCGCCCGGCGTGCCGGCACCACCGGCAGGCGGCGCGACGAAGCGCGAGCCGATGACGAGGTCGGCGTTGCCGGCGCGCAGCTCGGCGAGCAGCCGCGCGGCCTCCGCCGGATCGTGCTGCCCGTCGCCGTCCAGCCGGACGGTATAGAGAAAGCCGCGGTCGAGCGCGTGCAGGAAGCCGGTCTGCTCCGCGGTGGCGACGCCCGAGTTGTACGGCAGGTCCACCACCTGCGCGCCGGCCGCCCGGCCGACCTCGCCGGTGCGGTCCTCCGAGCCGTCGTTGACCACCAGCACTTCGAGCTCCGGACACGTCGCCGCCAGACACCGCAGCACGTCGGGGAGGCTCGCCTCTTCGTTGAAGGCCAGGACGATGGCCAGCGTGTCCCTCACGGCGCCTCGGCGGTTGCTCAGGCCGCCCGCCGCGCTAGTTGAAATACCCGTTGACGTCGATGATCAGCTGCACCGTGCCGCCGCCGCCGATCGTCGGCAGCACGGCGAGGCCGCCGCTGCCGTCGGTGGCGAGCGAGAGCACGGCGTTGTTGGCGCGGGTCTGGCCGGTCGAGAAGTTGATCGTGCTGGTCAGCGGCAGGTTGTTGCAGGTTCCCGGCCCGAAGCGCAGGACGCCCCCGCCGCTCGGGCCGGTGACCGTGACGTTGAACGACACCGCGCGCGCCGCCGTCGGCACGCCGCAGAAGCCCCCCACCGGGAAGACCCGCTGCACGCCCTGGCTCAGCGCCGGGCCGCCCTGCGGTCCGTTGGGGTTGCGGGTGTCCGCGACCCGGCAAGGAGCGACGGTGAAGAACTTGAGGCCCGAGGTGGCCACCGTGCACCCTCCCGAGCAACCCGGCGTCCCCGGCACCACGCCCAGGCGCTGGACCCCCTGGTGGAACTGCCCCCAGGGGGGAGTGCTCGAGCCGCTGAACGGGTTCCAGACGTTGACCATCGTGTTGTTGGCGCTGGGAAAATCCGCGGCCGAGACGGCGACGACCTCGATCTTGGCGCCGGGCGCCGCCGGGTCCTCCAGGTCTCCCACCGCGACGCCGGAGAGCGAGGTCGGGGTATAGAAGGCGTAGGCCCCCGGTGGATGGGTGCCGCCGTCGCTCAGCAGCGCACCGGTGTGCGAGAAGACCGCGACGCTGGTGTTGGTCGGCACCAGGATGTCGATCCCGTCGCCGAGCACGTCGGCCACGATCGGCGGTCCGGCGCTCAGGGTGGCGCCGAAAAACTCCTTGGGAACCGCCGCCCACAGCTGCGTGCCGTCCCCCTTGAAGGCGTAGACGTGGAAGGTGTTGCTGGGACCGGTATTGTCGTCGGTCACCACCACGTCGAGCTTGCCGTCGCCGTTGACGTCGGCCAGGGCCGGGCCGTTGAAGGTGCCGCTCTGACCGTCGATCGAGACCGGCCAGCCGGCGACCGGGGTGCCGTTGCAGTGCCAGGCGTAGATCTTATGGCCGCGATTGGAATAGAAAGTGCCGGTGCCGTGCACGATCTCGGGCTTGCCGTCGCCGTCGATGTCGCCGATCGCCGGCGAGTTGTAGATGACCTGGTCGACGCAGACCGGGAAGCCCGCGACCTCGCTGGGCGGGCCGCAGTCGGCGGGGTTCGAGTCCGGGCAGGTCTGGGTCGAATCGAAGCGCAGCACGTGCAGGCAGCCGCCGGCCGGAGTGTTGAACGGCGGCCCTTCCTGGTGGGCATCGACGCCGACCACGATGTCGGGCCGGCCGTCGCCGTCGATGTCGTGCAGCACCGGCGACGACCAGATCGAGTCGCGCATGAACTTGGGCCAGCCCGGCTTGGTGAGGCCGGTGGCGCCGTCCAGCACGTAGAGACGAAAATCGAGGGCGCCGAAGACGACCTCGAGATGGCCGTCGCCGTCGACGTCGCCGATCGCCGGCGTCCCGACGACCGGGTCGGAGCCGCCGGTGCCGATGTACTGGAAGGTCAGGAACGACCAGAGCAGGGTGCCGTCACGCCGGAAAGCCTTGACGCCGCCCGGCTTGCTCAAGTCGCTCGCGGTGCCGTAGCCGCAGACGATGACCGGAATGCCGTTGCCTTCCAGATCGCCGACCGCCGGGCTCGAGTTGATGGGCCCGCCGAGCGTCACCGGAAATCCCGGGGCCTCTCCCCAGACGCCGGAGCCGTTCTTGTAAATGACGTGGAGCTCGCCCTTGTTGGTGCCGAAGATGATCTGCTTGGTGCCGTCGGTCGAGAGCCCGAGGTTGGCAATCAGCGGCTGGCTGCCGACCAGCGTCCCGTGGCCATTCAGGGTGATGGGGAACCCGGGCTTGTTGGGCGGCAGGTTCTGGGCGGCGAGCCCGGCGCCGCAGCCGGCGAGCAGCAAGGCGCTGACGGTGCCGCGGGTCAGGGTTCGAGCGCTCCGGAGCATCGCCGGCAGGACACGCACGCTTCGCATAATAACCAATTGACCCTATCATTCCCTCGCCCGCGATGCCAAGAGGAGGGGGTGCGTTGAAGAAGGAGTTCGCTGCTACTATCTGCTGCCCTTTCTGCCGCGGTAACCGCTTGCCGCGCTTGCCGGGCTCGCCGGCCCATGTCGAGCTTGCCGTCCGCGAAGAAGACGCGCGCGAGGTGCGCGAGGGCGAGATCACCTGCTCCGCCTGCGGGCGGGTCTTCCCGGTGCGCGCCGGCATCCCCGACTTCCTGGATCGCGGCGACGAGGCGCTGGCCCGCGAGGTGCACGGCTGGGCCGAGCTCGCCGGCCACCTCCACGAGGGCATGGTGGCCCAGGTCGCGGCGCTGCCCGTCTTCCCGCACTTGCCCTGGCCGCACGTCGGTCCCGACTTCTTCCAGATCTTCGAGCACGTCGACTTCGCCGGCGGCCGCGTGATCGACGTCGGCGCCGGGCGGACCTGGTCGACGCGCTTTCTGGTGACCATCGGCCGGGCGCGCGAGGCGGTGGCGGTGGACGCGCTGACCACCCGATTCCTCGGCCTCGAGACCGCCGAGATCTTCTTCGAGCAGGACCGCAGCTTCTTCGAGCGGCTGCGCGCCGACATCCACCATCTGCCGCTGCCCGACGGCTGGGCCGACGCGGTCTTCAGCTGCGCCGCGATCCACCACTCCGGAGACCTCGACGCGCTGTTTGCCGAGATCGCCCGGGTGCTGCGGCCGGGCGGCACGCTGGTCTTCGTCTGCGAGCCCGCGAAACGGGCGGCCATCGCCGGCAACGTGCCGCAGAACGAGGAGACCGCGGTCGGCATCAACGAGCACTTCTACAGCCTGGCGGAATACATGACGGCGCTGCGCCGCGCCGGCCTGCGCGCCCGGCGCCTGGTGCCGCGCACCATCGCCTACCGGCTGCTCTATCCGGACGTGAACCTGTTGGGCGCCGCTCCGCCGGAGGTCCGCTGGCTGGCCCGCCGCCGCCGCGGGCGCGCCCTGCTCCAGCGCTTGCTGCACACCCGGGCCGGCGGCGCTTGGCTCTACCGGCGCTGGAGCCTGCCCCTGTCGGTGGTAGCCGTCAAGCCGGCCCGCTAGTGACGGGACACTAAGGTCCTCGGCGCAGCAGTCGTCTCAGGCGGCTTTTCCAGGTGTGCTTGCGCATCGCCATGACGGTGAAGTCGTTGGCCAGCACGCCGGCGCGGATCAAGACGTCCTCCGTGCCGGCCAGCAGCCGGAACAGCTCGACGTCTCGGGGTTGGCCGATGTCCCAATTCTGCACGACGTGCTCGAGCAGCAGGTGGAGGACGCTGCCGCCATAGGGCAGGTCCAGCGCCACGTCGAAGGTGCGGCGGAGCAGAGGGACGATCTCGTCGGAGCGCACCGACTCCGAAGGGTCCCAGCGGTTCCAATGCTCGACGCTCCGCCGGAGGTAATCCCGCTTCACCTCGCCCGTCGTCGAGTCGATGCGCAGCCGCTCCGGGAGCGCGGCGAGCAGATCGCGCACGATGGCGAGCTGCAAGTCCGAAAACTGGAACTGCCGCGGGCCGACGAACTCGTTGACCAGGAAGTAGCCGCTCGGCTTGAGCGCGGCGCGGACGGCGCGCAAGACCTTCTCGAGAGCCGCGACGTGGTGCAGCGACATGCACATCATCACCACGTCGAAGGCCGCCGGCGCGAGGGCGATGCGGTTGAAGTCCACGCGGCCGAACTCGATCCTGTCGACTCCCTGGGCGGCGGCCGACCGGCGCGCTTCCTCGATCGCGCGCTCGGCCAGGTCGAGCGCCAGCATCGATCCGAACATCTCCTGGCGAGCGGCCTCGATCTCGATGCCGGCGCTGCCGCAGCCCAGGCTCAGCCAATGGCCGTTCGGCGGGAGGCCCAGACGCTTGACCAGACCCGCGAGCCAGCCGTCGTAGGGGTTGCCGTGGAGGCGCGGGTGGACGCACTCGCGCATCACCAGCGAGGAGTCTTGCCAGCCCAGGTGAACCGGCCCGCGGCTGCGTGCGGCGGCCGTGTCTCCCCAGATCTCGGCGACCGCCTCGGCGCCCTGGGCCTGCGGCGTGGTGCCGCCGCCGGCGCCTTCCGGGCTCATGGCGCGATCCTTGTGGCAGGTGCCGGCATGGGTGGCTCAGCATATAAGAGCACGCGGCTGGCGCCGTGAGCTGATATAAGCCGCGTATGAGCGAAGCCGGCGGCGGCAATCTTTACGAGGCGGTGCTCGCGGGGCTGGGGACCGCGGCAGGCGCCGGCAAGTCCGGCCAGCCCCCGGCCCGGCCGTCGGCCGCGGTCGTGCCCTGGCGCCGGGCGGCGGCGGGCGGCGTCGAGGTGTACTGGGTGAAGCGCGGCGAGACCCTGCCCTTCATGGGCGGCTGGCACGCCTTCCCCGGCGGCGGCCTGGCGCGTTCCGACACCGAGATCGCCGTCTTCCCGCCCGCCGCGCCCGCCGCAGCCGCCGCCTCTGCCGCCGTGGCCGCCGAGCGGCCCGTGCCCGCCGCGCCTGCCTCGCCCACCGCCGCACCCGCCGCACCCGCGGCGCCTCCCGGCGCCGAGCTGCCCGCGCCCGACCTGGCGCCCGGCATCCTGGCCTGCGCCATCCGCGAGCTGTTCGAGGAGACCGGCATCCTGCTGGCCCGCCCCGCCGCGGCGGCGGCAGCGCCCGCGGCAACGGCAGCGCCCGCCGCCGCCGACGGCGGGCGTCTCGCCGAGGCCCGCCGCGCGCTGCTCGGCGGGCGCCCGTTCGCCGCCGTGCTGGCCGATCTGGGACTCGACGCCGACGCCTCGCGCCTGGTCTATGCGGGCCGCTGGCAGACTCCGCCCTTCGCGCCGCTGCGCTTCGACAACCGCTTCTTCCTGCTCGAGTGGCCGCCGAGCGAGGAGGTGCAGCCGGAGGTGCTGGCCGGGGAGCTCGAGTCGGGCGCCTGGGTCGATCCCGCCGCGGCCTGGCAGAGCTGGCGGCGCGGCGACGTGCTGGCGGCGCCGCCCATCCTGCATTTGCTGCGGGTGCTCGCGACCGACGGCCCGGACGGCGGCCTG
This sequence comes from Thermoanaerobaculia bacterium, assembly GCA_035949675.1. Classification (GTDB taxonomy): domain Bacteria; phylum Acidobacteriota; class Thermoanaerobaculia; order Multivoradales; family UBA5704; genus JASLEW01. The sequence continues at coordinate 46,996 of DASZHY010000014.1, forward strand.
CCGCGGCTGCGCCGTCCGGCAGAGGCCGCCCTGGGGCCTTTGCTGCGCGTCGAGCTGCGCCCGGGGCTGCTGGTGTTCCCGCTCGTCACCCGCACCCTGCCGCCGGCCCTCACCACCAATGCCTACCTGCTCGGCTTCGGCGAGGCGGTGCTGATCGATCCCGGAGCCGCCGACCCGGGCGAGATCGACAGCCTGGAAGGCGCCCTGGCCGCCGCCCGCGAGCGCCTGGGGCGCCGGGTCGTCGCCATCTGGCTGACCCACCATCATCCCGACCACGTCGCCGGCGTGCCCGCGCTGCGCGAGCGCCTGGGGGTGCCGGTCCTGGCCCATCCGGCGACCGCCGAGCGTCTCGCCGCGCACGGCGTTCTGGACGGCACGCTCGCCGACGGCCAGCAGGTGACCCTGGCCGGCCTGGGACAGCCGGAGGCGCCGGACATGCTGGTGCAGGTGATCCATACGCCGGGGCATGCCCGCGGCCATCTCTGCTTCCTCGAGCTGGGCCAGCGCTCGCTGCTGGCCGGCGACATGGTGGCCGGGCTGGGCACCATCGTCGTCGACCCGCCGGAAGGCGACATGGACGACTACCTGGCGTCGCTCGGCAAGCTCGTCGCCCTGGCCCCCCGCACCCTGTTCCCGGGCCATGGGCCGGCGGTCAAGAACGCGGTGCCCAAGCTGCGCGAGTACATCGAGCATCGCCTCTGGCGCGAGCGGCGCGTGCTCGCCGCCTGGAGGCAGGGGCGGCGCGATCCCGAGGCGATCCTCCCCACGGTCTACGACGACGTCCCCCGGGAGGCCTGGCCGCTTGCCGCGCGCCAGATCCTCGCCCATCTCAATCGCCTGCGCCGCGCCGGCCAGCTCGCCGACGCGGAAACCTAGTCCGCCCGTCGATGGCCGGCGCCCAAGGAGACGCATGATCGACCTTTGCCCGCGCCGGTTGCGCGCCGCCGCCCTGCTGCTGGCTGCCGTCCTGCCCGGCGCGCACCCGTCGGCCTTCGCCCAGTCCGCCGCGCCCCCCGAGCTGACGCTCGAGCGGATCATGGCCGACCCCGACTGGATCGGCAACCCGCCCGAGAAGCCCTACTGGGCCGACGACGGGGGCGCCGTCTACTTCGAGCAGAAGCGCCAGGGCAGCCCGCTGCGCGACCTCTACCGCTTGCCGCTCGGCGAGCGCGAGCCGCGGCTGGTCGCCGACGCCGAGCGCGGCGCCGCCGACGCGCCCGCGGGCGACGTCTCGCGCGACCGCAAGGGGAAGGTCTACGTGCGCGACGGCGACGTCTTCTGGAAGGATCTCGGCAGCGGCGCCATTCGCCAGCTGACCCGCACCGCCGAGGTCAAGACCGATCCGCGGTTCATGGCCGGCGGCGGCCGCGTCTCCTTCCGCGTCAAGGAGGCGGTCTTCCTCTGCGACCTCCGGTCGGGGCTGATCAGCCAGCCCGCCGACCTGCGCCTGGCCAAGGACCCGGCCGAGCAGGAGCCCGCCGATTTCCTGAGACGCGAGCAGCTGCGCCTGTTCGAGGTCCTGCGGGAGGACCGCGACCACAAGCGGGCGGAGCGCGAGCGCGCCCAGGCCGCACAGCGCGCCGACCCCACGCGGCCGCCGCTGCCCTGGTATCTCGGCGACAAGATCAAGATCGACGACCTCTCGTTGTCGCCGAGCGGTGACTGGATGGTGCTGGTCACCCGTCCCAAAGACGCCAAGGAAGGCAAGAAGGCGGTGGTGCCGCGGTTCGTCACCGACACCGGCTACGTCAACCCCGAGGAGGCGCGGGCCCTGGTCGGGACGGCCAGCGCCACGGGGCAGGGCCTGATCTTGCTCGACCTCCGTTACCACCAGCGCCACGATCTCGATCTTTCCGAGCTGCCGGGCATCAAGGACGACCCGCTCAAGGCCCTGCGCGCCGAGGCCAGGGCGCGTGCCAAGGCGGCCGCCGCCGCCGAAGCCGCCGCCGGCGCTGGCGGCGCCACGACAAAACCGCCTTCGCCGGCCATCCCGGAAGCGCCTGCTCCCAAGGCGACAGGTGCGGCAGGGGCGGCGGGCTCGGCCGCGCCGCCCGCGGCCGGGGCCGGCGACTCCGGCACCGCCGGCGGCACGGGCTCCAAGGCAGACGGCGGCGAGCAGCCGGCCGCCGACAAGCTCGCCGCGCCCGCGGTGCGGCCGGTGGAGGTCGAGGACGTCTCCTGGACCGACGACGGCCGCCGCGCCGCGGTCGAGCTCCGCGCGGTCGACAACAAGGACCGCTGGATCGCCACCGTCGACCTCGATGGCGCCCGGCTCACCCCGCGGCATCGCGAGACCGACAACGCCTGGATCAACTGGGACCACAACACCATCGGCTGGCTGGCTGACGGCCAGACCCTCTACTTCGAGTCCGAGGAGAGCGGCTACAACCACTTCTATCTGCTCGACGCCCGCGACGGCCGCATCCGTCAGCTGACCAGCGGCAAGTTCGAGGTCAGCTCGCCCGAGCCGAGCTTCGACGGCCGCACCCTCTATTACGTCGCCAACGCCAGCCATCCCGGCAACTACGACGTCTGGCGGGTGGACGTCGCCACCGGCCAGTCCGAGCAGCTCACGCGGCTGGGCGGCCTGACCGGCTTCTGGCCGTCGCTCGACGAGCGGCAGCTGCTCGTCGTCCACTCGAGCCTCGCCCGCCACAACGAGCTCTACGTGCAACCGAACCGGCCGGGCGCCGAGGCGCGCCGCATCACCGATACCGTCTCCCCCGCCTTCGCGGCCCAGCAATGGACCGTGCCCGAGATCTTGCCGATCCCCTCCACCCACGGCGCCGGCCTGATTCATTCGCGCCTCTACACCCCGCCCGAGATGGCGGGCGGCGCCGGCGGCGGCGGCGCCGCCGCTGCTACCGCCGCGCACGGCAAGCGTCCGGCGGTGGTCTTCATCCACGGCGCCGGCTATCTGCAGGACGCCCACTACGGCTGGTCCTACTACTTCCACGAGTTCATGTTCCACAGCCTGCTCACCCGGCGCGGCTACGTGGTGCTCGACATGGACTATCGCGCCTCCGCCGGTTATGGCCGCGACTGGCGCACCGCCATCTATCGCCAGATGGGCCATCCCGAGCTCGAGGACCTGCAAGACGGCGTCGATTGGCTGGTGCAACACCAGAACGTCGACCGCTCGCGGGTCGGCGTCTACGGCGGCTCCTACGGCGGCTTCCTGACGTTGATGGCGCTGTTTCGCAAGCCTGACCTGTTCGCTGCCGGCGCCGCCCTGCGCCCGGTCACCGACTGGTCCGACTACAATCAGGACTATACCGGCGCCATCCTCAACAATCCCGAGATCGATCCCGAGGCCTACGAGCGCAGCTCGCCGATCGAGTTCGCCGCGGGCCTGGCCAAGCCGCTGCTGATCTGTCACGGTATGGTCGACGACAACGTTTTCTTCGCCGACTCAGTGCGCCTGGTGCAGCGGCTCGTCGAGCTCGGCAAGCAGGACTTCCAGATCGCACCCTACCCCGTCGAGTCCCACGCTTTCGAGCGGCCGAGCAGCTGGCTCGACGAGTACCGCCGCATCGACCGGCTGTTCGCCGCGAGGGTGCCGTGAGCCGGCCCGGCGCGCCGGCCGCGCCCGCCGGGACGCCGCGCATCCGCCTCGCGCGGCCGGAGGAAGCCGACCTGCTGATCGCGTTGCAGGCGCAGTTGGCGCGTGAGAGCGAGGGCCTCGAGCTCGACCCGACCGCCCTTGGGCGCGGCGTGCGCGCGGTCTTCGACGATCCCGGCCTCGGCGAGTACTGGGTCGCCGAGCTCGCCGGCGAAGTCGCCGCCTGCCTGCTGGTGACCCGCGAGTGGAGCGATTGGCGCAATGGCACAGTGCTGTGGATCCAGGGGGTTTACGTCGTCCCCGAGGCCCGCGGCCGCGGGCTGTACCGCGCCCTCTACGAGCAACAGCGCCGCCGCGTCGCGGCGACCCCCGACCTCAAGGGCATCCGCCTCTACGTCGACCGGCGCAACCGCGAGGCGCGCGCAGTCTACTCCCGCCTCGGCATGACCGACGAGCACTACGTCCTGTACGAGTGGATAAAGTGAGCCGAGCACGGGCTCAGCTCTTCCGCCCTCGCGAATAGATCTTTGTAAAGCTGCCAAGCCGTCCGAAGAACAGACTGCCTTTTCGGCACGGCGTGGCGTCGGGCGCGCTCTCGCCGGTGCCAGCAAAGGCCCATGGCCGCTGCGTTTGCGGCCTGAACCCCGACGCCTTGGCACCTGCTTCCTTCTGGCTCGTCGCTTGCAGCAGTATTTTCTGACCGCCGGAGGTGGGGTTTGTGCAGAACCGTAGTGAGTCCGCCTTGCGTACAACACCATGCAGCAGCGGTTTCCTGAATGCCGGAGGTGATGTCTGTGCGGGACCGTGATGAGTCGGCCTTGCGTATCGTCTTCGACCCTGCCCGCGGGCAGGCGCTGGTGGAGGCCGCGCCGCCCGGTCCGTCTTCGGACGCCGGCGAGCTGCCGAGCCTCGATCTCACTCTCGCCGAATGGGAATCCGACTCCTTTTCGTTCTCCGACTTCGACCGCTACGCCGAGACGCTCGCCGCCGACGCGGCCGGCGACAACTTCGAGATTCGGCTGAGCGGCGAGACCTGCCGCCTGGCCTCCGCGGCCAGGCAGATCGCGTTGCGCTGCCAGCGCCTTGCCGGCCGCCGCAACGCCGCCTCGAGCGGCGAGCTCTTCGATCGCGTGCTCGCCTGCCATCGCCGGTTTCGCGACCTGCCGCGGGCTGCGGCGGCGGCTGCCTACGCCCACGCTCTCGACACCTGGCAGTGGGTGCTGCGCCTCGACTTCGAAGCCAGCCTCGCCCTGCAGCTCGCGGCGCTCTTCCACGAGGCCTGGCGCCTGACTCCGGAGATCCCGGAGATGCCGGAGACGCCCAAGCAAGCCGGCGGCGATCGATCCGGCCGTGCGGCGGGCCTAGCCGGCTCCAGCCGCCCCGAGCAGGAGCTCGAGGAAAGCCAGGCGCGCCGCGCTGCCCGGAGGGGCGCCTGGATGACCGACGAGCTGCTGGCCGAGGCCGGCATCGACCTCGCGACCAGGGTGCGTGTTCACCGGCTGATCGCCGAGTGCGCCCGCGGGAGCGCCGCCGCCGACCCGGCCATTGGCGCTGATGGCGCCAATGGCGCTGACGACGCGCTGGCGGCGGACCGCGCCCTCCTCCATCATGCCGACGCGCTCTCCTGCTTCTCGCTCGGCGCCCCGGCCGGCGCCGGCTGCCTTCCCCAGCCAACCGTGCGCGCCGACCTGGCCGGCCACCGCCCCGCCACTGCCGCCACCATGATGGCCAGGAAGCGCCTGGCTGCCGGCATGGCGGGCGGCGCCGGCATCGCCCCCACCCGCGTCAGCGCCCTGCTGGCGCGCGCCGCCCTTCTCGGCGATCTCGCCGCACATCCGGCGACTCAGGCTGACGCCGTGGCCGTGCGTGTCCTGGCGGCCGGCGGCGCCAAACCGACGCTCGCCGGCGCCGGCGCCGGAGCTTCGCGCGCCCGCCGGCGGCTCCTCGCGATCGCCGCGGCGAAGCCCGCCCGCGCCAAGCGTTCGCCCGCGCCGGCCGCCTCTTGCCACGACGCGTAGAACCTTCTTGTTCCGAAGCTAGTGTCCCGCGCCGAGCGCCGCCCTCGCCGCCGGCAGCGCCAGCCGTGCCCATTCGGCGTACATCGCGGCCGAGGGGTGCAGGCCGTCGCCGGCCAGCAGCGAGCGGTCCCCGAGCGCCCGCTCCGAGACCGGAGTGACGTCGACGTAGCGCGCGCCGGCACGCGCCGTCTCCTCGCGATTGACCGCATTGAACTGCCGGATCTCCCTGGTGATCCGCGCCAGGTCGTGGCCGCCGCCGACAGCGAACGGCGTGACGCTCCAATCGGGGATCGACAGCACCACGACCCGGCCCGGCTCGCCGCCGGCGAAGGCGATGGCGCGCCTTAGCATCGCGGCAAAGCCGGCGCGGTAGTCCTCGGGCTGCCCGCCGCGGTACTGGTCGTTGACCCCGATCAACAGCGACACCAGGGCGAAGGGGCCGTGCGGCGCCGCGGCGTCGATGCCGGCGCCCAGCTCCGCGGTGGTCCAGCCGGTGCGCGCCACGATCTCCGGCTCGCCGACCGCCGCGCCCCCCTGGCGCAGCAATGCCGCCAGCTGCACCGGCCAGCGGCCGCCGGCCGCGACCGCCTCGCCGATGGTGTAGGAGTCGCCCAGTGCCAGGTAGCGCGCGGCAGGCGGCGCCGCCGTGCTCGCGCCGGCCAGCAGAGAGAGCGCCGCCGTCACTGCCGCTTTCCGCATGCCACCTCCCCGATAAGTATAGTCGCCGGTCGCCGCCGCTCGCGCGCTGCTTTAGCCCCGCGGCTGCCCCGGTATTCAGCGCAAGAAGCGGATAGCGGCCGGCCGCTGCCGGCTTGTAGAGTGCAGCCCATGAGCAACCAACCCGCACCACGCCAGCACGGTCCAGTGCCGCCAGGGGCGTTGCAAGGCGCCGACGCCGCCCGCGCCTGGGCGGCGGTCGAGGCCCGCGACGCCGCCTGGGACGGGCGCTTCGTCTATGCCGTGGCCTCGACCAGGATCTTCTGCCGCCCGTCGTGCGCGTCCCGCCGCCCGCGGCGCGACCGCGTGACGTTCTTCGCGGATGCAGCCACGGCGGCGTCCGCCGGCTACCGTGCCTGCCGGCGGTGCAAGCCGCTCGCCGGCGGCGCGCCGGATGCCGAACGCCGGGTCGCGGCAGCCCGCGCCTATCTCGCTGCCCATCTCGACGAGAACGTCACTCTCGAGCGGCTGGGCCGCGAGGTCGGCGCCAGTCCCTATCACCTGCAACGCACCTTCAAGCGGCTGCTCGGCGTCAGCCCCAAGGAATACGTCCTGGCGCAGCGCGCCGAGCGCCTGAAACAGCGACTCAAGGAAGGAGACGACGTGACCACCGCGACCTATGAAGCCGGCTACGGCGCCGGCAGCCGTCTTTACGAGCAGTCGAACGCCCGCCTCGGCATGACCCCGGGCACCTTCCGGCGCGGCGGGGCCGGCACCCACATCCGCTTCGCCATCGCCGCCGCGCCGCCGGGCCGCTTGCTGGTTGCCGCCACCGAGCGCGGCATCTGCGCCGTGCGCCTGGGCGACGACGATCAGGCGCTGGCCGCGGGGCTTAGCCGCGACTATCCCCAGGCCACCCTCGAGCCCGTCGCCGCCGGCGATCCGCTCGCGGGCTGGGTGGACGCCATCCTCGCTTCGCTGGCGCCTTCGCCGGGCGCCTTGCCGCCGCCGCTCGCGTCGCTGCCGCTCGACGTGCGGGCCACCGCCTTCGAGTGGCGCGTCTGGCGCGAGCTCCAGCGCATCCCCCGCGGCGCCACGCGCTCGTACGGCGAGGTGGCGGCAGCCCTGGGCCAGCCCACCGCCGCCCGCGCCGTCGCCCGCGCCTGCGCCGCCAACCGCGTCGCCCTGGTCGTGCCCTGCCATCGCGTCGTCCGCGCCGACGGCGACGTCGGCGGCTACCGCTGGGGAGCCGAGCGCAAGCGCCAGCTGCTCGCCGGCGAGGAGGCCCTGCCCGCCGCCGGTGCGGCGCGGAGGTGACGGCAGGACCTGGCCGCGGCGGTCGGGCCGCCGCGCCGACCGCCAGCCATGGCCCGGAGCCGGCGCCGCCGTCCGCGCCCCTGCGCCTGCGGCTGCGCCTGCCCGAGCCCTACGACCTCGGCTGGGTGTTCGGCTTCCTGGCCGACCGCGCCACGCCGGCGCTCGAGCGCGTCGAGCCCGGCCTGCTGATGCGGGTCGTCCGGCTGGCTGGCGTTCCGGTGCTGCTCACGGTGCGGGTGCGGCCCGGGCCCGACCCCAGGGTGCCTCGGTCGCTCGCGGTCGAGGCCGTCCCTGCGGCTTCGGCTGCCCGCACTGCCACAGCGGACGCCGAGACCGCCGGCGTCGCCGTCCCACCGCTGCGCCGCCTGGTGCGGCGGATGCTCGATCTCGACACCGACCTCGGCCCATTCCTGGCCATGGCGCGCCGCGACCCGCTGCTGCGGCCGCTGGTGGCCCGCCACCCGGGGCTGCGCCTGCCGCAGCTGCCGGACCCGTTCGAGGGCGCGGTACGGGCGATCGTCGGCCAGCAGGTCAGCGTCGCCGCGGCGCGCACCGTCGTCGATCGCTTGATCCGCACTCTCGGCCAGCCGGTTGCCGCCGGCGGCGGCGGGCTGTTTGCGTTCCCCCACCCCGCCGCCATGGCCGCGGCGCCCGCCGAGCGCCTGACCGTACTCGGACTGACCCGCGCCAAGGCGGCCGCCCTCATCGCCGTGGCCGCCGCCACCTGCGACGGCGCCCTGGACTGGGAGCGGCTGCGCGCCGGCTCATCTGAAGCCGCGCAAGCCGCGCTCATCGCGCTGCCCGGCGTCGGCCCATGGACCGCCTCCTACATCCGCATGCGCGCCCTCGGCGACCGCGACGCCTTCCCCGCTTCCGACCTCGGCGTCGTCAAGGCCCTCGCCGCGCTGGTCCCGCCGGCCTCGGGCAGGAGCCAGACCGTTGCCGAGATCGCCGCCCTCGCCGAGCGCTGGCGCCCGTTCCGCGCCTATGCCGCCATCCATCTCTGGCGCTCGCTGTCGCCGTGACGCCGGACCCAGGTGCTCCCCTGCTAGAATGTCTGCCGGCCACCGTTGCGCGCGCCGGCTGCGGCTGCCGGCGGCCAGCTGCCCATTGCCCTCCGGCCCTTGCCCGCGATGCACGAATCAGCTTTTCTCGCCACCGCGCCGACGACCGCCAGCGCCGCGGCCGCGCCCATGGCTTCGACCGCCGCGAGCACCGCGACCGCCGCAAGCACCGCGACCGCCGCGAGCACCGCGACCACCGCGGCCGCCATGACCGCCACGACCGCCGCGACGGCGCGGGCGCGCCGCTCGGGCCGGCGCCTGCTCCACGTGCTCAACGGCGATGCCGCGGCCGCCAGCCTGCGCGCCGCCGGCATCGCCGGCGAGGTCA
>DASZHY010000015.1:0-3590 GCA_035949675.1 Thermoanaerobaculia bacterium
GGCGGGCTGCCGCACCACCTCCCAGAGCCTGATCCAGACCGAGACCCTCGCCGCGCCGGCGGCCGGCCCGGCGCCGTGGCGCTTCGACTCCGGCAGCCAGCGCCACGCGAACATGAAGTTGAGCAGGCAGAGGCCGGCGGCAAAGGCCCCAGGCGCCGAGCGGCCGAAGTGGGCGGCGACCGAGCCGAGGACCGGTCCGATCACCACCCCGGCGCTGGTGCAGGCCGTGACCCAGCCAAGCGCCTTGGCGCGCTCGTCGGGATGGATCGAATCGCCGACGTAGGCCTGCACGACGCCGACGGTACCGCTGGCGGCGCCCTGCACGAGGCGCGACAGGAACAGCAGCAGCACGGTGTGGGCGAGACCGAACAGCGAGAAGGCAACCGCCGACAGCACCAGGCCGGCAAGGATCATCGGCCGGCGGCCGTAACGGTCCGAGAGCCTCCCCCACACCGGCGAGAAGACGATCTGGGCGATGAAGAAGGCCGAGACCAGCGGGCCGACGATCGATGGCTTGGCCCCCATCTCGAGGACGTAGAAAGGCAGCAGGGGCAGCACGATCATGGCGCCGATCATGTCCACGAACACCGTGGCCATGAGCACCCACAGACGGCGGATCGAAGCGTCGGACGCGGTCGGCAAAGCGGGCGCTGGCGTGGTGGTGGGCGTGCTCGAGAAGGGGCGCATCGTCGGGTGACCTCAGCTGCCTAAGCGGCCCTCGGCGGGGCTCCAGAGAAAGAAAGCCGCGGCGCTCCCCGCCATCAGCAACACGCCGTAGACGGCGCCCATTCCGAGGTCCTGGAGATTCACGTTGGCCAGGATCTCGATCGAGATGGGCCTGGTGTCATACGTATAGAGGACGATCGAAGTTACGAAGTCCCCGAGCGCGGTGATGAAGGCCAATCCCGCGCCGGCCGCGAGCGCCGGGCGGAGCTGCGGCAGGATGATCCGGCGCAGGGTCCGGAGACGGCCGGCCCCGAGCGCCGCCGCCGCTTCGGCGAGCGCCGGGTCCATGCCGCGCAGGCCGCCGATGGCGGCGCGGCCGGTCAACGGCAGGCTGCGCACCAGATAGGCGAGCGGCAGCAGCACCGGCGTGCCGATCAGCACGAACCTGCCCATCCAGGGCGCATCGACGCTGAAGGTGGTGGCGAGAGCGATGGCGAAGACGGTGCCCGGAATGGCCCAGGGCAGCCCGACCAGCGCCTCGAGCACACCGCCCAGACGCGGCCGTCGCCGGCGGCGGCGACGCCCGGTCGCGGCGCCGCCGCCGATCGGGGCGAGGCCGGCCTTGGGGCCGGCGGCGGCCAGGGCCGCGGCCAGTCCGAGAGCGACGGCCGCGGCGGTCGCCGCCGCCGCCATCCACAGCGAGTTGACGATCGGCAGCAGGTGCACGCGGTCGCCGAGCTGTGCGTAGTTGCCGAGGTTGAGCACCGGCGGGAAGGGCTCGGCGTTCCACGTCCAGACCGGCACCAGCGAGATCAGGATCATGACCAGGTGGGGCAGCAGCAGCACCAGCGCCAGCGCGTAACCGGCGGCGGCAACCGCGCCGCGGGTCAGCGGCGAGCCCACCCGCCGGCGCGCCGGCGCCACGCCGCGCAAGCCGCTGGCCGGCGCGCTGCCGGCGCCCGCGCGCTGCGAGGCCCACAGCCCGGCGAGCGCCACCGCCGCCAGCATCACCGTCTCCACTCGCGACATGGGGCGGTCGCCGTTGAGCTTGGAGGCGAGGATCTGCGTGGGCATGACGCGGAAGCCGCCGCCGAACAGGTAGGGCGCCGAGAAGGAGGCGAGAGCGGTCATGAACGTGAGCAGCGCCGCGGTGACCAGCGCCGGGCGCAGCAGCGGCAGGGTGACGCGCCACAGGCGGCGGCCGCCGCCTGCACCCAGCGAGGCAGCGGCCTCGAGCAGGGCGGCATCCTGGCGCGCCAGGCCGGCGCGGGCGAAGAGATAGAAGTAGACGTAGAACGAGTAGGTATGGACCAGCAGGATCGCCCCCGGCCCGGCCAGCTGCCAGGGAGCATGGTCGAGGCGCAGCAGCGCCTGGACGGCGCGCGAGACGAAGCCGCTCTCTCCGTAGAGGAAGAGGAAGGCGATCACTCCGACCAGGGGCGGCAGCGCCACCGGCAGCGCCGCCACCGCGCCGAGCAGGCGGCGGCCGGGAAACTCGGCGCGCTCGAAGATGAAGGCGAGGGGGATCCCCACCACCGCCGCCAGGACCACCGAGGCGAGCGAGATCCACAGGCTGCGCCAGAGCGCCAGCCACTCGTCGGGCCGCGCGAAGAATTGCAGGAAGAAGCGGCCGGTCCAGCCGGACGGACCGTGGAACGCCTCGGCGAAGGTGAGCAGCAGCGGGTAGCCGACCAGCCAAGCCAGGAGGAGGGCCAGCAATGCTGGCGCGAAACGCATCCAGGCGTCCGCCCCCGTCTCCCGCTTGCCGATCGCACCGGGGCCCGGCGGGTCCGAGGAACGGGTCGCTTCTGGGCGGTGCCCCGCGGCCGGCAGGTCCGTGGAAGGCAGAGGAGGGTGGCCGCTCACGCCGGCTCCTCCGGCCCCTGGTGGCGCCCGCGCGGCCCCTCCGGCTCCAGGCGCGGCCCTTGCGGCCGGCGCTGCGAGCTCGGCGACGAGCGGCGGAAGATGCGCCCCGGGGCGGCGGCGGCCTTGCCGGCGGCGGGCGCCACGCCCACCTGATCGCCGGGGACGGCGGCGGCGGCGGCGGCCGCGATTTCGATCTCGAGCCCGGCGGCGCCCACGGCCTCGACCTGGTAGTAGGTCACCGAGCCGGCGTAGCGCCGCTCCACCACCTGCCCGGTCAGGGTACCGGGCGTGCCGGCGGGCAGCAGCGCCAGCGCTTCGGGGCGGACCACCAGCTCGACGGCCTCGCCGGCAGCGAGCGGCTCGGCAGCGACTCCCGGCCAGGCCACCGCGCCGCCGCCGGCAGCGCCGATAGCGCCGGCGGTGCCGGCGGGGCCGGTAGCGCCGGCGGCTCCTGCGGCCAGGCCGTCGAGCCGCACCAGGCCGGTCGTACCCGTGCCCTCGAAGGTGCCCGGCAGCACGCTGGCGCGTCCGACGAAGGTGGCGACGAAGCGCGTGGCCGGGCGGTCGTACAGCTCTTCCGGCGTCCCCGCCTGGTGCAGCACGCCGCTCTCGAGCACCGCCACTCGATCGCCGAGGTAGAAGGCCTCCTCCTGCTCGTGAGTGACGAGCAAGGTGGTGATACCCACCCGGCGAATCGCCCGCCGCAGCTCGCGCCGCGTGCGCTCGCGCAGTGCCGGGTCGAGGTTCGACAGCGGCTCGTCGAGCAGCAGCACGCGCGGTTCCGGGGCGAGGGCGCGGGCGAGCGCGACCCGCTGCTGTTGGCCGCCCGAGATCTCCCCGACCCGCCGGCGCTCGAAGTCGGGCAGGTCCACCAGGGCCAGGGCCGCCGCCACGCGAGAGCGTATCCGGCTCCGGTCCAGGCGCCGGCCTTCGAGGCCGAAGGCGACGTTCTCGCCCACCGTCAGGTGTGGAAAGAGCGCATAGTGCTGGAAGACCATGCCGAAGTTGCGGCGGGCCGGCGGCAAGCCCGAGACGTCCTGTCCTTCCACCAGCACCCT
>DASZHY010000016.1:0-2568 GCA_035949675.1 Thermoanaerobaculia bacterium
GACTGCATTAACGATCCGTTACGCGCGCCGGCGGCAGCGCCGAATCCAGGGGGCCGGACTCGCGCCGATCGGGGCCGCCAGGGCCGCCCCAAGGCAGCGCAGCGGTGCTGTCGGTCGTAGCGACCAGTCGAAGATCAGGCCTCCGGCGATCGGTCGCCGCCCGGCGACGGGCGCCGCACCCTGACCCTGACAAGCGGGTCCAACGTCGCGGGGGAAGGTCCGAGTTCGGAGGGGAGGGGGTGGCCGCCATCTCGCCCTGCGGAGAGGTCGAGCGCCGGCCCCGCCACCGGCGACCGTGAGCAATGCCGGTCGCAAGCCCGCCGGGAACAAACCCGGACTCCGAGTAGCAGGCATCGGGGAATCCAGGGTCAGCTTCGGCTTGGAACCTCAGACCCAAGCGGCCCCTCGACGACGAGCCAGACGACGATGACCTCGATGGCCAGCTCACGGAAGCCCGTCGCCGCTGGCCTCGGCCTGCCGGTGATCGGCAGGATTCTCGGGCACACCCAGGCGAGCACCACGCAGCGCTACACCCACTTCGCCGACGACCCGCTGCGCGCGGCGGCCGACCGCATCTCGAACGAGATCGCGGCGGCGATGAGCAGCGCCGCCGCCGGCGAAGTCATCCCGTTCCAACCGCCTGGCGACCGGCCCTATCGCCGCAGCCCCCGCCGGCCGCCCGGGATTGGAGGGGATCCGCGCGAGCAGGCCTGAGAGCACTGCGAGGGGGTGGTCCCCCTCCGCTCCCGCGGCCGCCCATGGCCGAGGTGCTGGATTCCTCTGCTCACGCATGCGGCGGGCAGGTCCGCCTCAACTGCTCGGCCAACTGCACCATGTTGCCGAGCACTCGCTGCTTCGCATCCCCCGTGACCCAAACTGGTCCAAGCTCCCTGCCAGCCTGCGCGAGGAGGTTCTCCAGCGCCGCCAGAGCCGCTGCGTCGGCGCTACCGAAGAACCACTTGGCCATGGTTTCCTTGCTACTGGAATATCCGCCCATCGCATGGACATTCGCCAAGGGCAGGCGTTCCATTTCAAGAACCACTTCGTGTTGGGTGCCCGAGTGTTTAGCGATTCCATCATGGTAGTAGGAAATCTCCTTGCGCGCCTCCTCGCACGCCCTGCGGAATCGGTTGTCAGAGAAGAGCAATCCAAGGTTTGCAACAACCTGTTCAGCATGGGGTCGAACGGTCCATATGACGCCTTGCCAGTCGCCAATTGGCGGCACGCCCCCCTTGAACCGCTCAGCGACGACGAGGGATGTTGTCCAACTTGAAATCCCCTCGGGAAGCTCCCTCTCGACCGCAAGCTGCCAAAGGGACTCCTTGTCGAGAGCGATTTGCCGGAAGCATTGCGCGTCAGCGCGGCGGAATTCGGGCGCCAGCTTGACCGCCGCCTCCTTCAGGGCGTTTCCGCGCCGAGTCCTCGTGGCCATGTCGGCAGAGCCGCGCTGCCAATCGCTAATAGCCTGAAGTAGTCGAAGGCTGAACATAATCGTGATCTTACGCCAGCACCCGGAGCGTGGTGGGCTCGGTCGTGCCTTCCCGCGCAAGCAGTTTCACTGAGCCGAGCCCGGGACGGCGTCCGCAATCCATGAGATCATACGAGAAACCATGTCCCGCTTTCGGGCCGCCACCGCTATCGGCACCCTGCTCGCCTCGCTCTTCTGCGGGTCCTGTCGCACCAAGTGCTGCCACGGGTGTGACAGCTACGCCTGCCGGCGAGCCAACTGCGGAGCAACGTGCAAAATGGGGCCGAGGTGCAGCGGATGCTGGACGAGGTGCCCGTGAGCTCTAGGCGGATCATCGCGCGCGAATGGCTGATCTTCGTCGCCTGCTTGCTCGGCAGTCTCGTCATCGCGGGTGCAATCGCTTGGCACGCGAGGGACGCCGCCAAGGCAGACGCACTAGCCGCGGTTGACGCAGTGTTCGCATCTCCCCAGCAGCCCGAGCCTCCACCAAGCCTGCTGAACCGTGCCGGCCAGCTCCCCTTCCGCAAGGTGAGCACAGCGCTGCTCCTCTTGTTCTACGTCACTGTCAGTCTCGTCCGCTCGGTGTTTTGGGCGGTCAGGGCGCTCCGCCAACCGGTGGCTCACGGATCGCCGGGAGAAGAGCCGGCAGCAAGGGACTAGGCGATGAGCGAGTGTCTCAACGTCTCCGGCTGGCGGCGAGGAAATGGTGAACGACCCATGGGGGCCCGATAGTGCCCATTGAGACCCACCATGTCACAGCCCAGCGACAGCCCAGGCGAGAAGCGAGTCCTCTTGGGCTATCTTGCCGACTGATCTTAAACCATTGGCATATAATGCTTTACGTGGTGCCCAGGGGCGGAATCGAACCGTCGACCCCGTGATTTTCAGTCTTGATGACCGCCCTGCTGCGGTGGTATTCGTTGAACTAAGCTCCGATCCGGTGCAACCGGACCAGCGGGCCTTCCAGCGAGTGCGGGTCGCGCAGGTCGATCGCGCCCAGGATCGCCCAGAGATTGTCGCCCTGCGGGTCGAGGAGCGTCTGGCGCACCTCCCACGTGCGGTCGCCGGTGCGCTCGAGCTGCGTGAACTGGTGGCGGCGG
>DASZHY010000017.1:0-2439 GCA_035949675.1 Thermoanaerobaculia bacterium
CCGGGCTCGAGACGCGCCAGCTCTGCGGCGCGCCGGGGCCGCGGCGACAGACGCGACGCGAGGGCCGCCGCCAGATCCTCGGGCAGCGGCGCGGGCGGCCGGCAGCCGCCGCGCCGCACGTCCTCGAGCAGCGCGGGCCAGTGGCGCGGCAGGGCCCCGAGCAGCAGGGCCAGGAAGCTCGGGTGCCAGACGGAGATCAGCGCCAGGTCCCCGCGCCGCAGCAGGAGCAGCAGCGTGAGGTAGCGGAACGACTCGACGTCGCGCACCAGGCGCACCGCCCCGGGCACCACCAGGGTGGCGTCCACGAGCCGCTTCATGAAGCCGCCCAGGTACTCGCCGTCGTCCGCGAAGCCGACCGGCACGGCGGTAGCACCGCGCGCGCCGCCGCCGGCACTCCCTTGTGCCGCCGCCGCCTCGCGTCCCGCCCATCCGGGCTCGCCCTCCGACGGCGCGGTCGCCGGCGCCTGGCCCTGGGGCGTGACCGACCAGTAGGCAGCCCCGAGCGCCAGCCGCGGCTGCCGGCGGTACAGGTCGCAGATCCAGGGCGCCACCGCCCGCCGCAGCTCCCGTTGCAGCTCCGCGGTGGAGGGAATGAGCTTCGCCGCCGCGGTCGAGCCCGAAGACAGCTCGAGCGCGCGCACCGGCTCGGACGTCAACACCCGCGGCTCGCCGGCGGCGACGCGCTCGATCCAGCCGCGATAGTCGTCGTAGCCGGCTAGCGGCACCCCGGCCTGGAAGTCCGCCACCGTGCGCATGCGGCCGAAGCGGTGGGCACGGCCGAAGGCGGTGCCGGCGGCGCCCCGCAGATAGCGGCGCAGCAGCGCCGCCTGCGCCGCCTCAGGCGCCGCGAGCGCCGCGCGATAGCGGCGGTGGCCGGGGGCGTTGGCGACCCGCCAAGCGAGGCCGGCGAGCGCGGTGACGGCGCTCATGCCGCGCCCATCGGCGCGTCCACCTCGATCCGCCCGCGCTGCCACATCCGCCGCCCGGCCGCGGTGAGGTTCGCCTCCGCGATCTCGGTCAGGCAGACCAGCTCGTCGCCGGCAATCCAGCCGGGGTTGCTGGCGAGGAAGAAGGCGACGTGCGGGTCCGCGAGCTTGCCCGGCGGCACCTCGCGCAGGTCCGGCGCCAGCACCTGCGGCGACGCGAAGCGGGCGATCCCCAGCTCCGGCCGGTAGCTGCTCCCCAGCCTCTCGGCGGCGAGCGCGTGCAGGAGCGACCGCTCCGCCGGCGCGGCCGTCCCCGCCGGCTGCGCCTCCCCCGCCGGCGCCCCCAGCGGCTGCGTCCCCCGCGGACGCGGCCAGAACTCCCGCCAGAACACGGGCAGGAAGCGATAGGTCCGGAAGCCGGAGGTCAGGAGCAGCCAGAAGAGCCGCCGGCGCGGCCCGGCCGCGGCCCCCGGACACCCCTCGTGCAGCGCCCGCACGGCGGCGATCCATGACTGGGGCAGCGCCGCGCTTCCCCAGGCGCCGCGCTCGACGATGGTGTCGCCGGAGTAGACGACGGCGAGCGGCTCTCCGGCGGCGCGGCTCTCGTACGTCAGCAGGGTGGTGAAGCCCGCCAGGCGGCCGTCCTCCTCGAGCAGCACCACCCAGTTCTTCTCCTCGAGGTCGCGGTTGAAGGCGGCGTGCGTCACGCCCTCGAAGTGGCTGGCGAGGAGCTCCTCCATTCGCGCCGTCTCGCCCGCCGTGAGGTCCGCGCGCCGCACCAGGCGACCGTTCACAACAGCGCCACCTCGAGATGCGGCATGCGGCCGTCGAGCGCCGCGACCGCCTTGCTGCCTTCCTCGCCCCAGCACACCGCGTAGAGCACGCTCTGCACCTCCCGCGCGCGCCGCCGCAGCACCGGCAGGAAGGGATGCCGCGCCGCGAACCCGGCCACCAGGTACAGGAAGCGGCCGGCGGCAGCGCGGCGGGCCGCGGCGAAGAGCGCGGCAAAGACCTCGGGGTCGTCGCCGTCGACCGCCACGTGCGAGACGAAGGCGTGCGGCAGCGTCTCGCCGGCGGCAGGAAGCCGCGGCGTCCCGAGCAGCGGCGACAGCCCGTTGAGCGCCGGGCGCAGCAGGGCCAGGCGCCGGCCGTAGCCGCGCACCACCACCTGCTTGAAGCCGGACTGGTCCCACAGGGCGAGGCAGCCGACCACCCGGCCGCCGCTGTCGCCGCGGCTGCCGCTGCCGCCGCTGGCGCCGCTGGCGCTGCTGCCGCTGCTGGCGCCGCTGCCACTGGATATCGCGAGCTGGAAGTCCCCTGGCGACAGGCCGCGGCTGCGCACCGGCGACAGCAGGTGCGCCGCCGAGAAGCGCGGCGCGAACTGGTAGCGCCGCCGGTTGCGCTCGAGGCACGCTGCCACCTCGGGCATGCGCGCGGGGTCGCCGCGCTCGATCCGCACCCCTGGCGGCGCCAGTGCCGCCGCCGCCGCCGGCCACGAGCCGCGCCGGCGCGC
>DASZHY010000018.1:0-2582 GCA_035949675.1 Thermoanaerobaculia bacterium
CGGCGATACCAGGCCAGAGCCCGCTCGAGGTCGCCTTGCAGGTGAAAGGCCACCGCCGCCTCGTATGCCACCTCGGTCGCGTCCTCGGCGGTCTTGGCGATGGCGGCGAAGCGCCGCTCGGCCTCGGCGACGCGGTTCTCGGCCGCGAGCAGGCGCGCCTCGACCCGGCCCGCGTACTCCTCGATCCAGCTCTCCTGGGCGGCCGCGGCGGCGCGCTGCGCCGCCTGCGCCGCGCCCAGCGCCAGCGGCACCGACCCCAGGGCGCGCAGCCGCTCGGCCTCGCGGAGCTGCCGGTAGGCCTCGCGGCGCTGGCGCTCGCGCTCGGCCACCGGCAAGCGCCCGGGAGGGCTCGAGGCGAAGCCGTCGAAGCCGACCTGCCAGATCCGTCCCGATTCGTAGTGAACGTCGAAGCGGCGCGCGCCGGTGTCGGCGGTCACGATGGCCGAGGTGGACGGCATCCTGCCGCGGGGCAAGGGGACGTACCACAGGAGCTTCTTCTCCTGGTCCGGGCCGATGATCGAGTCGG
Source organism: Thermoanaerobaculia bacterium (assembly GCA_035949675.1). Taxonomy (GTDB): domain Bacteria; phylum Acidobacteriota; class Thermoanaerobaculia; order Multivoradales; family UBA5704; genus JASLEW01. The sequence goes on from DASZHY010000018.1 coordinate 527, forward strand.
GCGAGGCGGCGGCGCCGGAGTTGGGCCAGCCGGGCTCCGAGAACCAGGGATCGAGGCGCACCGCGGCGAGCACGTTGACCCAGTCGTAGGCGTTGTTGATGCCGGAGAAGATGAGCTCCTGCCGGCCGTCGCCGTCGACGTCCCAGGCGCCCTCGAAGCGATGGCCGCCGCGGGCGTAGAAGACGATCTTGGCGTGCTCGTAGCGCGGCGCATAGAGCACCGTGAACGAGGGCGCCTCCGGGACGTGGCCGTAGCTGATCAGGACCTCGTCGATGCCGTCGCCGTCGAGATCCACCGCCACCACATGGTTGACCGAGAAGCGCTGCGGGTCGTTCGGGAAGGCCTCGCTCGCCAGCGGCAGCCGCGCCTGCTTGACCACGCGGCCGGTCTCGGGGTCCAGGTAGGAAAGGGTCGAAACCTGGTCCGGCCGAAACTGCGCCGGCCGCTGCAGCACGGTGGCGAGAAGCTTCGGCCCGCCGCGAGCGAGGCGGGCCGGCGCGCTGCGGTACATGTCGTCCGGGTCGAAGCCGTGCAGCGCCCAGAGCTGTTTGCCCTGCTTGTCGAGGGCCGCGAAGCCGTCGGCCTGTGCGATCAGGTGGGAGAAATCGCGGCGCGCCGGCGCGGCGGAGCGGGCGCCGACCACGAGGCCGCCGGCCACCACGGCGACGGCGAGCCCGGCTGCCAGGGAGCGCACGAGGCTCCGGCGCGGGCGCCGGGCGGCGCGCCGCCCGCGCAGGTCGGCGAGCGCCGCCGCTGCCGAGGGATAGCGGTCTTCCGGCCGCTTGGCCAGCAGCCGGCAGACGATGCGCGCCAGCCAGCGCGGCACCTCGGGCCGGAGCCGGCACAGGTCCGGGGGCGGCGTGCGCAGGTGGGCGAGGAGCGCCCCGAGATCGGACTTCGCCGGGAATGGGAGCTGCCCCGCCAGCATCTCGTAGAGCACCAGCCCGGCGGCGTAGAGGTCGCTGCGCGGATCGGCTTCGCCGCCCAGGGCTTGCTCGGGCGACAGGTAGTCCACGGTGCCGACCAGCGCGCGATCCATCGTCGCGCGCGTCTCGTCGCGGTCGAGATGGCGGGCGAGGCCGAAGTCGGCGAGCTTCACCTCGCCCTTCGCGGTGAGCAGGACGTTGGCGGGCTTGACGTCGCGATGCACGATGGCGAGCGCGTGCAGGGCGGCCAGTCCCTCGAGCAGCTCGGCGGCGATCCGCACGGCTTCGGCGACGGGCAGGGCGCCGTCGCGCAGACGCTCTTTGAGCGAGCCGGCCAGGACCTCCATCGTGAGGTAGATCCCTTCCGGCGCGGTGCCGATGTCGAAGATGCGCACCAGCCGCGGGCTCGAGGCGTCGCGGGCGACCGCCACCTCGCGGCGGAGACGCACCAAGGCCCCCGGGGTATGGCGGTCCGGATGCAGCACCTTGAGCGCCACCTCCCGCCGGAGCTCCCGGTCATGGGCGCGGTAGACGCTGGCATAGCCGCCGCTGCCGAGCATGGCGGTCAACTCGTAGCGGCCGCCCAGGAGGCTTCCCGGCGGCCGGTGACGCGAGGCAAACGCGGGGACGGCCGCGGCCTCCACCGTTTCGGTGCGCTCGGTGTCGCTCATTTAACCGAGTGTAGTTAGAGCAGGTCGCGGCGGGAGCTGTCAATGGCCGGGCCAGGTTGCCGGCCGGGGAGAGAACATCGTGGCGCGGGCGCACGCGGCCGTAGTCGAGGAACGCCCACGCCGGCTGGCGGCCGGCGCTGCAACGCGGCTAGCGCGAGGCCGCAGGGCCGGCGCTGGTGCGCCGGTCCCGCGGGTGCCTACCGATCAGGGCCCCAGATACAGGACGTGAACGTAGGTGCCGAGGCGGACGTTGTAGGCCAGGTACCAGCCGGGATGGTCCGGATCCTCGTAGATGACGATGTCGTCACTGTCCCAAAGCCAGCCGTCGGTGTAGGCGTATTCGAACGGTGCGACGCTGAAGAAGAAGCCGCCGAAGCGGAAGCGGTCGCGGCCTCCGCCTTCCTGCCGGTAGACGTGGTTGGGCCCGAAGTTGCCCGAGAATCTGCCGTGCGCCCAGGG
>DASZHY010000019.1:0-15012 GCA_035949675.1 Thermoanaerobaculia bacterium
AGAGACTTGAAGGGATCGCGCCGGTTGCCGGGATCGTAGGTGAAGGCGTTGCCTTCCAGCACCGCCTCGTCGCCCTCGAGGATCTGGTCGATGTTGCCGGTGTCGGGCAGCGGCGAGCCGATGGCCGGCGGCCCGGGAGCCCCCGGAGGCAGGCCGCCCGGGGGGGTCTTCGATCCCTTAGAGGACGGCGCGCCCGCGGCAGGCGCACCGCCAGAGCCAGCAGAGCCAGCCGCCGGGGGGGAGCCGGCGGTCGCGCCCGGCTTCGCAGGCGTTGCGGCACCAGCGCTCGCCGGCGCGCCGCCCTTCGGCGTCGCCGCCGGGCCCTTGGCGCCGGCCTTCGCGGGCGGCTTGCCGCCGCTCCCCTGGGTGCCGGTGCCGGTCGTGGAGGGCTGCTGTCCCGTGCCCGGCAGCGCGACCAGGCACAGACTGACCGCAATGACCGCAGGCAGGAGTGCCCGCCATCGGCGGATGGTGTGGATGGTGCTCATCATTGATCCCCTGCCGACGGCTTCGGCGGAGCGCCGGCCGGCGCACCCGGCGGCGGCTGGGGCAACCCGCGCTTCGGCTTGCCAGGCTCGCCGGCCGGAGCGTTGACGTCGGGTTCCTTGTAGACGAAGGTCTTGGCGATGAACGTCGCCGCGATGGTGTGCGGATTGGCCTTGGTCGGAGTGAGGGCGTTGATCGTCAGGTCCTGGATGTTGATGATCCGCGAGAAACGGCCGACCCGGTCGAACAGCAGCGCCAGGTTGTGATACGTGCCGTCGAGGTCGACGCTGATCGGCCACTCGCTGTAGAACTCCTTGTCGGTGAGCACCCCGGGCTTGAAGTCCTTCAAGTTGAAGTCGCCCTGCTCGGCGAGGCCGCGGATGCGCCGCAGCAGGTCGGGAGTGTTGCGGCGCGCCGGCAGGATGCGCAGCAGCTTGTCCAGCTCCAGCTCGAGCTGGTGGACCTCTTCCCGGAACTTGGGCAGCTGCTGCTGGGCGATCAGTCCTTCCTGCTTCTTGTGCTGCAGCTCCTCGAGGCGGTTCTCCTGCGCCTGGATGTCGTCCTTGATCGGCCCCACGTATTGCCAGTAGGCGAGCGCGAAGAGCCCGCCACCGATGACCAGCCCCCAGCCCAGGCCGAAATACCAGGGCTTGCCCGTCATTCCCGATCCGATCTTGAGCGCCATGGGTCGGATCTCCCGCTAACGCGACGAGCTCGTGGCGGGCCCCGGCGTTGCTCGCGGCGAGGGCGGCGAGGGTGGCGGGGCGGTGCCCGGTGGCCCGCCCATGGCCCCCGGGGTGGCCGGTGCCGGGGCCGACCCCGGCGCACCCGGCTTGGCGGTGCCCGGCGCGGCGCCCCCTTCCTCCGGCTTCTTGGGCGGCGCGAAGGAGTAGTCGAAGGTGACGAAAAACTTGTAGACGCCGTTGCCCTGCGCGCTGGTGTCCTTGAGCACCGGCTCCTTGAACTCGGGAACCTTGTCGAGGTTGTCCATGAAGTTGGCGACGGCGTTGGGGTTGAACGCGCGTCCCTCGACCTCGATCGTGCTGGCGTTCATCCGCAAGCGATCGAGCCACAGCAGCTCCGGCAGGGCGCGCGAGACGTAGTCCATGATCCGCACCGGCCCGCGCTGGTTGCTCTTGAGGTCGTTGATGACCGCGATCTTGTCGGCGAGGTTCTTCTTCTTGTGCTTGAAGTCCTCGACCTCTTTGATCACCGCCTGCAGCGCGTCGACTTCCTTCTGCACCTGCACGACCTCTTCCTGCTTCTCCTTGAGCTTGTTGTTGAGGTACCACCAGTAGCCGGCGGCGGCCAGCACGCCGATGAACGCGCCGACCAGCAGCATCCACAGCGCGATGTCCTGGCTGGCGCCGCCCGGGGTCCTGGCCTTCCGCACCGCCGCCGGACGCTTGCCTTCGGAGAGCAGGTTGATCTTGATCATGGCAAAAGCCCCCGCACTCGCCTCACCAGACCGTCTGGACGACGCTCGCCGAGGTCGCCGATGGCCCGGAAGGGCATCGGCATCAGTCGCCGACCTTCCGGATGGCGAGGCCGACTGCCACCGCCATCATCGGCGCTATCGATTCGAGCCAGGCACGGTCGAAGACCCCTTCCTTGGTGTGGACCCGCCGCAGCGGGTTCATCAGCTCGGTCGGCACTTCGAAGCGCTCGCGCAGGATCTGCTGCAGGTTCGGGGTCAGCGCGCAGCCGCCCGAGAGCACCAGCTCGTCGACCGGGCCCTCCGAGGAGGTCGCCGAGAAGAAATCGAAGGTCTTGCGGATCTCCGACGCCATCTCGCCGGAGACGGTGTCGAGCACGGGACGGGCGTCGGACAGGCTGTAGCGGTCGACGTTCTCGCCGCGCTTCAGGCTCTCGGCCTGGGCGAAGGCGAGGTTGAACTCACGCTGCAGCGCCTCGGTGAACTGCTGGCCGCCGAACGAGATGTCGCGCCAGAAAACGGTGGTGCCGCGCGCCAGGATGTTGATATTGGTGACGCCGGCCCCCATGTTGATCAGCGCCACCACCTTGCGCTGGTCGAGGTCGTAGTTGACCTCGTAGGCGTTCTGCACCGCGAAGGCGTCGACGTCGACCAGCGCCGCGGTCTTGCCGGTCTGGCTGATCACCGAGACGTAGTCGTTGACCTTGTCGCGCTTGACGGCCACCAGCAGGACGTCCATGTTGTCGCGCCCGGGCTCGCCCTCGGAGAGGATCTCGTAGTCGAGGCGCACGTCGTTGATGTCGAACGGGATGTACTGCTCCGCCTCCCACTGGATGGATTCCGCGAGCTCCTCCGCGGGCATCGCCGGCAGCGGGATCTTCTTGATGATCACGGAGTGGCCGGACACCGAGGTGCCGAAGTTGGCGTTCTTGACCCGCGTCTGGTCGTTGAGCTTGTGGATCGCGTCGACGACCAGCGAGGAGTCCATGATCGAGCCGTCGACGATCGCCTCGGGAGAGAGCAGCTCGACCCCGATCCGCTGCAGGTGGAACTCGCCCGCCTTGCGCTCGGTCAGCTCCACGAGCTTCACCGCGGAGCTGCCGATGTCGAGGCCCACCACTCCCTTTTTCCCGCGCGAGAACAAGGCCACGTGCTGGACTCCCCCCTATAAAGCCCTGCGTTCAACGCAAGTTAGAGGCACTTAGTTAAAGCTTCGCTGGAAGCTACCAGTAAAAAGTGCCGGTGTCAAGGCACTCATGCATCCATCGCTATATTGAACAGTGTACGAACACTACACTAGGACGGATCCCGGCGCAAGTCCCTATGCCATTGAAGAACTTTGACTTACCCGTGCGATGACCGAGCGGTCCCAGGGCCGGTGCCGGCCCGGTGTAAACGATTGCTTGCTACGAAGCGGATAGGAGCGCGAAGGCGTCAACAAGGCGTAAATCAGGCCCGCATCCAGCCCCTGGAAGGGCCTCGCGGGAGCGCCCGCCGCGCCCCCCGATTGCAGGCGCTGTGTTAAGATGCGCTGCTTCGCGCCGAGGCGGCCGCCGCGGAGCGGATTGCCAGAGAGAGGAACAGCATGGCCAAGCATTGCGACGTCTGCGGTAAGAGCACCGTCTTCGGCAAGAACGTGAGTCACGCGCATAACGTGACCTCGCGTACCTGGGAGCCGAACCTGCAGCGCGTCCGCGCCCTGATCGACGGCCGGGTGCGGCGTGTCTCGGTCTGCACCCGCTGCCTGCGCAGCGGCCGGATCGTCAAGGCGCCGGCCCGCAAGTGGCAGCCGGACGAAGCGGCCGCCGGCGCTCCGCGCGAATAGCTCCCTAGCCGCCCGCCTCGGCCTCGCTCCGCGCGCCCGAGACGTTCATCTGCCGGTCCACGCGCAGCACCCCCGAAACCGAGCGCAGGTCACGCAACAGCTTCTCGAGCTGCTTGCGGTGGCGCAGCTCGCAGACGATGCTGATCGAGGCGCGACCGGTCTCGTGGGTTTCCGCCTCGATCTGGGTGATGTTGCTCTCGGCCTTGGTGATGACCTCGGTCAGGCGGGCCAGCATGCCCGGCTGGTTCTCGGTCTCGAGCAGCAGCGACACCTGGTACTGCGTCTCGCGCTCGCGGTCCCATTGCACCTCGATCTCGCGCTCCGGGTTGTAGAGCAGGTTCTTGACGTTCGGGCAGTCCACCGAGTGGACCGAAACGCCGCGGCCGCGCGTGATGTAGCCGACGATGTCCTCGCCCGGCAGCGGGTTGCAGCACTTCGCCAGGTACGCCAGCAGGTCGCCGTGCCCCTTGACGGTGATCGGTCCCGGACCGAATGGCAGGATCTTGCTCACCGCCTGGCGGATGCGTCCCGGTTTCGCCCCCGACTCGACCAGCAGCTCGTCGCCCAGCACCCGCGTCAGCGCCTGGCGCGGCTCGACCTTGCCGAAGCCGATGCGGCTGTACAGGTCCTCGAGGTTCGCGATCCCTTCGTCGTGCAGATAGGCGGCGAGCGCCGGGCTGTCGAGCACCTTCTTGTTCGCGATACTGTACTTGCGCAGCTCCTTGTCAAACAGCCGGCGCCCGATCTCGGTGGCGCGCTGCTTCTGCTGCGTGTTGAGCCAGTGCCGGATCTTGGACTTGGCACGCGAGGTGGTGACGAAGTTGAGCCAGTCGCGGCTCGGGTTGCGGTTGGGATTGGTCAGGATCTCGACCATGTCGCCGTTGCCGAGCGGCGTGCGCAGCGGCACCAGCTTGCCGTTGATCCGGGAGCCGGCGCAGTGGTGGCCGAGGTCCGTGTGCACGCGATAGGCAAAGTCGAGCGGCGTGGCGCCGCGCGGGAAAGACAGCACCTCGCCGCGCGGCGTGAACACGTAGACCTCGTCGGGATAGAGGTCCACCTTGAGCGCGGTCAGGAAGGTGCGGGGATCCTGGATCTCCTGCTGCCACTCGAGCAGCTGGCGCAGCCACAGGATGTTGCGATCGCTCTGGCGCGGCTCGGCCTTGCCCTCCTTGTATCGCCAGTGGGCGGCGATGCCTTCCTCCGCGATCAGGTCCATCTCGCGGGTGCGGATCTGCACCTCGAAAGGCTGACCTTCGTCGCCCACCATGGTGGTGTGCAACGACTGGTAGAAGTTGCGTTTCGGCATCGCGATGTAGTCCTTGAAGCGGCCCGGGATGGGGCGCCAGCTCTGGTGCACGACGCCGAGCGCGGCATAGGTGTCCTTGAGCGCCGGCGTGACGATGCGGAACGCCAGGTAGTCATAGAGCTGCGAGATGTCGATGCCCTGGCGGCGGAGCTTCTCGTAGATCGAGTAGTAGCGCTTGACGCGGAAGCTGATCTCGGCGTCGACCCCGGCCTTCTCGAGGCTTTGCGCCAACCTGTCGCGGATGCGCTGGATGGAGGCCTCGGCGAGCTTCATCTTCTCGGCGATCTTCGAGTGGAGCTCGCCGAACTGGTGCGGGTAGAGATAGAAGAAGGCGAGGTCCTCGAGGTCGCCCTTGACCCGTGCCATCCCCAGCCGGTGGGCGATCGGCGCGTAGATCTCCAGCGTCTCGCGCGAGATGCGCCGGCGCGACTCGGCATGCAGGTGCTCGAGCGTCTGCATGTTGTGCAGGCGGTCGGCGAGCTTGACCAGGATCACCCGGATGTCCTTGGCCGAGGCCAGGATCATCTTGCGGAAAGTCTCGGCCTGCGCCTCGGCCGTCGCCTGTCGCCGCCGCCCGCCCTCGGCCTCCGAGCGGCCCTCGGCGCCAGGCTCTCCTGGCTCGTCGGCGGCTCCGCCCGTCGCCGGTCGCGGCACTCCCCGCTCGTCGGTCGCGGCTCCGCCCGTCGCCCGTCGCGACACTCCTTGCTGGTCGGCCGCGGCTCCGCCTGTCGCCTGTCGCGGCACTCCCCGCTCGTCGTCGCGGCGTACGTACTCGTGGCGGCTGATCTTGGTGACGCCGTCCACGAGCTCCGCGATCTCGTGTCCGAACTCGCGCTCCAGCACCTCGCGAGTGGTGAGCGTGTCCTCGAGCACGTCGTGCAGCATCCCCACGGCGACGCAGGTCTGGTCGAACTTGAGGTCCGCCAGCAGCCAGGCGACGTTGAGCGGGTGGGTCAGGTAGGGCTCGCCGGAGCGCCGCACCTGATCGCGGTGCATGGCCGAGGAGAAGTCGTAGACGGCGCGCAGGAACTCGGGCTCGACCTTACGCCCATGGCCTTCCAGGCACGAGACGATCTCTTCCAGGCGCACCATCCCGTGGGACGGCACCGGTGGCGCAAGCTTCTTTGTCGAGGTCGGCGGCATGCCATGCTTGCCCGTCCGTGGCGGGCACTGTCAAGTGGAAAAACAAGTATAGGGCAAGCGCTGTTCCAGCGCGCGCCGGCGATTGGCGGTGCGCGCGGCACGGACAGCCCGGCTGATGGAGGTTTCTTCAGCCAGGCGGGCGCCGCCGGGCCTCGATCAGGACGTCGATCTCGTCGGGCCGCGGGTTCACGAAATCGAGCCGGATGCGGCCGTCGGCGGTCTCGGTGACGGTCGCCGGGATCGCGGTGGCGGTCAGCGACCAGCCCGCCGGCAGCACCACGGCGTTGCGCGGCCTCCCGAAGCTTCGGTCGAACAGCAGCCGGTCGCCGTCCAGTCGGTAGCTGCGCGGGTCGGTATAGGTTTCGGCAATGCGCAGGCGGACGCTCTCGCCCTGACGCAACGGCGGAAAGTGAGCGATGACCACCTCGGTGTCGGCGTCGCCCTCGGCGGCGACCTCGTGCAGCTCGGCGGCGGTGAGGCCGGCGTGGCGCAAGGCGTCGCCGCGCAGCGTCTCGACGCGCAACGGCTCGCCGGTATCGAGATTGCGGGCGGAAGGTGACGACGCGGCGCTGCCTTTGCGCACCACGTTGAGATACTTGTCGGTCCCCGCGCGGCTCTCGGTATAGTCGTGGTAGAGATCGAAGGAGTGGCTCTCCGGCTGCCGGAGGAGATAGACGATCGTGCGGTCCTGATGAGCGCGCTCGCCCAAGCGCTCGGACCGGCGCTCGGACCGGCGCGCAGCCGGCGGCGATGCGGCCGGGGCGGCACCAGCCGGCGATGGCGCGGCCGGCGCACCAGCCGGCGATGGCGCGGCCGAGGCGGCAGCCGGCGGTGGCGCGGCCGCGACCGCAGCCGGGGCGGCGCCAGCCGCCGCGCCGCCGAGCCTCCTGGCCTCGAGCAGCAGCGGCGCGGCATCGGGACCGTCGTGCATGAAGCTCACCTTGATCCGCCCGTCGGGCTCGGACAGCACCTGCGACGGTAGGTTGCACGACACCAGCTCGTAACCGGCCGGCAGCACCACGGCGTTGCGCCGGATCCCCAGCGTCCGGGCGAAGACGACGCGGTCCGCGCCCTGGCGGTGGTAGCTCTTCGGGTCCTTGTAGGTCTTCTCGATCAGCAGCCGCACGCCGCCTTCATCCGGCACCGGGTGCGGCAGCCGGATGCGCAGGTAGAGCATGTCGAGATCCGCATCCGGCAGACCGCTCTGCCGCGCCGCCGCGCCGCTCACCACCTCGAAGGCCAGCGGCTTGCCGCTGGCGCGGTCGTGGACGGACTCGCCGCTCGCTTCGCTGCCCTTGCGGATCGGATTGAAGTAAGAGGCGGCGCCCGGGCTGGTCGCCGTCACCTCGTAGAGGATGCGGAACTGCGAGCTGTCCGGCGCCAGCAGCTCGTAGCGGGTGTAGGCGTCAGCCTCCGACTGGCTCTCCCGGCCCGCGGCGGCGGGAGCGGCCGCCGCTCGGCAAAGGGGCAGACAGAAGATCCCGAGCGAGACTGCAAGCAGCTTGAGCAGCCTGTCCTACCTCCGGCCGGACCGGCGGCGGCCCGCGGCGGCCCGCGGCGGCCGCGGCGTGGAACCGGGGGCCGGCTCCGCTCCCGGCGGCTTGGCCTGCGGGCGGGTCGAGGCGGCCGCGGACTTGCCACTGCCGCCACTGGCGCCGACACCGCCGGCGCCGCCCGCCGTCGACCTGCCGGACGCCACACCGGCGCCGGCGGCGGTCCTGGCTCCGGCGGGCTGCGTCCCCGTCACCTCGCCGCGGATGCGCGACTTGGTGCCGAACAGCTGCTCCCACAACAAGGCGAACGGGCTTGCCACGTAGACCGAGGAGTAGGTGCCGACGATGATGCCGACGGTCATCACGAAGGCGAACCCGCGCAGCACGTCGCCGCCCAGGGCAAGCAGCGCCGCCACCGTCAACATGGTGAGGCCGCCGGTCATGATGGTCCGCGACAGCGTCTGGTTGATGCTCTCGTTCATCACCTCGATGAGCGGCTTGCGGCGATTCTTGCGCATGTTCTCGCGCACGCGGTCGAAGATCACCACCGTGTCGTTGGTCGAGTAGCCGATCAAGGTCAGGAAGGCGGCGATGGTGGTGAGGTTGAACTCGAAACGCATGACGATGAACAGTCCGAGGGTCACCAGCACGTCGTGGATCGAGGCCATCACCGCGCCGACGCCGAAGCGCAGCTCGAAGCGCAGGCCGATGTAGATCAGCATGCCGATCAGCGACAGCGACACCGCCAGGAAGCCCTGGCGGCGCAGTTCCTTGCCGATCTGCGGCCCGACGTTCTCGACCCCCAGCACCGCGTAGTCGCCGAGGAACGCCTTGGCGCGCAGCGTCTCGAGCGCCGCCTTGCTCAGGCCCGGCGTACGTGCCGCCGCGTCCCAGTCGCGGAAGAGACCCTCCTTGCGGCGCTCCTTGATCAGCGCATCGGCGATCGCGGCCTGCGGGCTCGCCGCCGCGCCGGCGGTCGTTGGAGTCACGGGAGTCACGGGAGTCACGGGAGTCGCGGGCGTCGCGGCCGGCGCCGCCAGGGCCGGCGACACGGTGCCGCCGAGCAGCTGCACGATGTCGTCGGCGCCGGCGGTGTTGAGATCGATCTTGCCGGCCTGGCCCTGGTTGAAGCTGTGGTTGAGAGCGGCGACCACCCGATCGCGGCTCCCCTCCTCCGTTCCCTTGGTGACGGCGGTCTTGACGATGATCTCGTTCGCCTCTTCCTTGTCGAAGCGCTGGATCTCGGCGTCGCCCAGGCCCGCCGCCGCCAGCAGCGAGCGCAGCTGGTCGATCTGCGGCTTGGCGCGGAAGCGCAGGGTCAGCTGCGTGCCGCCCGCGAAGTCGATGCCGAGGTTGAAGTGGATGAAGAAGACGGCGAAGAAGAAGACCGCGATCAGCACCAGCGAGATGCTGATCCAGAACTTGCGGTACTTCATGAAGTCGATGTTGGTGTCGCCCAGCAGCCGCATGCCGCGCTCCTTATGCTTCTTCTGCTCGTCCGTGCCTGCGTCCCCAGCCGCTCGATCGCATCAGCTCGCCGCTAGATCGACAGCGTCGCCACCTTGCGGCGCGACAGCACCAGATCGAAGATCCAGCGGCTGACGAAGACCGAGGTGTACAGCGAGGCCAGCAGGCCGATGACCAGGGTGACCGCGAATCCCTTGATCGGGCCGGTGCCGAACTGGAACAGGAACATGGCCGAGATCAAGGTGGTCATGTGAGTGTCGATGATGGAGGTGAAGGCCCGCTCGAACCCGTTGTCGATCGCCTTGCGCACGGTGAGCCCGGCGCGCAGCTCCTCACGGATGCGTTCGAACACCAGCACGTTGGCGTCCACCGCCATGCCGATCGTCAGGATGACGCCGGCGATGCCCGGCAGCGTGAGCGTCGAATGGAACAGCCCCATGCCGCCGAACAGCAGCAGCACGTTGAGCACCAGCGCGGTGATCGCGTTGACGCCGCTCAGGCGGTAGTACAGCAGCATCACCAGCACCACCAGCGCGCTGCCGACGATGCCGGCGCGCAGCCCCTCGTTGATCGAGTCGCGGCCCAGCGACGGGCCGACGGTGATCTCCTGGAGATAGGTGATGCTCGCTGGCAGCGCGCCGGACTTGAGCACCAGGGCGAGGTCGTCGACCTCTTTCGGGCTGAAGTTGCCTTCGATGATGCCGGAGTCGCTGATGCGCGAGCGGATCACCGGCGCCGTGACGATCACGCCGTCGAGGACGATGGCCAGGCCGGAGCCGACGTGCTCGCCGGTCAGCGTGGCGAAGGTCTTGGAGCCGTCCGGGGTGAGGCTGAACGCGACGATCGGCTGCCCCGTGTTGCCTTGCTCCGGCCGGGCGCCGCGCAGGTCCCGCCCGGTCACCGTGCGGCGCTTCTCGACCGCGTAGAAGATAGGCCCGGGCGAGGTGTCGCGGTCCCCGCGCTGGGCGGGCAGGAGCTCGACGTCGTCCGGGATCTTGCCGCCGAAGTGCTGCAGGATCTCCTCGCGGGAAACCGCATGCCCTCCCTCCTTGGGAAAGACGGTGATGCGGAACTCGAGGAAGGCGGTGTTCTTGATCAGCTTGCGCACCCGCTCGAAATCGTCGACTCCCGGCAGCTGCACGACGATGCGCTCGCCGCCGGAGGACTGGATGACCGGCTCGGCGACGCCATAGGCGTCGATGCGGTTGCGGATCGTCTGCACCGCCTGCTGGACCGACTGATCGCGCAGCTTCGAGACCTCGCCGGGCAGCATGTCGAAGGTGATGCTCTCGGCCTGCTCGCTGCGGCTGAAGCGCGAAAGCACGCTCTTGGCCGCGTCGACCACGCTTACCTTGCCGTCAGGGGTCAGGCCGGGGACCACGAACCGGCTGTCGCCGGTGCGCTTCGGCTTGATCTCGAGCTTGCCCTGGGCATTCTCCTTGACCACCTGGGCGAGGCGCGCCATGTCGCCGTCGGTTTCGGCGCGCAGCGCGTCCTCGGTGTGGACCTGCAGCACCAGGTGCATGCCCCCCCGGAGGTCGAGGCCCAGGTTGATCTTCTGCTGCGGCGGATAGGCGGCGCCGACCGCCGCCAGGACCGAGGCGAGGATCAGCAACCCTCGCCAGAGCAGGTTGCGATTCATGGGTTACCGCCTTTCTCCGCCTCCGGCTCGAGGCCGGTGATCGCCGACTTGGCGATCCTCACCTTGACGTTGTCGGCGATCTTGAGCACCACCGCCGGGCCGGTGACCGCCGCCACCTCGCCGTACAGACCGCCGTTGGTGATGACGCGGTCGCCTTTCTTGAGGTTCTCGATCAGCTGTTGCAGGGCCTTCTGCCGCTTGCGCATCGGCAGCATGATCAGGACGTAGAACAGGACGAAGATCAGCAGGATAGGAGCGTACTGGCCGATCTGCTGCAGCGGGCTTATGGGATTCATCAGTCGTGGTCTCGGCAAGCCGGTCGAGCCTGGCGGCCTGCGTCGGGGCTCCTCTGCTCTTGGGGATCGGGGTGATGCGGACCGGCCCCGGGCGGATCTTCTCTGGATGCTCTGGACGTTCTGGGTGACCTTGGATCGCCAGCGGGATCGCCCGCGCCGTGCCCGGCCGGAAAAGAGGCGAGCCGTGCCGCCAGGTCCGCCAGCGCACCGAGGGCGATAGCTTGCCGGAGCTCGGCCATAAAGTCAAGGTAATAACGGAGGTTGTGCAGGGTCGCCAGCACCGGACCGGTGAGCTCGCCGGCGCGCATCAGGTGGTGCAGGAAAGCGCGCGACAGCCGCGTACAGCAGGGGCAGCCGCACTCGGGATCGAGCGGGCGCGGATCGTCGCGGAAGCGCGCGTGGCGGATCTTGAGCACCCCCTCCCGGGTGAACAGGACGCCGTGCCGGGCGTTGCGGGCGGGCAGCACGCAATCGAACAGGTCGATGCCGTGCATCGCCGCGTGCAGCATGTCGGCCGGATAGCCGACTCCCATCAGGTAGCGGGGCCGCTCGGGCGGCAGCGCCGCGGCGGTCTGCTCGACGACCGCCCGGCGCTCGGCCGCCGGCTCGCCGACGCTGACGCCGCCGATGGCATAGCCGTCGAAGTCGAGAGCCGCCAGCTCGCCGGCGGCGCGCTGCCGCAGGTCGTGGAAGACGCTGCCCTGGACGATGCCGAAGAGGCCGCCGCCCGCGTCGCCGCGCCAGGCCGCGCGCGCCTGGCGCGCCCAGTCCAGGGTGCGCTCCCAGGAGGCGGCAGCCTGCTCGCGGCTGACCGGCCAGGGCAGGCACTCGTCCAGCGTCATCGCCACGTCGACCCCCAGGCGCTCCTGCCAGTCGACCACCGCCGCCGGCGTGAACCGCCAGGTCGAACCGTCGAGGTGGCTGCGGAAGGTGACGCCGCCGTCGTCGACGGTGCGCAGGTGTCCGAGGCTCCAGACCTGAAAGCCGCCGCTGTCGGTGAGCAGAGGACCGCTCCAGCCAGTGAAGCGGTGCAGGCCGCCCAGCCGCTCGATGACGTCGATGCCCGGCCGCAGCGCCAGGTGATAGAGGTTGGCGAGCAGGATCGGAGCGCCGGCGGCGGCCAGCTCCTGGGGCGTCACTCCCTTGACGGCGCCCAAGGTGCCGACCGGCATGAAGGCCGGCGTCTCGACGACGCCATGAGGAGTGATGAGCCGGCCGCGGCGGGCGACGGGCGCGCCGGCCCCCAGGGCGCCGGCCGGGAGGCGCGGCGCCCGTGGCTCCACTGGCTCCACTGGCTCCAGCCGAGCCGAGGGCAGGATTTCGAAGCCGAGCCGGCGAGGGTGACTCAGGGCCGGGCCTTGGCGTCCTGGCCGAGGTCGACGACCCTGGTCTGGACGCCAGGAGGGAGCTGCAGGGCGAAGCGATCGGCGGGAAGCGGCGGGTTCCACTGGAAGTCCTTGAAGTCATAGCTGGTGGAGTCGCCGTCCGCCTCCTGGTACTCGAGGTGGTTCGGGAAGAAGCGCTCGGGGTCGATGTCGACTCGCATCGACTTGATACGTTTCTTGATGCGCTCATACCGAGGAAGCAGCTTCAGGCGATAGGGATCGCCCTTCTCCTTTGGCAACATGAGCTCGACGGTGAAGTACTCGAGCAGCGTGTCCATGCTGCCGGAGGCGCCGAGGAACTTGAAGACCTGGCTGGAATAGCGGCCGATCTTCAGGGTCTCGGCGCGCTTGAGATCGCGATACCAGGTCGTCATCTCGCTGCCGCGGATCACGACCGTGATCGGCGTCGGCGCCTGGTACTCCCACCGCACGCGATCAGGGGCGGCATACGAGAAGGTGCCGGTCGAATCCTCGGGGGCCACGAGCATGGCGCTCACCCGGTGCTGGACGAAGCGGGCCTCGATGGTGCGGACCTGCTTCTGCTGCAGCTTCACCCGCTCGAGCAGCGCCTGCAGGCGATCGGCGCCCGAGAGCCCGGGAGCCAGCGGGTCGGGAAGCTGCCCGCGGTGCACGGCGGCCGCCGCGGGCCTGCCTGCGAACGTCATCAGCAGCATGAGCAGCGCGAGCGTCGAGACCACCGCGAGCATCTCGAGCGGCAGCGCCAGGCCGAGGGCGGGGCGATGATGGGCTGGTCTCATTGGTGGATCTCCGCGGCTGCCCGGACCTTTCATCGTAGCCCTCTCGTCTCCCTGGCGCAAGCGCGGAGAGTCGGCGCGGGCGGCGTGCCTGGCCGGGGACGCGGATCGCTCCGCGCCGTTGACAGCCCCCCGGTCGGATGCTAGCTTCGCGCCCTCTGACCGGTCCCCCCTGTGGGTCCGCCGCCCGGGAGTCTGCGATGCCTGAGCTGAAGCTGGGAGTCAAGCACGAGTGCTTCAATTGCGGCACCAAGTTCTACGACCTCGGGAAGGCCGAGGCGATCTGCCCGAAGTGTGGAGCCGATCAAAGGAACGCCACTCATGCCGAGTCGCCGGCCGCCTCCCAGGCCTCGCGCCGCAAGCGCAAGGCGGAGATCGTCAAGCCGATAGAGGTCGAGGTCGAGGAGGAGACGATCGAGGCGGCCCCGGACGACGAGCTCGACGCCCCGGAGCTCGAGCCGGCCGAGATCGAGGAAGCGGAAGAGGACATCGACGACGACGACTGACGCCTCGCCGCCGAGGTCCCTGGTCGCCCTGGGGCTCGGCGGCAACCTGGGCCGCCCCCGCGAGATCGAGGCGGCCCTGCGGCGGGCGCTCGAGCTGCTGCGCGAGAGCCTCGGCGAGATGCGCGTCGCCTCGCTCTACCGCGGCCCGGCGGTTTCCGACCTGGCACAGCCCGCTTTTCTCAACACCGTCGCGGTCGGCAGCACCACGCTGTCGCCCGAGGCGTTGCTGGCCATTGCCAAGGCCCTCGAGATGGCAGCCGGCCGCAAGCCGGGACCGCGCTTCGGACCGCGCCCGCTTGACATCGACGTGCTGCTCTACGACGACCTGCGCTCGCCGGCGCCCGAGCTGACCCTCCCGCATCCCCGCCTCGCCGAGCGCCGCTTCGTCCTGGCGCCGCTTGCCGAGATCGCGCCGGACCTGCCGATCCCCGCGCTCGGCGCCTCACCGGCCGAGCTGCTGCGGCGCCTGTCGGCCAGCGTGCCGCCGGTCGAGCGTCTGGCTTGGCTGGCTCGGGACGCCGCCCGCACCAGACGCCGGGGCTCCCGGAAGACGCCGCCGCCGCCGCCGCCGCGGGCGGCCGCCAAGGCCTGAGGGGGCGGGCCCGCGGCTCCCTCTACGATGTTTGCCGACGCCCTGCTCCTTTCCGTGCTGCTGGTGGCCTGGGGAGCGCAGACCATGGTGCCGTGGCGGCTGGCGGCCGGGTGGGCGGGCCGCGGCTCCGCCTGTCGCCTGTCGCGGCACTCGTTGCTCGTCGCGGCGCCGGCCGATGGTGGAGGCGGAGGCGGAGGCGGGGGTGGGGGCGGCTGGCATCGACGGC
This sequence comes from Thermoanaerobaculia bacterium, assembly GCA_035949675.1. GTDB lineage: Bacteria > Acidobacteriota > Thermoanaerobaculia > Multivoradales > UBA5704 > JASLEW01. The sequence continues at coordinate 14,558 of DASZHY010000019.1, forward strand.
TCTGGCGCCTTGCCGCCTTGCCGCTGGCCGTCGCCGGCCTGGTGGCGGCCTATGCGCTGGCCAACCGCAATCCCGACGCTGCCGTCGCCGTTCCCCTGGTGCCGCTGCGCGCGTCCTACCCCGGCGCGGCGCTCCTGGTGCTCGTCCCGGCGCTGCTCGCCGTCGCGCTAATAGTCGCCCTGGGGGGAGACCGCGTCGGGGCCGCCGGCCAGCGGGTTGCCGCCGCGGTCGGGCTGGCGGCCTGCGCCGCAACCGGCTGGGCAGGCGAGCTGCTCCGCGCCGGCGAGGGACCGGCCGGCTCGGAGCTCGGGTTCGCGCTGCTGGTGGGCTGCCGCCTGGTGCTGACGCTCGCCGCCGGCGAGCTGCTCGCACCGGGGCGCCCGCGCTGGGCGGCGGCCGGCGGCGTGGCGCTGCTTGCGTACCTGCCGCTGCTGCCCCCCGAGCTGCGGGCCGTT
>DASZHY010000020.1:0-10948 GCA_035949675.1 Thermoanaerobaculia bacterium
GGGGCCGCCGCCGCGGGCTCCGGCCGGGTGGCGGCGGAAGGCCGGCTGGTCGCCTACCCGGGCGCCGAGGTGGTGGTCGGCAGCGACGTGGCGGGAACCCTGATCCGCTTGACCGTCCAGGAGAAGCAGACGGTGCGGCGGGGGCAGCTGGTGGCCGAGTTGCGCGCCGACGACCTGCGGGCGCAGCTCGCCGCGGCCCAGGCGAAGGCCGCGGAGGCGGCAGCCGACGTGCGCTTCGCCGCCAAGGACGCCGAGCGGTCCCGTTACCTGGCGGCGCAGAACGCCGGCACGCAGCGCGAAGCCGAGCGCACCGCCAGCGGCCGCGACAGCGCCGCCGCCCGCCTGGAGACGGCCCGCGCGGAGGTGCGCCGGCTGGCGGCGGTGCTCGCCAAGACCCGCATCGTGGCGCCGATCGACGGCACGGTGATGGACCGCGCGGCGCAGCCCGGCGAGCACGTCGAGGCGGGCGCGCCGCTGCTCACCATCGCCGACCTCCGCCGCACCCGCATCGAGGCCGAGGTGGACGAGTTCGATGCGGGCCACGTCCGGCTCGGCGCCCCGGTGCGGGTCGCGGTCGAAGGCTACGACGGCCGCTCCTGGCGCGCCCACGTCGAGGAGGTCCCCGACAGCGTCGTCGCCCGCAAGCTGCGCCCCCAGGACCCCGGCCGCCCGGCCGACACCCGGGTGCTGCTGGTCAAGATCGCCCTCGACGAGCCTAGCCCGATCAAGCTCGGCCAGCGTGTCGAGGTGGCAATCACCCCGCCGCCGCCGCGGCGCCCGATCGGCTAAGATGCGCCGATGGATGCAGGGCTGGCAGTGCTGCTGGCGGCGGTCGACCAGGCCTTTCGCCGCAAGTCGTGGCATGGGCCGAATCTGCGCGGCGCGCTGCGCGGGGTCACCGCCGAGCAGGCCTCATGGCGGCCGGCGCCGGGGCGCCACAACATCTGGGAGCTGACCCTGCACGCCGCTTACTGGAAGTACGTGGTCACCCGCCGCCTGCGGGGGACCGCCCGCCGCTCGTTCCCGCTACCGGGCCGGGACTTCTTTGCCCGTCCCTTCAGCGAGGCGCCGGCGGAGCCGGGACGGTCGGCCGCCCGCGCCGCGGCAGACCCGATCGTCTGCGAGACCGACTGGCGGCGCGAGCTCGAGCTGCTCACCGAGATGCACCGCGAGCTGCACGCCGCGATCGCCGCCCTGCCCGCCGCCGCCGTCGAGCGCCCAATCGGCGGCACCAAGACCACCGCCCGCGACCTCATCCTGGGCGCCGCCGCCCACGACCTCTATCACGCCGGCCAGATCCAGCTGCTCAAGCGCTTGCAGGCCGGCCGGACTGCCTGACGCCGGCGCGACTGGCGCAATTGCAGCGATCGACGCGACCGACGCACCTGACGCACCTGACGCCAAACACCGCGCACCGGCTGCCGTCATGCGTGATCCGGAGCTGATCGACTACTACGACCGGCGCACCCCGGAGTACGAGCGCATCTATCAGCGGCCGGAGCGGCGCGGGGACCTGCGCCAGCTGGCCGCGTTGCTGGGCGACCTGGTCGCCGGCCGCGACGTGCTCGAGCTGGCCTGCGGCACCGGCTATTGGACGCGGCTGCTCGCGCCGCGGGCGCGCTCCTGGCTGGCAACCGACGCCGCGGTGGAGGCGCTCGCCCTCGCTCGCGCCAAGAGCTACCCCGAGGGACGGGTGGAATTCGCGCTGGCCGATGCCTACGCGCTCGCGGCGGTGCCCGGCCGCTTCGACGCGGCGCTCGCCGGCTTCTGGTGGTCCCATGTGCCGCGCCCGCGCCTGCACGGGTTCCTGGCCCAGCTCGGCCGGCGCCTGGGGCCGGGCTCGCGTCTGGTCTTCTTCGACAACCGCTACGTGCCGGGCAGCAGCCTGCCGATCAGCCGCCGGGACGCCTCGGGCAACACCTGGCAGCAGCGGCGCCTCGACGACGGCAGCGAGCGCGAGGTGCTCAAGAACTTTCCCGGCGCCGCCGAGCTGCTGGCGGCCGCGGCAGCCGCCGGCGCCGCCGCACGCTCGATCGTCGAGCTGCGCTACTTCTGGTGCCTCTCCTACGTGCTGCCGGAAACGCGATAGGCTCTCCCGGCAACGGAGAGCGCCTCTGACATGGCCGTGATCGATTTCCACAATCACTACTATCCGCCCGCCTACCTCGAGGCGCTGCGCTCCGGCGACACCAACGTGCGGGTGACGATGGACGCCGAGGGCAGTCCGCGGCTGCACTATCCCGGCGATTACAACATCGTGGTGCGCGGCCATCGCGACATCGACTACCGCGAGGAGGTGTTGCAGGAGCTGGGGGTGGACACCCAGGTCCTCAGCCTGACGACTCCGGGGACGCACGTGGAGTCGAAGGCGACGGCGGCGCGGCTGGCCAGCCTGGTCAACGACGCCTTCGCGGCGGTGGTCCGGGACAAGCGGGGGCGCTTCGCGGCGCTCGCCACGCTGCCGCTCAACGATCCCGAGGCGGCGGTGCGCGAGCTCGTGCGCGCCCGCACCGAGCTCGGCTTCCCCGGCGCGATGCTGTTCAGCAACGTCAACGGCGTGGCTTTGGCCGACGCGCGCTTCTGGCCGCTGTACGAGGCGGCGGACGGCCTCGGCGCGGTGCTCCACATCCACCCCACCAACCCCGTCGGCGTCGAAGCGATGACCGAGTACTGGCTGATGCCGCTGGTGGGGTTCCTGTTCGACACCACGCTGGCCGCGGCCAAGCTGGTGTTCAGCGGCGTCGCCGAGAGGTACCCCCGCATCCGCTGGGTGGTGGGCCACCTGGGCGGCGCCATACCGTATCTGGCGGAGCGGCTCGACCGCGGCTATTACGCCTTCCGCGACTGCCGCGAGCACCTCACGCGGCCGCCCAGCGAGGTCCTCAAGCGCTTCTACTACGACACCGTGAACTTCGATCCCGGCGCCCTGCAGCTCGCCGCCGCCTTCGCCGGCGCCGATCACCTCCTGGCGGGCAGCGACTACCCGCACCAGATCGGCAGCATCCCGAAGATGCTGCAAGCGATCCACGGCATGCAGGTCTCCGAGCTGGAGCAGGCCGGCATCCTGGGCGATAACGCGGCGCGGCTGCTGTGGACTTAGGCCCGGTGGCTGGCGCGGCCACCGGCGTCTTGACGCCGCAGATCTTATTGGTCCTGGCGCTGCTGGTCGGCGTCGTGGTCCTGTTCTCGCTCGAGACCATCTCGGTCGACATCACCACCCTGCTGCTGCTTTGCGCGCTGGTGCTGCTCGGGTTGCTGCCGATCCGCGAAGCCTTCTCCGGCTTCTCGAGCGACATCGTGATCGTCCTCGCCGCGCTGTTCGTCCTCTCGGGCGCGCTGATCAAGACCGGGGTGATGGAGAACTTCGGCAGCGCGATCTCACGCCTCGCCGGGACCAGCCGCACCAGGGTGCTGCTGCTGCTGATGCCGGCCACCGCCTTCATCGCCGCGTTCATCCACAACACCACCACCACCGCGGTGTTCCTGCCGGCGGTGCTCGGGCTGTGCAAGAAGAGCCGTCTCAACCCCAGCCAGATCCTCATCCCCTTCGCGTTCGCCTCGATGATGGGCGGCACCTGCACTCTGCTCGCGTCCTCGACCACGATCGCGGCGAGCGGCTACATGGCGAGCGCCGGTCTACGGCCGATCGGGCTCTTCGAGTTCCTGCCCGTCGGCATGGCCGTCGTCGGCGTCGGCATCCTCTACATGCTCCTGATCGGCGGCCGCCTGCTGCCGCGGCGAGAGGAAGGCAGCCTGACCGACAGCTACAACGTCCGCGAGTACCTCTCGGAGGTCGTGATCACCCGCGGCTCGCCGCTCGCCGGCCGCACCATGCGCGACCTGCGCTTGTCGGCCATGGGCTTCACCGTGCTGGCGATCCATCGCGGCGACCAGACGCTCTACCCGGGGCCGGGAGTGAGCGTGGCGGAAAGTGACCTGTTGATCGTCAAGGCCAGCCGCGAGGCGCTGCTCGAGGTCAAGAAGACGGCGGGCATGGAGATCGTTCCCGACCTGCGGCTCGGCGATCAAGACCTGATCGGCGGCACGATCAAGATCGCCGAGGCGATCATCATGCCGCAGTCGCTGCTCATCGGCAGGACTCTGCGCGAGCTGGACTTCCGCCAGCGCTACGGGTTGACGGTGATCGCGGTGCACCGGCGCGGCCACGCCTTCCCGACCAAGATCGGCAGCCTCTCCTTGCAGATCGGCGACGTGCTCCTGCTGCAGGGCGACGCCGAGCGCTTCGCCGACCTCGGCAACAGCCTCGACGTTTGGGTGCTCGAGCAGACCGAGCATTACCGGGCGAACCGCCGGCAGCGCCTCCTGGCGGTCGGCCTGTTCGCGCTGGCGGTGGGCGCCGCCGGCATCGGCGCGGTGCCGCTCGCCATCGCCTTCCTGCTCGCCGCGCTGGCGGCCATCTTGCTCAAGCTGATCAGCGCCGAGGAGGCCTACAAGCACATCCACTGGCGGCTGATCATCCTGATCGCCGGCATGACCTCCTTCGGCGCGGCGATGAAGAGCTCCGGGGCCGCCGCGTACCTGGCGGACCTGATCGTCCGCTGGGGCGCGCCGCTCGGGGTGCCCTACATCATGCTCGGGTTCGCGGTGCTCACCATGCTGCTGAGCCAGCCCATGTCCAACGCCGCCGCCGCCCTGGTCGTGCTGCCGGTCGCCCTCTCCACCGCCGCCCGCCTGCACGTGCAGCCGCGCACCTTCGGCATCCTCGTCGCCCTGGCTGCCTCGATCTCCTACATCACGCCCTTCGAGCCCTCCTGCCTCCTGGTCTACGGCCCGGGCAAGTACCGCTTCCGCGACTTCCTGGTCGTCGGCGCCCCGCTCTCGCTGCTGCTGCTCGTCGTGCTGATGCTGCTGGTGCCGCGGCTCTGGCAGCTGAGGTAAAGCCCCCCTACCCGTGGTCGACCAGGGCCATGACGATGCGGTCCTGGGCTTGCCTGGCGTGCCAGACGTCGCGGCTGCGGTTGATCAGGATCGAGAAGGCATAGACCTTGCCGGAGAGGGCCTTGGCGTAGCCCGACAGGGCGGAGACGCCTTCGATCGTGCCGGTCTTGGCGAAGACGTTGCCGCGGTAGGGCGGGCCGGTCAGGCGGCTGTGGAGGGAGCTTTCCAGCTCTCCCGCCGAGGGCAGCGACTGCACGAACTCCGCTCCCCAGCGGTGGAGATACATGTGGCGCAGCAGCTGGGTCACGGCGCGCGGGGTGAAGCGGTCTTCGCGGCTCAGGCCCGAGCCGTCGACCATGCGGAAGGCGCTCGGGGAGACGCCGAAACCCGTCAGGAAGTCGCCGACCGCGCGCACGCCGCCGCTCCAGCTGCCGTCGCCGCAGCGGCGGGCGCCGAGGAGCTTCACCAAACTCTCGGCATAGAAGTTCTGGCTGCGCTTGTTGGCGATGCGGATGCTGTCGAGGAGGCTGCTGCGGTACACCGCCACCCTCTCCCACACCGGGCCGGGCAGCCGTTGCACCGGCCGCAGCTTGCCCTGGACCTCGATCCCCTCCTGGGCGAGCGCGTCGACCAGCGCCATCCCGAAGTACCGCACCGGATCGGGCACGGTCACCCAGACCTCGAGCGGCCCGGACTCCCGGTAGATGGTGCCGGCCACCACCAGCCGATCCTCCCGGCGCAGCACCGTGAGGTGGTTGTGTCGCCGCGAGTTGGTGGTGATGGCGGTGTTGGTGACCTGAAAGATGGGCACCGGCGGCACCGTCTCGACCCGCGCCAACCCGCTCTTCGGCCGCGGCCAGACCCGGACCAGCACACAGTTGTCGTTGAACGAGAGCGCTGCGACCGGCGCCTCGTACCAGGCGGCCAGCTGCGGGCGCGGCCAGTCGGGGTGGATCTGCAAGGGCTCGAACAGCCCGTCGTCGAGATAGAGGTCGCCGGCCACCCGGCGCACGCCGCGAGCCGCCAGCTCACGCGCCCAGGCGCGGAAGGCGCCGTACGAGTCGCCGTCGAAGGCGCGCCCCGAGATGTTGGGATCGCCGCCGCCGATGACCCCGAGGTCGCCGCGCAGCACGCCATCCTGCACCTGCCCGCGCAGCAGCAGCCGCGTCTCGTACAGGTATCCGGGGCCCAAGGCGTCGAGGGCCGCGGCGGTGGTGAACAGCTTGGTGTTCGACGCGATGGTGCGCGCATCGTCGCCGTTGTAGCTGTAGACGACGTCGCCGCCGCCGACCTCGACGACCTGGACTCCCAGCGCCGACGTCTGGCGCACCTCGCGGCCCACCTCGAGGCCCACCGCCTGCTGCAGCGGCGTGGCGCCGGCCGCCGGCACGCCCACCGCCGCCGCCGCCGCGGGCGGCGGCGCCGCGGCCCGGTGGCGGGGCCGGTGCGGACGGACGGCCGCGGCCCCGGCAGCTGCCGGCCAGGCCGCGACGGCGGTCAGCAGGGCGGCCATGGCTGCGACGGCGGCGACGGCGCCGAAACGGCGCGGCCGGGCGGGACCGAGGCGTCTTCCGGACGGCGATAGGAGGGGGTGCAGGGCTTGCTTCCTCTGGGGGCGGGCGGCGGGCTAGTGGGTTGCGGCCGCGCTCCCGATCAGGGGCGCACCGTTGCCGGGGCCGAGATAGGTCTCGAACCAGCGGACGATGGCCGTCGTCGCGCGGATGCGGTTGGCGATCTTGCGGAAGCCGTGCCCCTCGTCCGGGAACAGCACGAGCTGGACCGGCACGCCGCGACGCTCGAGCGCCTGCACCACCTGCTCGGCCTCGATCACCGGCACGTTGGTGTCGTTGGCGCCGTGCAGCACCAGCGTGGGGGCGCGCACGCGGTCGAGCTTGTGGATCGGCGACAGCGCCCGCAGCATCTCCCGCTGTTGCTCGGGGTCGCCGTACTTTGCCTTGGAGATGGCCGCCATCCAGGGCTCGGTGTGGGCGAAGAAGGTCTCGAAGTTGACGATGCCGTAAAGATCGGCGCCCGCCGCGAACAGCTCCGGGAACTCGGTCAGCCCAGCCATCGTCATGTAGCCGCCGTAGGAGCCGCCGGCGATGCCGATCCGCCGCGGATCGGCGATGCCCTCGCGCACCAAGTAGTCCACCGCGGCGCGGATGTCGCGCACCGCGCCGGCCCGCAGCGCGCCGTTGTCGAGGTTCTCGAAGCGCTTGCCAAAGCCGGCCGAGCCGCGGACGTTGGGCGCGAAGACGCCGATGCCGCGCGCCAGGAGCGCCTGGTAGAGCGAGTCGAAGTGCGGCCGCTCCTGGGCCTCGGGACCGCCGTGGAAGGCGACCACCATCGGCGCCGCCGGCGGCCGGCCCGCAGGCGCCTGGGCTCCCGCTGCCGCGGCGCTGACTGCCGGCGGCGCCGGCGGCGCCGGAGGCCCCGGCGGCGCCGGAGGCCCCGGAGGCCCCGGCGGACGATAGAGCCAGCCCGAGAGCTCCAAGCCGTCGAGGGCCTTGAAATGCACCAGCTGGGGCACGACCAGCGCGCCCAGGTCGACGCCGTCATGGGCCGAATGCGTGACCTGGCGCAGCCTGCCGGTGGCGCGATCCACCACCCAGACGTCCGACGGCAGCCGCGCGCCGTTGATGGTGAGCGCCAGCAGGCGCCCGTTCCTGGAAAACGCCATGTCGCGGACGATCTCGCCAGGCAGCGCCGGACCGGGCTCCTGGCGGAGCGAATCGAGATCGAGGAAGCTCAGCCGCGAGCGGCCCTCGGCATTCCACAGCAGTGCGGCGGTGTGGCCGTCCTCGGTGAGCTTGAAGTCGTCGAGCTCGGCGTCGCCGCGCGCCGCCAACACCTCGATGCCGCTGCCGCCGGCCCTGCCGGCCGCGCCGGCCGCGCCGGCCGCCGCCGGGGCCGGCGGCTCTCCCGGCCGCGGGCGGGCCGGGCGGATGCGCGCGAAGGCCGCGAGGTCGCGGTCCTGGTTCGAGGCCAGGTAGACCGTCACGCCGTCGGGCGCAAAGACCGCGGTGCCGAAGCTCGCCGGCGGCTGGTGAGGCGTGAGCGGCGCCTCGCGGCCGGTCTGCAGGTCGACGATCGCGACGTCCTCGTCGCCGCGCTGCCTGACCCGCAGGACCAGGGCGAAGCGGCCGTCGCGGCTGACGTCGGACAGCCGGGCGGCGCCGCCGCCGGCCGCCACCCGCCGCCAGGCGCCGGTCGCCAGCTCATAGGTGAAGGGGTCGAGAGAGGCGGCGTCGGCCCGGTTGGACGACAGCCGCAGCAGACGGCCGTCATGGCTGAACCCGTCCAGCAGGTTGTTCGCCTTGCCGGCGGTCTCCGGGGAGCTGACGCGGGAGAGCTGCTGGCCGTCGGGCCGCACCAGATAGATCTGGGTGTTCATGCCGCCGCCGGGGGCCAGGGTGAACGCCAGGAGGCGGCCGTCGGGCGACCACTCCACCTGGCCAACCTGGTCTTCGAGGCTGGTCACCCGTTGCGGCCGCACGCCGTCGGAAGCCACCGTCCATACCTGCGGCACGCCGCTCTGGTTCGAGACGAAGGCGAGGCTCAGGCCGTCGGGCGAGAAGCTCGGCGACCAGCAGCCGCCGATGCGGGCCATCCGCGTCACCTCGGCATCCAGGCCGCCGGCGGCCGCCGGCGCCGCGACGGCGGGAGCGGACTGCCTGGCGAGCGCGGCGGCGGTGAGAGCCGGCAGCGCGAGCAACACCAGCACCCCGGGGGGAAACGGTTTGGCGACAGAACGCGGCGACGCGGACATGGTGGGCTCTTGCGGGAAGCGCCGCGAGGGCAACGACCGCGCGTAGTGTAATACGCAACGGCGGTCAACGCCCTCCGCCCCGCGGCTCCAGCGGCAAGCCCAGGGAGCGCGGCGGCCGCGCGTGGCCGATGAAGCCCGCCAGCACCACCAGCGTCAGCACGTATGGGATCATCTGGACGAACTGCACGGGCACCCCGGCCGCTCCCTGCACCTGGATCGCCACTGCCTCGGCGAGACCGAAGAGCAGGCAGGCGAACATCGTCTGGAACGGCCGCCACTTGCCGAAGATCAGGGCCGCCAGGGCGATGAACCCGCGGCCGGCGGTCATGTTGCGGGTGAACTGCGACGCCTGACCGATGGCCAGGTAGGCGCCGCCGAGCGCCGCCAGGGCCCCCGACACCATCACCGCCGCGGTACGGATGCGCTCGACCGACAGGCCGGCGCTCGCCACCGCCTCCGGATTCTCGCCGGCGGCGCGCAGGCGCAGCCCGAACCGGGTCCGCTCGAGAACGTACCAGGTGAACGGCACCAGCAGCGCGGCCAGCACGACCGGCGCCCGCGGCAGCAGCTCGCCGCGCGGCAGGTGCGGCGTCTCGCTCGTCGAGGCGAAGAGCGCACCCGAGAGCAGCGGCGGCAGGCCCAGGAACAGGATGTTGATGGCCGCGCCGCTCACCACCTGATCGGCGCCGAAACGGATCGTGGCGGTGGCGTGGACCAGCGCCACGGCGGCACCGGCGCCGGCCGCCGCCAGCAGGCCGAGCCAGGGCTGGTGCGCGAAGTGGGTGACGGTCGCGGCGGTGAAGGCGCCGGCCAGCATCAGCCCTTCGAGCGCGATGTTGACGACCCCCGAGCGCTCCGAGTACAGGCCGCCGAGCGCCGCCAGCAGCAGCGGCGTCGCCATCCGCACGGCCGACGAGGCGAGGAAGCTCGCCGTCTGGCCGCTCACGCCGCGGCGCTCCGCGGCAAGCGCTGCGCGGCGACGAAGAGGATCGCCAGCCCCTGCAGCACCAGCACCAGATCGCGCGAGACGTGCTCGGCGAAGATGCCGACGAAGAGGCCGCCGCGCACCAGGGCTCCCAGCAGCAGCGCGGCGAGCGCCACGCCGGCCGGATGGTTGCGCCCCAGCAGGGCGACGGCGATGCCGGTGAAACCGTATCCCGCCGAGAAGCCGTCGTAATAGCGGTAGCGGTAGCCGAGCACTTCGTTGATCCCCACCATGCCGGCGAGCGCGCCCGAGATCGCCATGCCGAGCACCAGCTGCCGCCCGACGGCGATGCCGCCATAGGCCGCGGCGTCGGGATTGGCGCCGGTGACGCGGAGCTCGTAGCCCCAGCGCGTCCGCCACAGCAACAGGTAGACCAGCCCGCAGGCGGCGAGCGCCGCCGGAAACGCGAGGTTGAGGGGAATGCGCGCCGGCAGGCCCGGCACCAGGGCGCCGAGACGAGCCAGGTGCGCCCCGGCGCCGATCGGCCGGGTCTCGAGGATGGCGTCGCCGGGCTGCTGGTAGCGATGCGCCGTGAGATAGCCGGCAATGGCGACGGCGATGAAGTTGAGCATGATGGTGGTGATCACCTCGTGGGCGCCGAAGCGTGCCTTGAGCACGCCCGGCAGGGCGCCCCAGGCGCCGCCGGCGGCGACGGCCGCGGCGCCGGCGAGCGGCAGCAGCAGCCAGGCCGGCAGGCCCCCACCGGCGATGCCGACCCAGGCGGCGGCGAAAGCGCCGGCGTAGAGCTGGCCCTCGGCGCCGACGTTGAACAGGCCGGCGCGGAAGGCGACGGCGACTGCCAGCCCGGTGAAGATGAGGGGCGTGGCATAGAACAGCGTGTAGCCGATGCCGTCGGGCCACGACAGGGCGCTGCCGAGCAGCAGTCCGTAGACGGCGATGGGGTCGTCGCCGACCGCGGCGATCAGCAGCCCGCCTGCCACGAAGGCGGCGAGCAGCGCGAGCAGCGGCGCACGGACCGGCGCCAGGCGATCGGCCCACGGCTTCAATCGCGCCAGCGCCGGCGCCAGCCGGGCTCCGGCCCGCTGCCATCCTCCCTGGGCCCCCTGGGCCGCGTTCATCCCGCCGCCTCCCCGCCGGTCATCAGCAGCCCCACCTCCTCCGCCGTGGCATGCGCCGGGTCCAGCTCTCCCACCACCCTGCCGCGGTACAGGACCAGCAGCCGGTCGGCTAGCGCCATCAGCTCCTCGAGCTCGGACGACACCAGCAGCACCGCGCAGCCGCCGTCGCGCAGCTCGAGGATCCGGCGGTGGATGAGCGCGGCGCCGCCGAGGTCG
>DASZHY010000021.1:0-6338 GCA_035949675.1 Thermoanaerobaculia bacterium
CGGGAGAGCTGGGGCACCTCCCGGCTACGATACTAGCGCGAAGGGAGCGCGAGGGGAGTTTCGTCCTGGCGCGCGCTCGTGGATAATGCGGTCGTTCCCGTCCGTCTTTCGCGACCGACCACCTGACGATGCCTGCTCAGCCGGAGCCCCCGCTCGCCGATCCTCCAGACGCCGCCCCGGAGGCTCGCCTGCGCCCGCCCGCCGCCGCCCCACAACCTGGCGCGTGGGAGCTGCAGGCAGCCGGCGTGGTGCTCTTCCTGTTCATCCCGCTGGTGCTGTTCCTCTTCGTGCGCCATCCGGAGCCGGTCGCCGCGAGCCTCGCGCTCGGCATGGCCCTGATGGCCGGCCACCGCTTCCTCGCCCGCCCCTACATGGCCCGCGTCGTCCCTTACAAGTGCCTGTGGTGCAACCGCATGCTGCCGCCGGCGCTGGACGCCTCCTCGCGGACGCTGGACCTCGAGACCGGCGGACAGCTGGTCCCCGCCCGCTGCTGCGCGGCGCATCGCGCACCGGCCGCCCGTTTCTTCAACTGGCTGTACCTGGCGCGCTTGCCTCTGCGCCTCGGGATCTTCGTGCCCCTGCTGCTGCTGTTCGCCGCCCTCGCCGCCGCGGCCGCCGGCCAGCCGCGGCAGCTCGCCGCCGCGACCGCGCTCTTTCAGCTGCTGGTCGGAGTCACCGTCAGCGCCGCCGCCTGGGGCTGTCTCCTGGTTCGTCCGCCCGCCGGCAACGCCGCGATCCCCGTGCCGTTCCCGGCCCACAACTTCTTTCTTCTCGGCGTGCGTCTGCTGCTGTGGATCTTCCGTCTGGTGGGAGCGTGGTGGATCTACCGCGGATCGAGGTTCTTCTGGGGTTAGCGGCCTGCCGCCAAAACCAGCGCTGCCTGCTAGCGGGAGCGTGCGGATTTCTTCAGGCGATAGCGGATCTGGTGCCGGCTCAACCCCAGCAGGCGGGCGGCGCGGCTGCGGTTGCCGCCGCTGCGTTGCAGCGCCTGATGCAGCAGGTCGTGCTCGAGCTTGGGGAGGTCGAGGCCCTCGGCGGGCAGCTCGACCGGATGCGGCTGGGCGCCGCCCGCGAGCGACGGCGGCAGGTCGGCTTCGGTGAGCTGGTCGCCCTCGCTCAGCAGCATGGCGCGTTCGATGACGTTCTTGAGCTCGCGGATGTTGCCCGGCCAGTGGTGCGCGCCGAGCCGGCCGAGGGCACCGCGGCTGAGGCCGCGCACGCGCTTGTGGAAGGCCTCGTTGTAAGTCTCCATGAAGAACGCGGCGAGCTGCGGTATGTCCGTCAGGCGCTCGCGCAGCGGCGGCACCCGCACCGGCAGCACACGCAGGCGATAGTAGAGGTCGTCGCGCAGCAGCCCCTCCCTGACCGCGTGCTCGAGATTGCGATTGGTAGCGGCGATCACCCGCACGTCGACGCGGACGTCGACCGCGCCGCCGATGCGCTTGAAGGCGCGCTCTTCGAGGAAGCGCAGCAGCTTGACCTGGAGAGCAGGCGTGATCTCGCCGATCTCGTCGAGGAAGACGGTGCCGCCGTCGGCGACCTCGATCAGCCCCTTGCGCTGGCGCTTGGCGTCGGTGAAGGCGCCGCGCTCGGAGCCGAAGAGCTCGCTCTCGAGCAAGGTCTCCGGCAGCGCGCCACAGGTGATGTTCTGGAACGGGCGGGCGCGGCGGTCGCTGTGCGCGTGAGTCTCCTCCGCCATCAGGCCCTTGCCGGTCCCGCTCTCGCCACAGAGCAACACCGTAGAAGCGGGGCTCGCCGCGATCTTCGCGAGCAGGGACTTGACCGCCCGAATGGCCGGAGAGTTACCGATGATCCGGTCGAAAGTAGACGCTGGTCATGCACTCCATGAAACGACCCACTTGGCGCAACGAGACGTCGTCGTGGATCAACCAGGCTCAGTATATCATCGGGCCTCGGAGCCAAAATCGCAGTGGATGTGATGAGCCCCGCCGTCGGGCGTACCGGCCTTGAAGAGCGCTTGCAGCTTGCATCGGTGCTGGTGGAGATCGGCGACCTGGGCGCCGGCGAGGCAAGGGTGCTGCGGCTGCTCGCGGACCAGCCGCAGGACCGCGAAGCGTTGAGCCTGCTCGCCAAGATCAAGCACATCCGGGGAGAGCTGTCGGCGGCCTTCGCCTGCTGGGCGCAGATCCACGCGCTCGCCGCCGAGGGCCAGGGGGCGCACATGCGCCTCGCCAGCATGCTGCGCCTGGCGCAAGACCCCGAGCGTGGAGCGGGGGAGTTCCTGGCGCTGGGCCAGAACCAGCTGTGGCGCAAGCCGGCGGCGCTGCTCGAGCTGGAGGGCGCCTTTCGTCTCTTCGTGGCGTTGCGGCCCGACGAGGCCCGCGCGGCATGCTCGCGCCTGGCCCAGAAGAGCCGCGACCAGGACCGTGACCTCCACAAGCTCGCGGTCCTGGCCGAAGCCTGGATCGCCGAGCTCGCCGGCGACCCGGCGCACGCGGCCGAGGTCCTCGAGCGGCTGGGCAACGAGCGGGGCTTCGCCGGCGACACCGACCGCGCCCTCGCCCTGCTGCGCGTCTACGAGCTGCTGGGCCGCCCCGAGGACCTCGAGAAGGCGATCCACGTCTGCGAGTACCTGCTGCGGACGCTACACGGCTTCGAGCGGGTGAGCGCGCTCGGCCGCCTGGCGGCGCTCTGCCATGCGATCGGCAGGCAAGCCGAGGCGGCGGAGTACGATCAGCAGTTCCTCCTGGCTTTCCAGGCCGGCATGCACCGCCCGACGCTCGCCGATGCCCTGGCGGCGGCGTCCCAGGAGTACCTGCCGCTGCCGCGTCTCGCCGCGGCGAGCTTCGTCGCCGGCGCCGGTCCGGACCCGGCCGAGCTCCCGAGCGGGCTGCCGGCCGAGGCCCACCCTCGCCGCCGGGCACTCCACCTGGCGCTGGCGGGAGAGCGCGCCGCTGCGCGAGCGCTGCTCGAGCGGGGCGGCGAGGTGCTGGACCGCAAGTACCTGGCCGACCTTGCCCAGCTCGAGGGGCAGCAGGAAGCAGCTGTCCGCCTCTTCCTCGACGCTCTCGCCGAGGACCCCGGCGATCCGCGGGTGATCGGCTGGCTGCTGGACCATTCTGAAGGCGGCGCGGGCGATGCGGGCGGCGCAGGCGCCGCACGCGCCGGCGTGGGAGACGCCTCGGCGTCGATCCGCGGCCATTTCACACCGCCCGAGCGGGCCCGTCAGGCGGCCGCCGTCCTCGAGGCGCAGATCCGGGAATCGCCGCGGCGCCCGGCGGCCTGGCGGCAGCTGGCAGCGCTCCACCGGCTGCGCGGCGACGAGCCCGAAGCGCGGCGTTGCGCCGAGCGGGCGGCGGCGCTGGCGACCGCCGCGGCGCGCCGGGAAAGCGCGGTGGGCCGGGTGCTGTCGGCGGCGGTCTATCATTTCGCGGGCCGCGCCAAGGGGCTCATCCACGAGGTCTGGGCGGCGCGCAAGCCGGTGACGGCGGGCCAGGGAGGTTTCCTCGACGAGATCCTGGGCAACCTGACCTCCGAGCTCACGCAGGCGGTGCGCAACACGTTCCTCGCGGTGCGCGAGTACGCACGCGCCAATCTGCCGCACCTGACCGGCGACATCATGGATTTCAACTACAGCTTCAAGGTGACGAAGGAGGACGAGCCCTCGGGCGGCCTGTCCGCCGGACTGCCCACGGCGCTGGCCTTTCTCTCGGTGTTCCTCGACCGGCCGGTGCGCCAGGACCTGGCGTCGAGCGGCATGCTGGTCACCGATGCGCACGACGTCCTGGTGGTGCGCCCGGTGGGGGAGGCGGAATGGAAGGTGCGCGGCGCCTACAACCGCAATCTGCGGCTGGTGATCCTGCCGGAGGGCAACCGTGCCGACCTCGAGCGCAGCATTCAGGTGCCGCGCCCGATCTGCGCCCAACTGGTGCGGTTCGTGCCCGACCTGGACAGCGCGGTGCGGCTGGTCTTCGGGGACGTCGAGTAAGCGCCGCACACCTGCCTATCAGGAGATCGGGATCGTTCGCTGGCCGGCGGTTGCTTTCTTGGGCTTGGGGATCTGGATCTCCAGGACTCCTTCGCGCAGCCTCGCCTGGAGGTCGCCGCCGCCCGCTCCCCTGGGCAGGATGATGCGTCTGCGGAAGGGGCCCAGGGGCCGCTCGGTCATGCGCAGGCGCATGCCGTCGTTGTCGGCCTTGCGCTGGCCCTTGATCGTCAAGCTGTCGCCTTCGTCGGTGAGCTGCAGGTCCTGGCGGCTGACGCCCGGCACCTCGAGGAGGACCATGAGGCCGTCGGCGTTCTCCCAGACGGTCAGCGGCGGGCTCCACTCCTGCTCGGCAGCCGGCGGACCTGACTGCCCTGACGGCATGCCCTCCATGCCCGCGACGTTGGGTTGACCCAGCGATTGGCCGAGAGCGTCGATCAGGCGATCGAGGCGTTCGGTCACGAACTCCGCGGCATCCTTCTCGACCGGAATGGGCGCGTCGGGCTCCTCCGCCGCGGGCGGCGCCTGACTGCCGGTCAGGGCCTGATAAAGCCGCTCCACGCTGGCGATCGCTTCGTCGATGCGCGGCAGATCGGTGACTTCCCCCACCGTCGCTTCCAAGTTGACTTTACTGGTGGCCATCGTCGGTTTCCTCCTTGTGCCGGCCGGTGCGGGGGCCGCGGCTGCTGCCGCCGCGGGCCCCGGCGAGAGAATGAATCGAGAGAATGAGAAGAGCGAGCGGGGGAGACGCGACCTCGGCCGCGTCCCCCGCGCGGACGTCTCGGGTCAGCTCGGGTCAGTAGAGCGTCACCACCGGTGGCACGGCGAACTGCGCGTAGGGGAAGGTCTGCACCACCCTTGCCGCGAGCCAGGGGTCGTTCCAGACCGTCCTGCCGACGGGATCCGGCATCTCCTGGCCGCTGTGGCTCAGGCCGCCGAACTGGCCGATCTGCCCGAGCTGAGCGTAGGGGTTCCAGCCGCCAGTCACGCCGCCGATGCCGGCGTAGGGGTTCAAGCCGGGCTGCTGGACGCCGCCGAAGCCGAGGTAGGGGTTCAAGCCGGCCTGGGCGACGCCGTAGGGCATCGGGGTATGGGAGAGCCCGCCGAAGATCTGCGGGAAGATGCCCGGTTGCGCTTGTGGGAAGCCGCCCGCGACCTGTGGGAAGCCGCCCTGCTGCAGCTGCGGGAAGACGCCCTGCTGCTGGCCGATGCCGAAGCCGGCGGCGCCCGTCGGAAGGTTGGGGTTGACCCCCGCCGTATGCGAGAGACCATGCACCGACAGGCGCACCTGGTTCAGGGCGTCGATGCTCTGGTTGATGCGGTCGTTGAGTAACTGTAGCTTTCGAATGTCGACTTTTGCGGTCTCCATCTGAGGGTCGCTCCTTGTCGGTTGTTGCTGTGGCTGATGGGCTTCCTGCTGGTGTGCGCACATCGGCCCTGTGGTGCAACGGGGGTGCCACACAGCGGAAACGCTTGCGCGGCGGGCTTTTCCGTGCATTACCGCCGCCGCCGGCGGCGCTTCGGGCGCGGCATAGTGCGCGAAATGGTCAGCCGGCTGCGTGGAATGACGCACCGGTCTTGAGAAGAAACGACCGGTCGTGCTATTGTGCGGCCATGAGCAAGGGCGAGGAGACCCGCAGGGAGATCGTGGACCGGGCGCTGGCGCTGGCGAGCGAGGTCGGCCTCGAGAGTCTGTCGCTGGGCAACCTGGCGGCAAACGTGAAGCTGTCGAAGAGCGGGCTCTTCGCGCACTTCCGGTCCAAGGAAGCGCTGCAGCTCGAGGTGCTGCGGCGCGCTGTCGACCTCTTTATCGAAGAAGTGGTGATCCCGGCGCTGGCGAAGCCGCGCGGCGAGCCGCGGGTGGTCGCGCTGTTCGAGGGCTACCTCGCCTGGATCTCGGGCCGCGAGCGCAAGGGCACCTGCTTCTTCATCGCGCTCAGCCAGGAGTACGACGACCGGCCGGGTCCGGTGCGCGATCTGCTGGTCAAGTCGCAGCGCGATTGGCACCACACCCTGGCTCGCGCGGCGCGCCTGGCAGTCGAGCAGGGGCACTTCCGCGCCGATCTCGATGCCGAGCAGTTCGCCTACGAGCTCGTGGGCATCGGCATGGCCTTCCAGCAGCTCTACAAGCTGCTCGATCACCCCAAGGCGGAGCAGCGAGCGCGCACCGCCTTCCGGGCGCTCGTCGCCCGCAGCCGGCGCGCCGATGCCGAGGCGCCGCGCCGCCACTAGACGGATCTCTTCGGAGGAGCGGTCGCATGCATACAACCGACAACGTGATCGCAGTGCCTTTGCCTCAAAATAGCACGACCGATCGTTTGCGGCCGGTGCGGGTCCCGTCCTGGTTCCGCGCCGGTTTCCGGCTGACCGGCGCCGTGGCTCCCGGCGCCGC
>DASZHY010000022.1:0-4249 GCA_035949675.1 Thermoanaerobaculia bacterium
GGGTGCGGCCCGGCGATCTGTTGCTGGTCTACCTGACCGGGCACGGCTACCGGATGTTCGGCCGCACCAGCCTCGGGTTGCAAGACGGATCGATCACCGCCCGCGACCTCATGCAGCAGCTCGGCGAGATCCCCTTCGGCAAGCTCGTGCTGATCGCCGATCAGTGCTACTCGGGCGGTTTCAGCAATGCCGCCGTGGCCCTGGGCCGCAACGTCGTCGCCGTATCGAGCACCGACGACCGTCACGAGGTGCGCTGCGAGCCGTTCATCAGGCCGCTGTGGCTGGCGGCCGTGGCCGCTGAGAGCGATACCAGGGGTAACGGCTTCGTGTCGATCGAGGAGGCGTTCCAGGTCGCCATCAGTGGCCTGGCCCGGGCCGGCGCCGCCGCCGCTGCCGAGAGCGGCACCCCGCAGCTCGCCACCAGCGGCACCTGCGCCGGGCGCGAGAACCGCTTCTCGCCGGCCCCGCTGTACGAGAGCGCCCAGCAGCAAGCGCTGCTGGCCCACTGAACGGAGGAGGCCAGGCCATGGAAAACGACCAGCGCGGCAGCTACCGGAAGATCCTGCCCGGCACCGAGGTGGTCTACCGGGTGGCGCCGGTGCGGCCCCAGGACCGGCGTTATCTCGTCGGCCTCGCCGAGAACCTGTCGCTCGGCGGCATGTTCCTCGCGACGCGGCAGACGTTCCCGGTCGGCACCCTGGTGGTGCTCGACGTGTATCCGGGACACGGCGCCGACCGCACGCCGTTCTCCGCCCGCGCCGTGGTCCGCTGGCGCCGGCTCTGGCGGGAGCCGCGCGGCATGGGCCTGCAGTTCCTGGAATTCACCAACCTGGCGGAGCGCCCGATGCCGGCGATGCTGGACGGGGCGCTTGCCCCGCCGCCCGCCTGGCGGCTCCCGGCGGGCGCCGAGAGCCCCGCCGCGAGCTGAGCCCGGCAGGCTCAGGCGCGCAGCTTGCCGCCCAGGGTCTCGGCTACCGCCTGCTCGATGCGCCCGCGCACGGCGCCGACCTCAGCGCCGCCGAGCGTCGCGTCCTGCCTCTGGAAGGTGAGCCGGTAGGCGAGCGACTTCGCGCCCTTGGGCAGCGGTTCGCCGCGATAGAGGTCGAACAGCTCGAGCGCGGCGAGCAGCGGCGCGCCGGCCCGCCGGATGACCGCCGCCAGGTCGTGCGCCGAGACCTCCTCGGGAACCACGAAGGCGAGGTCCTCCACCACCGCCGGGTAATTGCTGATCGGCGGCATCGCCTCCCGCTGCCACGAGGTCTTGACCAGCGGCTCGATCGCCAGCTCGGCGAGGCAGACCCGCCGCCCGCCCAGTCCCCAGCGCTCGGCGACGGCCGGGTGCAGCTCGCCCAGGATGCCCAGCCTGCCGCCCGCGGCGGCGACCTCGGCGCAGCGCGGGCCGAAGGGCGCCTCCCCCGGCCGGGGCACGAGCTCGACCCGCTCCAGCCAGCCGAGCGTCGACAGCAAGGCTTCGAGGATCCCTTTCATATCGAAGAAGTCCAGCGGCTCGGCGCCGCCCGGATCGGGGTGGACGCTCGGGCGCCGCCGCGGGCCGGTGAGCAGCACGCTCAGGCGGTGCTCCTCGCGCGGCCGCATGCCGTCGCCCTGTTCCGGCAGATAGACGCGGCCGAGCTCGAAGCTGCGCACGCGGTCGGCGAAGCGCAGGTTGTAGGGCAGGGCCTCCACCGCCGAAACCAGCATCGACCGGCGCATCACCCGCCGGTTGGCCGAGAGCGGATTGCCCAGCGTGACGTAGCGCTCGGGCGGCTGCGGCGGCAGGCCGAGCTTGTCGTGGCTCTCGGCCGTGGTGAGGGTGTAGTTGATGTGCTCATGCAGCCCGCATCCCGCGAGGACGTCGCGGATCCGCTCCGCGGTCTCGAGCAGCGGGTTGGGGAACGGCGGCGGCAGGGTATCGGCCAGGCGCGTCGCCGGGATGGCGGCATAGCCGATGATCCGCGCCACCTCCTCGGTCAGGTCCGCGGGGACCTCCACGTCCAGGCGGTACCAGGGGGCGGTGCAGCGCAGCACTTCCTCCCCGGGCTCGATCGACAGGCCCAGGGCGCCTTCGCCGGCGGCGGCCGCGACGGCGGCGGCCAGCTGGGCTGCTGCCGCGGGCACCGTCTCCACCGCGAACTCGAGCCGCTCGAGGCAGGAGCGGATCGCCGGCAGCTCGAGCCCGACGCCGAGCTGGCGGCGCACCTCGCTCGCGGTCAGCAGGGCGCGGCGCGGCGCCTGCGGCACCGGATAGCGGTCCACGACGGCGGTGACCCGCCCGCCGGCAAGGCGCTCGAGCAGGTCCGCGGCGCGGTGCAGCGCGACGGCGTTGAGCGCCGCCGGCACGCCGCGGGTGAAGCGGCTGCTGGCCTCGGTGTGGAGCTTGAGCTGCCGCGCGGCCTGCCGGACCGTCACGCCGTCGAACGTCGCGGCCTCGAGCAGGACGTTGCGGGTGGCCGCCGAGATGCCGCTGTCGGTGCCGCCCATGACTCCCGCAACCCCCAGCGGGCCGGCCGGGTCGGCGATCAGCAGCTCTCCCCCCTCGAGCTGCCGCTCCACCCCGTCGAGCGTGGTGATCTTCTCTCCCGGCGCCGCCGGACGGACGCGGATCGACGGCCGCGGCAGGCCCTGGCTCGCCGCCCGCGCCGCCAGCACGTCGTAGTCGTAGGCATGGAGCGGCTGGCCGAGCTCGAGCATCACGTAGTTGGTGACGTCCACGACGCTGTCGATCGCCTGCATGCCGGCGTCGCGGAGGCGCTCCCGCATCCACGCCGGCGACTCGCCGATCTCGACGCCGCGCACCACCGCTCCCATGAAGCGGTGGCAACGGGCGGGATCGGCGATCTCGACTTCGGCTCCGAGCTCGCCGGTCGCGGGGGTCTCAGGGGTGCCGGCGGGAGTCTCGGCGGCGTCCGGCGCCGCCGGCAGCCGCAGCTCCGCCCCGGTGAGCGCCGCCACCTCCCGCGCCACGCCGACGACGCTCATGCAGCGGGCGAGATCGGGAGTCAAGGCGATCTCTAGCACCTCGCCGCCCGCGCCGCCCGCTGAAGGGTGCACGGCCTCCACCTCGAGGCCGGCGAGGGTGAGCCGCTCCGCCAGGGCGGCGGCCGTCTCGCCGACGTCGACGTAGTCCTTCAGCCAGGAGATCGGAATCCGCATGCGGGCTAGAACGAAACCGTTGGCCGAAGCGAAGGGGAGGGGGCGTCCCCTTCCCCCCCGGAGGGGTGGGAAGGGGATCGAGGAGTTGCGGGGGGAGACCCGATAGACGCTTCGAGTAGTTCTCGAACACCTGCTACTGGCACCAGTTTCATGGCACGGGGTCTCGCAGGGAGTGGCAGCTAGAGTTTCAGTACCGGATGGAATCCAGCAGGCGGACGTCGTTGCTGAAGAAATAGCGGATGTCCGAGATGCCGTACTTGAGCAGCGCGATGCGCTCGGGTCCCATGCCGAAGGCGAAGCCGCTCACCTTTGCCGGGTCGTAGCCGCCGGACCGCAGCACCCTGGGATGCACCATGCCGGCGCCCAGGATCTCGAGCCAGCCGCTCTGCTTGCACAGGACGCAACCGCCGCCGCCGCAGAGGATGCAGCTGACGTCCACCTCGACGCTCGGCTCGGTGAAGGGAAAGTAGCTCTTGCGGAAGCGCAGGCGCCGCCCGGGGCCGAACATCTGCTCGGCGAAGCTGACGAACACCCCCTTCAGGTCGCCGAAGGTGACGTGCTCGCCGACCGCGATGCCTTCGACCTGGTGGAACATCCATTCGGAGCGGGCGGTGACCTGCTCGTAGCGATAGGTCTTGCCCGGCAGGATGACGCGCAGCGGTCCCGGCGCCTGCGAGCGCATGGCATAGATCTGCCCCGGGCTGGTGTGGGTGCGCAGGATCAGGTTGGGGACCGTGGTGTAGAAGGTGTCCCACATGTCTCTGGCGGGATGGCCCTCGGGCATGTTGAGCAGCCCGAAGTTGTACTCGTCGGTCTCGACCTCCGGGCCGTCGAAGATCTGGAATCCCATGCCGCCGAAGATGCGGCCGACGTCGCGCAGCACCTGGGTGATGGGGTGCAGCCTGCCGACGTCGACCGGCCGGCCGGGCAGGGTGACGTCCACCCGCTCGGCCGCGAGCGCCGCCTCGAGCTCGCGCTGCTTGACCTCTTCCTGGCGCGCGGCGAAGCCCTCCTCGAGCGTGCGCTTGGCCTCGTTGGCCGCGCGCCCCAGCCGCGCCCGGTCCGCCGCCGGCGCCTCGCCCAGCCGGCGCATGAG
>DASZHY010000023.1:0-5935 GCA_035949675.1 Thermoanaerobaculia bacterium
ACGGTGCCGCAGGGGCTCCGCCTGCCCGCCCAGGCACCGGCGCTCACCAGAGAGCAGGCCAAGGCCGCGCTGGCGGCCTACCTCGGCGGCCTGCTGCCCGGCGATCGCTTCGTCGAGCACGGCACCCTTCTATGGGTGCCGCGCGGCGCCGCCGACCAGGTGGCTTTTGCCGGCGCCATCGGCGCCGGCTGGCAACCGGAGCTGGTCTACCGCTTCGCTTTCCTGAGGGCCGGCGAGCCCGAGAGCTGGCAGGCGCTGGTCGATGCGGTCTCCGGCAAGGTACTGCGTTTCGTCGACACCAACGAGTACGCCGCGTCGGCGCTGGCCCGCGGCTCGGTTTACACGGTGAGCAACTGCACCGACCCGACGAGCTGCGCGCCCGGCACCCAGACCGAGGCGGCGATCACCATGCCCAACGCCCAGCTCACCTTCACCGGCGGCAGCTGCACCGGCGCCGCCTGCTACACCAACTCGGCCGGCGCCTTCAGCTACCCGGCCGGCGCCACCTCCGCCAGCACCACCTTGACCGGCAAATATTTCAAGGTCGTCGACCAGTGCGGCGCGGTTGCCGCCACCGGCGTCGCCCCCGGCAACATCGATCTCGGCACCACCGATCCGCTGCCGATGGGCAACACCGATTGCGCGCCGGCGACCCGGCAGTCGGCACCCCAGAGCGGCGCGCTCTCCGACGGCAGCGGCGACACCCACTCGGCGCGGAACACTTACTATCACCTCAACCTGATGAATCAGAAGGCGCGCTTCTACATGCCGAACAACGACTGGCTGAAGGGCGTCGACGGATCGCAGTCGACGGTGCTGGTCAACACCGACATCCCGCCGATGTGCAACGCCTTCTGGCAGGGAACGACCGACTCGCTCAACTTCCAGAAAGTCACCCCGGGGCTGTTCTGCAACAACACCGGCGAGGTGCCGACCGTCTTCCTCCATGAGTTCGGCCACGGTCTCGACCAGAACGACGCCACCGGCACCGCCCCCGAAGGAGGCACCGGCGAGGCCATGGGCGACACCTTCGCCCTGCTCGAGGGGCAGCAGACCTGCATCGGCCCCGGCTTCCGGCTGAGCGATCCCACCAACCCCAACTGGGGAAACAAGGCCGGCTACGGCAGCGCCACCGCCGGCGCCCAGTCCCGGCTCTGCGCCGGAGTGCGTGACCTCGACTACACCCGGCTCTGCAGCCGCGGCGCCGACGCCACCACCGACTGCATCCCGCCCCGCGACCCCGACGCCCCGAACGGCTCGCATTCCGGCCTCGCTCCCGACCTGACGCAACCGGATGCCGGCACCCCGGCGCGGTGGAACACCCTGCTGCCGGCTACCGCCGCTCCGCCCGGGGTGGCCGACGGCAAGGCGAACTTCTACAATTGCTCGCTGAGCAATCCCACCGACCCGACCAACTGCGCGGGTCCGCTCGGCTACGAGTGTCACTGCGAGTCGGAGATCGCCTCGCAGGCCAACTTCGACCTCGTCAAGCGACTCATCTCGACCGATTTCGGAGGCAACGTCTACACCTCGCCGCAGGGGCCGCACGAGCTCTCCGGCTGGCAGTACATGGACCGGCTCTGGTACCTGACGCGCGACCTCACGGTTTCCGCCTACTCCGTGACCGGCATGGAGCCGTCGGGCACCACCAACGGCTGCGGCGTCAACAACTGGTTCGAGAGCTACCGCTTTATTGACGACAACGACGGCAACCTGGCCAACGGCACGCCTCACGCCGCGGAGATCTTCGCGGCCTTCGACTTGCACGCTATCGCCTGCGGCAACGCGTCCGACGCCGCGAATCAGAGCAGCGGCTGCCCGGCGGCGATCGCCGCCCCCACGATCTCCGCCTGCAGCAGCAACACGCCCGTGCAGCTCAGCTGGACGCCGTCGGCCGGCGCGACGCAATACCGCGTGCTGCGCAACACCCTCGGCTGCCGCTTCGGTTTCCAGCCGCTCACCGTGGTCGGGGGAGCGCAGCAGTATTTCGAAGATCCGGGGGTCGCGCCGGGAGTGCCGTACTACTACAGCGTGCAGCCGGTCGGAGCCAACAGCGCCTGCTACGGGGTAGCCTCCAACTGTATCGCGGTGACGCCGACGGACTGCTCGGCCTCCGCGCTGGCGGCGCCCACCGGAGTGACGCTGTCCACCCCGGCCAACAACCAGATCCAAGTCTCCTGGAACCCGGTCGCCGGGGTGGCAGCCTACAAGGTCTACCGCAAGGGTGGGGACTGCAGCTCGGGCACCGGCTACGTGGCGCTCGCCACCGTCCAGGCGCCGGCCACCAGCTTCCTCGATACCAACGGCCTCCAGGGCACCTTCTCCTACTCATATCAGGTGGTGGCCTCCGCCACGCCTTGCGCCGCCTGCACCTCGCCGGCGTCAGCCTGCGCGGCGATCGTGGCGACCGGCAGCTGTTTTCAGCCGCCGAACTTCGCCGGCGTAGCGGGCGTGGCCTCGGCGACCGGCGGCACCTGCGAGCTGACCGTCAACTGGCAGCCGGGCGCCGCGGTGTGCGGCTCGGGCCTCACCTACACCGTCTACCGTTCGACGAGCCCGGGCTTCCTGCCCGACGACACCAACCGCATCGCCTCCAATCTCGCCGCCACCAGCTTCCACGACTTCGACGTCAGCTCCGGCACCAAGTACTTCTACATCGTGCGGGCGACGGACCTCCAGGGCAACACCGAGGCGAATCTGGTCACGCGCTATGAGACGCCGGCGGGCGCCCTCACGCCTGGCACCTTCAGCGACGATGCCGGCGACACCGGCGTCGCGCAGCTGATCCCCAGCCCGACCCCCAACAACAGCTGGACCATCCGGCCGACCGACGCCCCCAACAACAACACCACCAGGCATTACGCCACCAACACCCAGGGCGTCGCCGACTACCCCACCAGCGCCTGTATGGGGCTCGAGAGCCCCACTCTCTTCCTCGGCGCCAGCCCGTCGCTGAGCTTCGACACGCGCTACAGCCTCGAGACCGGCTTCGACGCCGGCGTCGTCGAGGTCGCGACCGAGGCGGGAGGCTTCGCGAACTGGACCAAGCTCAACACCATCACCTACCCCGGCGCCATGGCCCCGGGCAGCGGCCCGGCCTGCGGCGGCGCGGAGTTCGCGGCCGGCCAGATGGTCTTCACCGGAGTGTCGCCCAACGACATGTGGTCGAACTTCAGCGGCTCGCTCTCGGCCTACGCCAACCAGCACGTGCGGATCCGCTTCCTCTTCACCTCCGACAACGGCAACACGCCGAACACCTACACCGGCTGGTTCGTGGACAACATCCAGGTGACGGGCGCCAGCCTGCCGGGGCCGTGCACCCACACGCTCCAGGGCCTCGGCTTCCACACCACGACCCCCTGCCGGATCCTCGACACTCGCGTCGCCGGCCAGGGACCGGCGCTGTCGTCGGGCACGGCGCAGACGCTCGGCCTCGCCGGGTCGTGCGCCATCCCGGTACAGGCGAAGTCGGTCTCGGCCAACATTACGGTGACGCAGCCCACGGGCGCGGGCTTCCTCGTTTTCTATCCGGATCTGGGGCCGCCGCCGAATTCGTCGACCATCAACTTCAGCGCCGGACAGACCCGCGCCAACAACGCCATCCTGCTGCTGGACGGAGCCGGGCACGGGACGGTCCAGGTCTACCCATTCATCACGGGCGGTGGCCAGGTGCAGCTGATCGTAGACGTCAACGGTTGGTTCGAATTTCAGTAGGGGAGGACCGCGCGCGTGAAGCGAGAACGGTGAGCTACCAGCCGGCGGCAGCCGGCGGCCCGCCGCGGCGCCTGTGCTAACGTGCCCGCGGGAGGGCGCGCGCCCCATGCTCAGGCGGATCGTCGACGGCGCCAAGGACGAGCTGCTGGCCGAGGAGCGGCGGCTGCTGACCGAGCTTCAGGTGGCGCTGGCACGCTTCGACGCCGCCGCCGAGGACCTGCAGACCCTGCGGCGCTCGGCATTGCAGCTCGACGAGCTCTTCCTGCTGGTCGTGGCAGGCGAGTTCAACGCCGGCAAGAGCGCCTTCATCAACGCCCTGGTGGGCAGCCCGCTGCTCGCCGAGGGCGTCACCCCGACCACCACCCGCATCCAGTTGCTCCGCTACGGCCCCGGTCCGGACGCGCGGCCACCAGCCGCGAGTCCGCCGCCCGCCGCCGCCGCCGCTCTCGATGCCCCCGCCGGCCTCGATGCCCTGGACGTCGTGACCGCCCCCCTCGACCTGCTGCGCGAGATCCACATCGTCGACACCCCCGGCACCAACGCCATCCACCGCGAGCACGAGGCGATCACCCGCGACTTCGTGCCGCGCTCGGACCTGGTGCTGTTCGTGACCTCCGCCGACCGCCCGTTCACCGAGAGCGAGCGCGCCTTCCTCGAGAGCATCCGCGAATGGGGGAAGAAGGTCGTCGTGGTGATCAACAAGATCGACATCCTCGACTCGGCGGCCGAGGTGGACGAGGTGCGCGCCTTCGTCGCCGAGCACGCCGCCGCGCTGCTCGGCGCCGCCCCCGACGTCTTCCCGGTGTCGGCCCGCCAGGCCCAGCGCGCCAAGGCGAGCGGCGCCGGCGACGCCGCTCTCGCCGCCGCCAGCCGCTTCGCCGCCTTGGAGGACTACATCGGCAAGACCCTCGACGAGAAGCAGCGCCTGCGCCTCAAGCTGTTGAACCCGCTGGGCATCGCCAGCCGCCTCGCGGCACGCTACCGCGAGAACGTGGCGGCGCGGCTTCTGCTGCTCGCCGGCGACGTCACCGCCATCGACGACGTAGAGCGCCAGCTGGCGCTCTACCGCGAGGACATGGCGCGCGAGTTCCGCTTCCGCCTGGCCGACGTGGCCGGCGTGCTGCAGCAGTTCGAGGCCCGCGGCATGCAGTTCTTCGACGACACGCTGCGCCTCGGGCGGGTCCTGGACCTGCTCAACAAGGCGCGCATCAAGGCGGAGTTCGCCAGCCAGGTGGTCGCCGGCACGCCGCAGGTGATCGACCGCCGCGTGCAGGAGGTGATCGACTGGATGATCGCCGCCGACCTGCGGCAGTGGCAGGCGGTGATGGAGCACGTCGCCCGCCGCCGCCAGCAGCACGACGAGCGCATCGTCGGCCAGGTCGGCGGCCCCTTCGAGCTCGACCGCGCGCGGTTGCTCGCCAGCGTCGGCCGCGCCGCGCAGGACGCGGTCGCGCGCTACGACCAGGAGGGCGAGTCGACGCGCCTGGCCGAGGCCGTGCAGACGGCGGTCGCCTCGACCGCCCTGGTCGAGGTGGGAGCGATCGGCCTGGGGGCGCTGGTCGCCCACGTCCTGGCCGGCGCCGCCGCCGACTTGACCGGCGTGCTGGCGGCGAGCGTCGTCGCGGTGCTCGGTCTGTTCATCATCCCCAGCCGGCGGCAGGCCGCCAAGCGCGAGCTGCGCGGCAAGATCGCCGCCCTGCGCGAGCGCCTGATGGCCGCGCTCACCGGCCAGTTCGACCGCGAGCTCGAGCGCAGCCTGCGCCGCATCGACGAGGCGATCGCTCCCTACACCCGCTTCATCCGCGCCGAGCGCAACCGCCTAGACGCCGCCGCCGCGGAGCTAGCCCTGCTGGCCGGCCGTCTCGACGCCCTCGCCCGCCGCATCGAGACCCTCACTGCCTAAACCCCCCTCTGGAAGTAGGTGCGCGGGGCACGAGGGGAGGGCCGCGGAGCAAGCTGTCCGAGGACGGCGGCCGGCGACAGGGCGTAGGTGGCGCGAAGCGGCCCGCCGCCCCCGCTGGTTACCGCCCGCAGGATCAGGCTTGCGCAGCGTGCCCGGCCGGAATGCGCCCCCCGCGCCCCTACTGGAAATACCCGCTGACGTCGATCACCACGTGCACGTCGCCCTGGTTCACCAGCGACGGCAGCACGACCAGCGTCCCCTGGCCCCCTTTCGCCAGCCCGCTCACCAGGTTGTTGGCGAGCGTCCTGCCGGCGGTGA
>DASZHY010000024.1:0-18058 GCA_035949675.1 Thermoanaerobaculia bacterium
TGATCGTGCGACATCATGTAGCACATCGCGCCGGGCTCCAGGGCGGGCAGTTCGTTCTTCTCGAGAGCAGTCTTCATGGCGCTGGCGATCTCAGCCCTGGAACGTCCAGCCAACGCCAACTCTGCCCTCTTCAAGGTGATCGGCACGATGGACCGGACGGCAGGAGGATTGAAGCAGGCCGGACCACGCGACCTGGGGGTCCAGAACCGCGAATCGTTGAAAGCGGCCGTCCACGATCGATCCACCAAGCATACCCAACCGTTCTTCCCTTCACTCGCCGTCTCGAAGCCGTGCCGCGTCAGTACCAGGACCGTAGCGTCGGCCGATATCGAGGGCGGCGCTGCGCTACGCGCCAACGCGATCTCAGCGTTGCGATCCGCCATGAGGTACGGATCCACCGACCCGATGGTCGGCGCCGGCGCGTCGCCAGCTCGCGCCCAAGGCGGGCTCAGCAGTACAAACGCCGCCAAGAGTCGCAGTGAGATCGTCCGTGCCGCTCCATTGTTCATCGGCCCTCCTTGCGCCGGCCAAGCCGGCGAAGCGCGAACTCGCCATCCCTCATGAATGGGCGGCGCAGGGGAAAGGGTTGCATCGACTGAAGCAGCGTGGAAAGTGATACGCGGAATGCGCGCTGCCTCCCAGGACTTCGGCGCCCACACCGCATGCAACCTTTTGCAACGCTTGGCTCACTCATGTAAGGATGAGCGCTGTGCCAAACACAGACGAAGAGTGCGCGCTCGTTGACCGCTTTCTGGCCGATCGAGACGAGCGCACCTTTCGCGAGATCTATCGGCAGCACGGCCCTGCTCTCTATGGGTTTGCGCGCAATCTCGCCGGGCGCGGCGCCGTGGTCGAGGACATCGTGCAGGAGGCGTGGCTCCGCGCCCTCCGGCGGTTGCCATCGTTCGACGGGCGATCCAGCCTCCGCACTTGGCTGATCGGCTTCGTCGTCAATTGTTGTCGTGAAAGCTGGCACGACGCGCGCCGGCATGGCACCGACCAGGGCGCCGACAACCCAGGCGAAGACGCGGCGCAGCCGGCCGACAGCCATGCAGAGAGACTCGACCTCGAGCGGGCCCTGGCGCGCCTCGCCCCAGGTTATCGGACCGTGCTCCTGCTCCACGACTTACAAGGCATGACTCACGAGGAAATCGGCGAGCTCCTCGAGATCGCGCCCGGCACCTCGAAGAGCCAGCTCGCACGAGCCCGCCAAGTCCTGCGTAGCTTGTGGGCCAGGCCGGTGCCCCACGGAGGCGAAGATGGAAAATGAGGACCTCGAGTGGACGGAACAGGAACGTGCGGAGCTCGCCGCGCTCCTGCGACAGTCACCGCCTTCGGAGCTCGAGGGCCGGGTGATCGGCCGGCTGGTTACGGCGGGCTTGCTCGCCCGGCGCCGGGCGCCCGTGGCACGCCGGAGCTGGCTGCTCGCAGCCGGCCTCGCGCTGCTCCTGGTGGGTTTCGGGCTTGGCCGCTGGCAGGCTCCGTCCTCGGACGCAGGACCAATGACCCGCTACCTCCTGCTCCTGCATGAAGACGAGTCCTTTCGACGAGATCGGCCACCCTTGGCCATGCGCGCCGAGGTCGCCCGCTGGGCGACGCGCCTGCAGCGGGCGGGCGAGCTCATCGAGGGGGACAGGCTAGGGCTTCAAGGCAACCTGGTGACGCCACCAAATGGAGCGGCAACCGGGCTCGCGCCCGGCGACGTCATCTCGGGGTTCTTCATGGTCCGCGCTGTAAGCGACGAGCGCGCGTTGGCTATCGCCCGCACGTGCCCGCATCTCGCCCACGGCGGGCGCATCGAGTTGCGCAGGATCCAGGCGGATGGTCGAGTTGGTGCGGTCAGTAAAGTCTACGAGGCCCATGTTTTCCGCGCTGCGAGAGCCGCGTCACGATAGGCCACGCGCAACGGTTCCAGGTTTCCTCGCGCTGCCTTTGCGACGCTCGGCGGGGCCTTCTCCGGGTTGCCCGATCCCAATGGCGGCTTCGGGTCGTACTCCAGCACCAGCTCGATGAGCCGGGCATTGTCCTCCCCAAACATCTGCGCAGCGACGCGAAGGCCAAAATCGATTCCGGCCGTAATGCCACCAGCGGTGATGCGGTTGCGGTCCTGCACGACACGCTCGGCGACAACCTCCGCTCCGAGGAGTGGCAGGATATCTCGCACAGCCCAGTGCGACGTCGCTTTGTAGCCGCGTAGAAGGCCGGCCGCGCCCAGGATCATCGATCCCGAGCAGACGCTCGTTACCAGCTTGGCGGTCTTTCCACACCGCGACAAGAATTTGATGGTCTCGGTGTCTGTCATGACCGAGGCCGAGCCCATGCTGCCGCCGGGTACAAACAAGATGTCCACCGGATCAGAGTAATCCCCGAAGACCGTGGACGGCCGGATCGCAATGCCGGTGTCGCTAACCACCAGATCATTCGTCTTTGCAACAAGGTGCACGTGAGGCGAAAGGTAGCCAAAGACCTGCTGCGGACCGATCAGATCGAGCGCGGTCATGTCTGGATAGATCAGCATCGCGATCCCTCCAGGCTTCTCGGGCTGCGGGTGCTGCGCGCCACCTGTGTCGTGGGCCTGCTGCTGAGCAACGGCCAGCCGCGCAAAGGCGGCGCCCACGGCCGCGCTGCATAGACTTTGGCCGAATTCGCGTCGATTCATGTCGAACACCTCTTGAATGTGAGAGCGTCGCCTTGCAGTCATCCCTGTATGAGTGGGCCAAGCGTCGAAGAAGGTTGCAACACTGCAAGTCGGCGATTCACCGCACCTGCGCTACCTCGCAACGGCGCGGGAGCTGCTCCCGCTCGCAGTGCGTTCGCGTCCTCCAGCACCTCAATGAGGTGCTGTCAAGGTGTGGGACACCGAACTGCGCGGCTTCGTCGTCCGGGTCCGTGCCAGCGGTCGTCGCTGGTTCGCCGTCGAGTGGATGAGAGAGCGCCGCACCCGCCGGCTGTCGCTCGGCGAATTCGGCGCGGTGACCGTCGACCAGGCGCGCGAGCGGGCAAAGAAGATCCTCGGTCGCGTCGCCTCGCCGGCGACAAGGCGATGGCTACGGCGCTGCTGGACCGGCTGCTGCACCACTGCCACGTCCTCAACATCAAGGGCCGGTCCTATCGGCTGCGGGACCTCGAAAGGATGATGAAGTAATCGTTGAATTCGTGCGGCGGAACCCTCCCCCCGGCCCCGCCGCATCCTGGGCCCGGCCCAGCAACCAAGGAGGGTCGTAAGAGTCTGCGATCGCTAACCTTGTAACAGATGCCGTCACTTGACAGCGTGGTGGTGGCTGTCGACGCGCCAGCGCAGCTGCGGCACGGCCTCGACCGCGGCGAGACGCTGCCGATCGGCGCCGAGCACAAAGGTAGGGTCGCGGGCGACTCGCTCAGCTGGATGTGCAATCCATCTTGCTGAAGTCGGCGATCCAGTTGGTCTCCCAGGTCTTGCCGCCGTCGCCGGAGAAAGCCTGCTCCCAGTGGGCGGCAGTGGCAGTGATGCCCGACCAGGTGAAGCGCACCTTGATGGGCTTGCCGCGCAGGGTGTCATCGGAATAGAAAGTGCCCACGCCGTCCTTGAAGCGCCCCTTCACGGGCGGGTCAAGGTCGGAAGGATTGCGGCCGTCATACCACCAGATCGACCACGTGCCGGTCTTGGGATCGTAGGTGCGCACCGTCAGACCATGGTAGGTGCCTGCCGGCGTCCGCATCTCGTTGTCGTCCATGTTGCCGTAGCCACCCATGGTGATCCACAGATGCTGGATGCTGTCGTAGTCGAACCAGTCGTGGTTGTTGGCCAGTCGCTCCTTCAGCACGTGGTTGTGGTAGATCCAGCATCCGGCGCGCAGGTCGAAGGCGTGGAGGCCAGATAGGTCGTTGCCCTGTCGCGGCTGCGGGTGATCCTGGCTAGCAAAACTGAGGCCTGACAAGCCCATGAGGCCCGCGGCCAGGCTGAACTTGAGCAAAGTGCGTGTGGTCATGGAGTCTCTCCAAGGGTGTGCCAGTGGGTAAGCGCAGAGCTAGGCAGCGAGAGCCAGTCTCCTGCATATCTTCTTGCTAACTTTGCATTTGTTATCCCATCAGCCGTCGAAGCCAGGGTTCTCTGGCTTCGCGCATGTCCTGCTGCTTTTGTCGCCGCCCTGCCAGCTGTCCGGCCGACGTAACCCGCCCCGACCAACCTCTGTACCGCATCGGCTCGGCGCCCCCTCCTCCTGAAGTCTGGACGCAAGAGCAAGACATAGCTTTCGAGAAGTCAACTCGCTTCGACGCAGCCTAACAGTAGACCGGACCGGTTGCCTTCGCCAATGGCCACTTTGCCGATTTGCGCCTGGGCCACATTCGCGTAGGGGGATCATAGCGGTCGGTCTGGGTGCGGGTCGAGTCGGTCGCAGCATCCGCCAGCATGGAGTCCTCGAAAACCTGGGCCACAAGACTCCGGCGACGACGGCGCGCTACGCGCATCTCGCGAACGACCCGCTGCGCGCCGTCGCCGACCGCATTGCCGGCGAGATCGCCGCCGCCCTCGACGGCCGCCCGCTGGCCGAGGTGTTGCCGTTGAAGGCCGCTGTTGACGCGGAGAGGAAGTGACCGGGCAGAACATCCAACACGCAACCTGGCCGCCGCCGGAGGGGACTGCCGCTCGATCCTGCGTCCGTCCCTCTCCGAACCAGGTAACGGCCGCAGCAATGCCGAGGTCCTAGCTACTTCTTGGTCTTGTAGCCGTTTGCCTTGGCCTTCGCGATCATCTGCGCAGACAGTTGGCGGCCCCACTCCTGCCCTGCCGCCATGCACTCGGCCATGGTGGCTGGCATCTCATGGATCATCTTCTGGCCGAGCGGCGTCCTATAGAAGGCGATAAGGCCGTCGAGATCCTGCTCGCTGAAATGGCGCGAGTAGATAGGGAGGACTCGATCGACGAAGTCGCTGGGCTTGACCTCCTTGGCGAAGTCCTTCCAGAACTGCTCGGGGGCGTCGGGCACGGCGGCCCGAAAGTTGGTGATCAGCTGGCTCATGAGCTGGACGCCGAGCTCGCCCGATCCGGTGAGTTTCATCAGCTCACGAATCTTGGCCTCCTTGGCGGGCGAGGTGCCGGGGGAAAGGCCGTTGGCCGCCGACGCGGAAATGCCGAAACAGAGAAGAAGCGAAAGCAAGCAACGCTGAGCGGTACGCATGTTTTCCTCCTTGAATGCCCGAACAGCGGCGTAGTCTACGCGCGCCGCCGACTGAGCGTTCCCAGGGATGACGGCGAGGCACCCTTGCCTCCAGCAACGTCAAGGGATTGGTTCCGCTGCCATCTGAGAGAGCCTCCCCGGCACGGTGGTCCTCCTTTCGGATGAACCTCGATTTGCAGTTCGGTTCTGGACAGTTCTCAGCTGACAGAGACTAGCCCCTGTAGAACATATGCGTAGAAGGTGTTCGGGCGGGGACAGCAACGCCGCGGCGCGGTTTCCCCGAACCGTCTCGGTGGGGCCACCGGCGGGAACGGTTCCGAGGCAGCCGGCGCTGTCCGACGTCAACTGAGAAGTGAGGGACCCGTGATTTCAGTCACCGTCCGCGGGCGGCGGCGACGCGGCGGCCGGATGGTCGAGCAGCGCGCTGACCACTACGAAACGATAGCCGAGGGCCTGGGCGCGCGGCACCTCGGCCGCCAGGGTGGCGAGGGTCGCGGGATGAGGATGGCCGATGGCGATCGCGGCGCCGCGGGTGCGAGCGAGCTCTAGCAGGCGCTGGAACTCGGCGGCCACGGCCTCGGGCTTGGGATCATCGTCCAGGAAGACCTGGCGCTCGGCGGCGGGCACGCCGAGGGCGTTCGCGACCCGGAAGCCTACGCTCTGGGCGCTGGTACGGGAGTCGAGGAAGTAGAGGCCGTGCGCCGCCAGCACGCTCAGAATCGTGGACATCGAACCTGGGTCCGCAGACAGGGCCGAGCCCATGTGGTTGTTGACTCCTACCGCTCCGGGCACGGCGGCAATGGCGGCGAGGGTGGATCGCCGCAGTTCCTCCGCCGACATGCCGGCTCGCAGGGCCCCGGGCCCTGGATTGCCACCGCTCTTGGGCTCCATGGGCAGATGGCAGAGGATCTCCTCGTGACGGCGGCGCAGGGCGGCGACCACCTCCGGCGTCTGGACCTCGAACGGTAGAACTGCGTAGGTGATCGGCACCCCCAACTGCCGCAGGTCATCGAGCTCCCCGAGGCTGCGGCCGAGATCGTCGATGACCAACGCTACGCGCGCCGCCCCCGTTACGGCACCCGCGGCCGCGCTGCCGGCAGCGCCGATCCCCTCGGTCCCGCCTGCGCCACGCAGGCCTGCACGGCCAGCGGTGCCCTGGTCTCCCCCGAGCGTGCCGGCCGCAGGGGTCGCCGAGGATCGCCCCCCTCGCGCCGCCGCGCCCTCGCGGCCCGCCCCATTGTGGCCCGCACCGTTGCGGCGCCGCGCCGCCGACCCGCCTCGCGCATCCCGCTCCTCCTGAGCTTGGGACTCCCGGTCCCGGCTGGCCGCCTCCTGCCGGAGCCATTCCGCGGCACTGACGCCGCCGCGCCGCTGCGCACCGCCCAGGATCAGGTAGGCGCCCAGGGCGCCAACGGCCACTCCGAGAAGGAATAGGAGCACCCCGGCCGACGCCCGGCCACGGCGGCCGGTAGAGGTCGCTTCGCGGGCGGATCGGGGTTTGGTACGGCGGTAGCGGATGGGCAATGGGCGGCGAGCGTCAGGCCGCCTTCTTCGCGGCGTCGGCGGGCAGCGCTGGCTCGTCCAGGAGATGATGCACGCCGCGACGCAGGATGAGCTCGCTCATGGGCACGTCCTTCTCGAGGAACGTTCGGTTGCGCTCGATCACCAGCAGGTCGGGTTTGAGCGGCTCGTTGATGGGCTTCTTGTCGGGCCCACTGTAGAAGGCGTCGGTGAAGAAGAGCCGGCTGCCGGTGGACAGGTCGGCCGTCGACTGGTGACCGGCGTAACCCAACGTGCGCTCGCCGACCAGCTCGGCGCTGGCGCGCTGCCGCAACACGGACGCGAAGACCTCGGCCGGCCCGGCGGTCCCGCGGTCGACGAGAACCACCAGGCGGCCCTGCCACAGGGGAGTGTCGGTCGACTCGAAGCTGCGCACCTCTTGCTTGCGCCGCAGCATCGCTCCCATCTCGCCGCCGACGAAGAGCTTGGCCACCTCGTAGGCCTGCTCGGGATCGCCCGACGAGACGCCGCGCAAGTCGATCAGCAGCTTGTTGGTCGCCGGCGTGCCGGCCTTGCCGCGCGGCCCCAGCTCGGCACGCACCTGCGCCGCGGTCTCGGCCGAGAAGCTCGGGATGCGCAGCACCGTCGCCATCTTCCCATCCTTGCCGTTTCCCTTGCCGGCCGCCCCGTTCCTGCCCGGCGGCACCGGCGCTGGCTTGCGGGCGGACGGGCCGCCGTTGCCGGCGATGAGGGTGGCTGCGGCGCCGGTGGCGCCGGTCGAAGCATCGACCTCCTCGCCGGTCTCGCCGACCTCGCGCACGCTCACCGCCGGCGGCGTGAAGGCCTTGAGGTCGAAGCTCGCCTGGACCGGCGCACCGAGCCTGATCACCTCGAGCGTCACCTTGGTACCCGGAGGGCCAGCCAGCGCCTCCTGCATCTCCCAGAGCGGCGTGGTGCGGGTGGAGTTGCCGTCGAGCTTCGCGACCAGGTCGTTCACCCTCAGCCCGGCGGCGTCGGCCGGGCTGCCCTTCTCCACCGCCATCACCAGCGTCGCGCCGCGTTCCTTGAGCAGCGCCAGGCCGCTGAGGCTCTTGCCCACGGCGAGAGCCTTGACGTACGAGGCTACCGCCGGCCCCGGCACGTAGACCGAGAAGGGGTCCATGGCATCGGTGACCCCTTCGAGGGCGCCGCCCATCAGGGCGTCGGTGTTCGGCTCGTCGACGTAGGTCTCGCGGATGAGACCCAG
This sequence comes from Thermoanaerobaculia bacterium, assembly GCA_035949675.1. Lineage (GTDB taxonomy): Bacteria > Acidobacteriota > Thermoanaerobaculia > Multivoradales > UBA5704 > JASLEW01. The sequence goes on from DASZHY010000024.1 coordinate 7,906, forward strand.
CACCTCGCTGAAGACCTTTAAGTACTTGAGGTAGGTGTCGAAGGTGTCCTCTTCGTCGTTTGCGCCATGGGCGCCATGGCTGCCGTGGGCGCCGCGGCCGTTCTTGCGCAGGTCGGCGGCCTGGCCGCCGGTCGGCGCCGCGGCGAGCACCAGCGCCATCAGCATCGGCAGGACGAGGAGGGAGGAGCAGACGAGAAATAGCAGACGGCTTCGGGTCATATCACGCTCAATGCAACCAGCTCACTGGGTCTTCAGGGTGATTCTCGACGCGGATTTCGAAGTAGAGCCGATCCGCGGCGAGGCCCACGATCTCGGCCAAAGATACCATATCGTCCTTGGCTTTCCGCAGCTCCGAGAGGCCGGCATACAGCGTCAGGACGCGGCCCGGATGATGCACGACCACGGTCAGGCCGTAGCCTTCGAAGGGCGCCGCGAACAGCACCTTGCCGGGGTAGACCGCCTTGACCTCCCCGCCCGCCGTGGTCTCGAGGTCGACGCCGTTGTGCGGCACCTGGGTGTGATAGCGCGGATCGAGCCGCGGCCCGAAGCGCTCGACCACCTTGCCGGCCGCCGGCCAGTCGAGGATGCCGCGGAACTGCTGCATCGGCGTTCCGGCCAGGGCCGTGGCGCTGCGGCCGTAGAGCATGTCGAGGAAGGCCGCCAGCTTCTGCTCGCGATCGGCCAGCTCGACGGCGCGGCTGGCCAGGACGCTGCGCTCGCGCTCGGCGCGGGCGAGGAGCGCCGCCTTGCGCTGGCGCGCCAAAGCCAGCTCGCGGCGGCGCGCCTGCTCCCAGCCGAGCCAGCGGTCGCGCTCCTGGCGCTCCGCAGCCAGCTGGTCGCGGCGGCGCCCCAGGTCTTCCTTGGCCTGCTGGTAGCTGTCCACCGTCTCGCGGTCGTGCCGCACCAGGTAGCGCATCAGGCGGATCGACGGCAACAGGCTCGAGTCGGGCCGCAACAGGAAGAAGAGCCGCAGGTAGCCCTGCTGGCCGAGACGGTAGAGCCCGGTCAGCCGGCGCTGGAACTCGCGGCGGCGTTCGTCCAGGGTGCGCTCGAGAGCCTTGACCTGCTGCTCGCCGGCCGCTTCGCGCGCCGCCGCCTGGTCGCGCGCCACGATCGCCTCGGCGAGACGCTTGCCCTCGAGCTGCAAGGCCAGGTCGGCAGCCGCCAGCTCTCCCTGCGCGCCGCTCTGTTGCTGGCGCGCCGCCGCCAGCCGCATCTCGAGCCCGGCGATCTCGCGCCGCAGGGCGGCGAGCTCCGCCTCCCGCGCCCGGGTTTCGGCGGTCTCCGCCGGCGCGCCGGGCCCCGCGGCCGCCGCTCCGGCTGCAGCGCCCGGCGGGTCGGACCCGGCCGGTGCCGCCGCCAGGATCGCCGCCGCCAGCAGCCCAGCCGCCGCCAGCAGCGCCGGCCCCGCCGCGGCCGTGGCGCGGCGCGTCTTCATCATCAGAGGTAGCCCAACGACCGCAGGTTGCGCAGGTACTCGTCGTCCTCGGCGGGCGCTCCCGGCAGCGGGCCGGGCTGGCGGCGGCCATAGCCGGCCACCGTCGCCGGCGGCTCCGGCCAGCTGCACTGCGCCGGCGGCGGCGGCAGCTCGGCGCTCTGCGGCAGGCCGAGCGTGCGCAACAGGCCGGCGGTGATGGCTTCCGGCGTCGTGTCGTCCCCGGGCGCGCCGCAGCCCCGGCGCTGCCACAGCAACACCCGTCCGCCGCCGCCGCGCCGCCGGCCCGGATCCAGCACCACCGCCACCGCTCCAAACCCCGGCTGCGCCAGCGCTCGCGCCAGCAGGCGGTCGGCGGCCGCCAGCTCGGTCCGCACCAGGTCGGCGAACGCCACGCCGCCGCCGTGCCAGCCGGCGGCCGCGATGTCGAGTCCCGGCAGGTAGAGCGCTGCCGCGCGCGGCGTCGATTCCATGTGGGCGAGCCGGTCCTCGAATACTCGGGCGTAGAACTCGTCGGGCCGCACCGATCGCTCGGCCACCGCCGCCGCCTCGGCCGGGGGCAGGGCTGCCGCCAGCAACCGGCGGGCGCCGCCGGCGCCTGTGCCGGCGCCCTCGGCGGCCTGCGGCTGCAACGGCGCCGACGCCGCCTCCCGCGCCATGCGCAGCAGCTCCGGCACCGCCTCGGGCGCCGAGACCGCGCCTGCCGCGCCCTCCCGCAGCAGCTGGTAGGCGTCGTGCGCCAGCACCAGGCCGGGCAGCGGCGGCGCCGGGAAGGTGGCCCACCAGTTGACCGCCAGCACCGGCGCGCCGCCGCGCGAGGCCAGCTCCCAGAGGGTGAAGGCGCTGCGCCGGTTGGCCAGCACCGGGCGGTACTCGGCGAGCCGCAGCGGCACGGCGACGCGGCTCCAGTACGCGCGCAGCCAGCCGCTGCGGGCGAGCGGCGTGCGCACTCCGAGCGGCAGGAAGCTGTCGAGCGCGGCGACGCCGTGCTGGGGCGGCGCCAGGCCGGTCGCGACGCTGGTCCAGAAGGCCGCCGGCGGCTCGTCCGGCCGGCCATAGCGCAGAAGCCTGGCGCCGCCCCGCACCAGCTCCGCCATCGCCGGCAGGTCGCCGTGACGCAGCAGGTACTCGACCTCTTCCGGCAGCACGCCGTCGAGGCCGACGACCAGCGTCCGCTCCCCCGGCGCCATCGGCAGCAGCGGCGGGGGCGGCGGCTCGACGCCGCGCGCCGCCAGCACCACCGGCACCGCCAGTAGCACCACGCCCGCCAGCACCGCGCCGCTCACCCAGCGGCGCCAGCGCCAGGCCTGCAGGCCGGCGGCAGGCGCGCGTTCGGTGAAACGGATGGCCAGCGCCAGCAGGCCCTGGTAGACCAGGCGCACCAGCGCGTAGGCGGCCGCGGCGGCGCCCAGGCCCAGCGCCAGCCGCGGTGGCGTGGCGCTGCCCGCCAGAGTCTCGCGCGCCTCCCAGAGCGCCAGCGCCAGGCCCCCCATTCCCGCCACCAGCGCCGTCGCCAGCGCCACCGCCTCGATGCGCCGTACCGGATAGAAGTGCAGCACCAGGAGCACCGCCGAGGCGAGCGCCAGAAACGCCGCCGCCGCCGCTGCCGCCGCCGGCGGGAAGAGGTGCAGGAACAGCACCGGCAGGTCGAGCGGCGAGGATGCGATGCTGCCGTTGGCCGCTGCCAGCGCCACCGCCAGCGCCGCCGCCAGGACGCCGCCGGTCAGCAAACCGACTTTGGCCGCCAGCAGCGCCATGGTGCGCAGCGGCTGCCGCGGCCGTAGCGCGTCTTGCAGCAGGAAGCGCTCGAGGCCGTGGTCCAGGTACCCGAGGCGCCGCAGCTCGAGCCGCGCCCGTTCGAGCTCCGCCTCGCTGCCGGCATCGGTTGCCATCACCTCGTAGTGTAGCCGGACGGGCCGTGAACGCCACGCCGGGCGCGAGGTGGCAAGGTTCGGGGCGGCGGTGGAAGAGGGCCCCGCGGCGACGTGGCGGCGGGGCGCGTGATCACCCACGAAGCTGCGAAGCTTCAGTGCAGACGGCGCATGGCGGCGCGGGCAGCGGTCAGGCCGGGATCGCGGCGCAGCGCCGCCTGGTAGTGCTCCCGCGCCCGGCCGCGGTCGCCCTGGCGCTCGAAGAGCGAGCCCAGCGCGTAATGGCAATCCGCAAGCGCCGCGTCGTCTTCCGCCGGCAGCCGCTGCAGATCGCGGGTGAGCAGCTCCACGGCGCGGCCCAGGCGCCGCCCCGACTGGGCCGCCACCCTGGCGAGCGCGCCGTGTGCGTCCACGCTGTCAGCGTCGAGCCGCAGCGCCGCCTCGATCTCGTCCGCGGCCTGCTCGAACCGGCCCGCCTGCTCGTAGGCGTCCGCCAGCGCCAGCCGCGGGCGGAGATCGCCGGGAAAGTCGGCGGCCGCGGCCCGCAGCAGGCGCTCTGCGGCCGGCAACCCCCCGGGGCCTCCCGCCTTGGCCGCACCCGGCGGCGCCGCCGGCGCCACCGGTTCCGCCGCGGCGGCCGCCCCCGCCGGCCCTGACACGGCCGCCGGCGCCGCCGATCCTGCCACGCCTGCCGGGGCGGCCGCGCCAGGCACCCCTGCCCCGCCAGGCACCCCTGACGCACCCACCGGGCCAGCCGTACCCGGCGGCCCTCCCGGCGCGGGCGGCCCTGCCGGCGCAGGCGCCGCCGCCGGCCGGGGCGGTCCCGGCTGCCGCAGCAGGATCTCGGCCCGCGCCAGCCGGCCGCGCAGGGGATCGCGCCGCTCGAGCTCGGCGGCATGCCGGCTGGCCTGCTCGAAGCTGCCGCCCAGGAAGGCCGGCGCCTGGATCTGGAACTCGATCAGATCCTCGAGCGCGTCGGGGTTGGCCGGGTCGAGCTCGACGGCGCGCGCGAACTCCTGGCGCGCCTTGACCGCCAGGCCGAACTGATGCACCAGCGACGCCCGCTGCGCGGCGATGCCGTAGGCCCGCCCCAGCCAGTCATGGAAGTCCGACCGCCCCGGCTCGCGCGCCGACGCCCGCTTCAGCCACTCGATCGCCTGCCCGGACTGGCGCCGCTCGAAGTAGGTCCTTCCCAGGTAGAAGAGCGCCAACCCGTCCGCCGGCTGCTTGGCGGCGCGGGCCGACAGGCATGCCTGCGCCGTCGCGAAGGCGTGCGCGTCGAACTGCCGGATGCAGGCCCGCAGCTCGTCCGCTTGCCCTTCCTCCGCCAGCGCCGGGCGCGTGAGCCACGGCGGCAGCCAGAACGCGATGACCGCAGCGAGCGCAGCGAGCGCGGCGAGCAGCAAAGCCCAGCGTGGCATCGCTCTCATCTTGTCGGCAGCGGTGAAAGGTGAAGATGGCGCCGGAGGCGCGCCGCGTTTCCCAACCGCGAGCAACCCAGGGGTATTCCTCGCCGGCTGCGGCAGGAGCGGCCTGAGTTCGGCGCCGGCACCCTCCGCCATCCGCGTCTGGTAGGCTCTCACCCACGCCCCGATGCTCAGGAGGTGACCAGGTGGACGAAGGCAAGCTGCGCGCGTGGTGGTTCCATCGCCAGGGGCTCGGCGGCGGGCTTGCCGGCGAGCCGCCGGCCAAGGTGCTCGAGCGCACCGGCTGGGCGCGCTCGATCGGCGGCGCCGGACCCTACCTCGGGTTTCGCGCCCGCAACGGCGCCGGACGGGAGGCGATCGACGCCGCGGTGGCGGCGCTCGAGATCCACGAGCTGCCCAGCGCCCGCGGCTGCACCTACGTGGTGCCCGCGTCCGCCTTCGCGCTGGCCCTGAAGCTGAGCCAGAGCTTCGGCCCGGAGGCGGACATGCGGCTGGCCCGCAAGCTCGGCGTCACCGACGGCGAGATCGACAGCCTCTGCGAGGCGGTCCTCGCCGCCCTGCCGCAGGGGCCCCTCGCCCCCGACGAGCTGCGCGCCGCAACCGGCGGCGCCGCCCGCAGCCTCGGCGAAGAAGGCAAGAAGAAGGGCCTCACCACCACCCTGCCGCTGGCCCTCGGCCGGCTGCAATCGGCGGGCGAAATCCGGCGCGTCCCGATCAATGGCCGGCTCGACCAGCAGCGCTACCGCTACACCCTCTGGCGGCCCAACCCGCTCGCCGGCTTCCGCCTCACGCCGGAGGAGTGCAACGCCGAGCTGGCGCGGCTCTTCTTCTTCTGGGCCGGGCCGGCGAGCCTCGCCGACTTCCAGGCTTTCGCGGCGCTCGGCGTCAAGGCGGCGAAGGCGGCGGCCGAACCGCTGCGGCTGGTGCCGCTCGCCGCCGGCGACGAGCGTCTCCTGCTGCCGGACCTGCGCCGGGAGCTGGACGGCTTCGCGGCGCCGAAAGCGCCCCGCTACGCGCTGGTCAGCAGCCTCGACGGCATCCTGCTGCAGCGGCGCGGCCTCCGGGGCCTGCTGGCGGCGGAGGACTGGACGCAGATGGCCGCCGGCGACAAGGGACAGGTGGAGGTCGGCGGCCTCACCGATCTGCCGAACCACGCCATCCTCGACCGCGGACGCCTGATCGGGCTCTGGGAATACGATCCCGAGGCGGGGGAGATCGCCTGGACCTGCTTCATCCGTCCGGAAGCGGCGTTGCGCGAGCAGGTCCGCGCGACCGAGCGGTTCATCCGCGACGACCTGGGCGACATGCGCTCCTTCGGCCTCGACAGCCCGAAAAGCCGCCAGCCGCGCATCGAGCAGCTGCGCGCCGCCCAGCCCGGCTGATAACCCCCCGTCACCCGCCGGTGCGCGCCTTGATCTGCTGCGCGGTGTGGTGGGCCAGGGCCATGATCGTCACCATCGGGTTGACGCCGGAGGAGGCGGGAAAGGCGCTGGCGTCGGCGACGTAGAGGCCGCGGACGCCGAACACCTCGCCGCCGGCGTCGCAGACCGCGGTGCGCGGACCGGCGCCCATGCGGCAGGTGCCCATCTGGTGGGCGCTGAACAAGGTGGACCAGTTGCGCTCGCAGCGGCAGCGCGCGGCGCTGTCGAAGTAGCTCTGGCGCGCGACCGGGTCGTCGGCGGCGCGCAAGCCCAGCCGCCGGTGGTTGAGCGCCAGCAGCTGCCGGGCGCCGGCGGCCAGCAGTGCACGCGAGGCGGCCGCGATGCCCCGGCGCAGCTGTTCGCGCTCCTGCCGTCCGGGCCGGTAATCGACCACCGGCGCACCGTCGCGGTCCACTCCCACTCGCCCACTGGTGCGGTCGCGCACGATCACGATCAGCGTGCACTTCCGCGCGCTCGCCTGCATCTCCCGGCGGTGGTCGCGGGCGCCGCACCAGGGCGTCGCCATGGCCAGGAGGCCGGGGTGGGCGGGCGCCGTCTCCAGGCGGAAGCCGTAGCCATCGCCGCCGGGCGCTCCCGCGAACTCGTCGCAGAGGATGCTCTGCGGCGGCCCGCACCAGGGCTCGATCAAGCTGGTGAAGGTGCCCGCCACGCCGGTCGCCGGGTGCAGGTGGAGATGCCGTCCCAGGGCGGGCAGCTCTAGGCCCGAGCGCAGCAGCAGCGCCGGCGAGCACAGGCTGCCCGCCGCCACCACCACCGTCGGGGCGCGGACCTCGACCGCCACCGCCGCGCCGGCCGCGCCGGCCGCGGGCATGGCGACGGCCTCGACGCCCCGCACCCGGCCGCCGCTCCACAGCACCCGCAGCGCGCGGCAGCCGGTGAGGATGCGGGTGTCGCCGCGCGCCTGGGCGTCGACCAGAAAGGTGGTGGCGGCGGTCTGCTTGCCGCCATGACGGCAGCCGAAGATGCAGTATCCACACTGCCGCTCGTCACAGCCGCGGGCGTTGCGCGCCACCTGCTGCCAGCGCCAGCCGAGCTCCCGGCAGCCGTTGCGCAGCACGGCGTTGTTGGCGTTGACCGCGCCCTGCGGCGTGTCGGCGCCGAGCCGCTGCACCACCGCGTCCAGCGAACGGCTGAAGCTTTCCTCGGCGAAGAACGCGCAACCCGAGAGCTCGGCCCACTCCTCGCGCACGGCAGCGGGGAGAGCGAGCGAGGTCTGCCAATTGACGGTGGTGCCGCCGCCCAGGGTCGCTCCCGCCATGATGGCGATCCCCAGGTCGCGGGTCGCCGCCACGCCGCCGTCGAGGAACAGCGTGCGCGTGGCGTTGATCTCGACCTGGTCGAAGTCGGGAGCCTGCGGGCCGCCGCCCGCCTCGAGCACCACCACGCGCCGCCCGGCCGCGGCCAGCTCGGCCGCCGCCACGCAACCGCCGGCGCCCGATCCGATGACGCAGACGTCGGCCTCGAGGGCCGCCGGCGCCGCAATCGGCGTCAGGCACAGCGAGGGCTGGTTCGGCGGCGGCGGCAGGGCAGGCGAGCGGACGTAGCCGATCGCTCGCCAGGTCGGGTTGTCGCCGCCCTCCGGGCACAGGCTGTAGAAGAGCAGCGTGGCGAGCCGCTTGAGCACCTGGAAGCCGGTGCGCAGCGGCTCGAGGCGGCTGGTTGCCATGGCCAGGAGCGCCCGCTCCCGGCGCGCCGGCGGCAAGGCCGCGAAGGGGCGGGCCCGGCCGGCGAGCGGCAGCAGGAACGCCGGTTGCGCCAGCAGCCGCAGCAGCCGCCGGAAATCCGTCCGCTGTGCCGCACCCATCCCGCCGACCACGCGCTCGATCTCGCCCGCCACCCCCGCCACCCCGAGACCGGCGGCATGGAGCCCGAACAGCTCAGGATCGTCCCCCGCCTCGGGCGCCAGCGCCGGCAGCAGCGTCTCGCAGACGGCGTCGAGCGTCGCGCGCTCCTGGGGCGAGAGCAGGGAATCCCGATCGATCGTCGTCATGGGCGCTGCTCGGAGAAACGAGGCCGGCGGCCGCGTGGGATCATCGTGCGGCTCGGGCGCGTGGCGGCGGGGGCGCGCACCGGCGGCGGCGGGTACCGGCCGGGGGCGCGGGGGCCGGGGGCGCGGGGGCGGGTACCGGCGGGGGGCGGCAACCGCGGGGGGCCAGCCGCTTCGGATCGTTGTCCTAGCGCGTCCGGTGCTGGACGAAATGAGCGAGAGCGCGGAGGGGGTCGCCCTTGCGCCCCAGCGGGGCCAGGGAGTCGACGGCGAAGCCGAGCAGCTCGGCGGCCAGCGACCGGGCGCCGGCGACGCCCAGGAGCTTGACGAAGGTGACCTTCGCCTCGTCCTGATGGACGTCCTTGCCGGTGACCTCGGCGGTGCCCAGGACGTCCAGGAGGTCGTCGGCGATCTGGAAGGCGAGGCCGAGGTTCTTGGCGTAGCGGGCGACCAGCTCGAGATCGCGGCGGCGGGCGTCGGCGGCCATCGCTCCGAGCTCGCCGGCGGCCATGAACAGGGCGCCCGTCTTGTGGCTGTGGATGTATTCGAGCAGCTCGAGGTCCAGCTCGCCGGGCCGGCCCAGCAGGTCCAGGGCCTGGCCGCCGATCAGGCCCTCGCTGCCGATGGCCGCCGCCAGGTGGTGGACCATGTCCTCGCTGCCGTAGCGCTTGAGCGCCAGGCGGTGGGCGCTCTCCGCCACCAGCGCATAGGCGCGGTTGAGCAGCGCCAGGGCGGCGAGCAGCGCGACGTTCTCGCCGAAGGCCAGGTGCACGGTGGGGCGGCCGCGCCGCAGCGTGGCGTCATCCATCGACGGCAGGTCGTCGAGCACCAGCGAGCAGGCGTGGACCATCTCCACCGCGCAGGCGAGGTCGAGGACGGCATCCGGCCGGGCGCCGAAGATCTCGGCCACCGCCAGGGTCAGCACCGGCCGCACCCGCTTGCCGGCGCCGGTCAAGGCGTAGTGCATGGCGCCATGGACCGCCTCGGGCCGCTGCCCGGCCGGCGGCAGCAGCTCCGGCAGCCGCCGGTCCACCCGCGCGGCCAGGCCAGCCAGGCTGCCTGCCAGGGAGTGGAGCCTCACGTCCGCACCCGGCGCGGCGGCGGCCGCCGCCGCCGGCAGGGGAGCGGCTGCCGGCGCGTGCGGCGTCAGCGGCGCGGCCGGTGCGACAGGAACGACGCGAGGTGGGGCCACCGGGGCCACTGCGCGGGGACCGCTCAGAAAGAGCGGACGGCCTCGTCCTCGCTGTCGAAGACGTCGAAGACCGTAATCAGCTGGGTGATCTGGAGGATGTCCGAGACCTTGGAGGGCAGGTTGGCCAGGCGCAGCTTGGCGCCGCGGTTGGTGGCGGTGGTGTACGCGCTCACCAGCTCGCCGACCCCCGAGGAGTCGATGGTGGTGACGTCCTTGAGGTTGATCACCACCTTGGTGGCACCGCTGTTGATGGCGTCCTGCACCGCGTTGCGCAGCGCCACGTCCCCGACCCCGATGGTGATCTTGCCCTTGAGGTCCAGAATCGTGACGCCGTCCCTCTGCCGCACGTTGACTTTCATTGCATGCCTCTCCTATTCACGCCTGGCGTTCGCGTTCGGGCTTGGTGAGCCGGTCAGGCAGGCGAGCCGCTTGCGCAACGTCACCACCGTGCCGCCGCCTGGCCGCACACCGTATTGGATGTCATCCATGAAACTCTTCATGTAGAAGATGCCGCGGCCGTTCGGTTTGAGCAGGTTTTCCGGCGCCAGCGGATCCTCGAGCTCGGCGGCGTCGAAGCCGCGGCCCTCGTCCTGCACCCGGACGACCAGGGTGTCGCCCTCGATCGTCAGATCGACCTGCACCTGCTTTTCGGGGTCTTCCCGGTTGCCGTGCTTGATGGCGTTGGCCACCGCCTCGCGGACCGCGACGTCGATCCAATGCCGGTTGTCGTCGTCCAGGCCAAGCTGATCGAGAGAGTCTTTGAGCACCAACTGGACCAGCTCGATGTTCTCGAAGCGGC
>DASZHY010000025.1:0-8367 GCA_035949675.1 Thermoanaerobaculia bacterium
GGCGGAGCCCGCGGCAGCCAACGAGCCGCGGCTGCGCCTCGAGTTGCTGGTCGCCACGCTGCGCCCCGAGCGCGCCTCCTGGCTGGTCGAGAAGGCGACAGAGATCGGCGCCGGCGCGGTGCGCTTTCTCAACACCGAGCGCGGGCCACGCAGCTTCGGCGCCGGCACGGCCGAGCGTCTGCGCCGGGTGGCCGCCGCTGCCGTGGAGCAGTGCCATCGCGCGCTCTGTCCCGAGGTGACCGGCCCGCACCCGTTCGCCGAGGTTGCCGCCCTGGCAGCCGGCGCCACCCGCCGCTGGCTCCTGGACCCCGCCGCAACAGGTCGAGGCTTCGCGAACCAGGCCCCGCAGCCAGACGGCTCCAGCGAGTCGCTGCTGGTTGGCCCCGAAGGCGGCTGGTCGCCCGCCGAGATCGAGTCGTTGGAGGCCGGTGGCTGGCAGCGAGTCTCCCTGGGCCCCAGGGTCCTCCGCATCGAGACCGCCGCCCTGGCCGGCGCCACCCTCCTCCTGGCTTCAGACGGGTAATCCCTCAACCGGTCGCCGGAGGGATCGACAACCGTAGGTGGGGTCCCCACCGGAGGTGGGTAGACGGGGGGCGCCTTTCGGGCTAGCATCGTCACAGCCTAAAGGAGGTGGTGCTTGGCCCCGCCCAATCCCTTTGCCAATGTCCGCTGGATCTGGAAAGACGGCAAGCTGGTCGAGTTCGAGAAGGCCACGGTCCACGTCCTGACGCATGCGCTGCACTATGGCTCCGGCGTCTTCGAAGGCATCCGCTGTTACCGCACCCTCGACTCCCAGACCGGCGAGGCCGCCTCGGCCATCTTCCGCCTTCCTGAGCACCTCCAACGCCTGGCCCTTTCCGCCAAGGTCTATCGCATGGAGCTGCCGTTCTCCATCCCCGAGATCCGCGACGCCATCCTCGAGACCATCCTCAGCAACGGCTTCGAGGCCTGCTACATCCGGCCCCTGATCTTCCGCGGCTTCGGCTCCATGGGGGTCAATCCGCTGCGCTCGCCCGTGGAGGTCGTGATCGCCGTCTGGCCCTGGGGAAAATACCTGGGCGACGAAGCGCTCAACCAGGGCGTCGACGCCTGCGTCTCGTCCTGGCGGCGGCCGTCCTCGAGCACGCTGCCGGCGATGGCCAAGGCGACCGGCAACTACCTCAACTCGCAGCTGATCAAGATGGAGGCCGTGAGCAACGGCTTCGTCGAAGGGATCGCCCTCGACGCCGGCGGCTACGTCAGCGAAGGCTCCGGCGAGAACCTCTTCGTCGTCCAGGGCGGCGTGCTGATGACGCCGCCGCTGTCGGCCTCCCTGCTGCCGGGCATCACCCGCGACGCCATCCTCACGCTCGCGCGCGATGGCGGCATCGAGGTGCGGGAGCAGGTGATCCCGCGCGGCCTGCTCTATACCTGCGACGAGCTGTTCTTCACCGGCACCGCCGCCGAGATCACGCCCATCCGTTCGGTGGACCACATCGCGGTCGGCGCCGGCCGCCCCGGCGAGATCACGCTGCGGCTGGCCGCGGAGTTCATGGGCATCGTCTCGGGCGAGGTCAAGGACCGGCACGGCTGGCTGTACCCCGTGTCGCCTCAGGCCCCCGCCCAGGAAGAACTGCTGGCGGTCGCCGGCAAGTCCGACGCCCCCGGCGCCGGTTGAGACGCCGGCTGAGCCGCCGGTCCCCGGCGCCCCGGAAGATCACCGTCCCCGGCGCCAATAAGGAGCGCCCGCGATGAACATCAACGACCTGCTCAAGATGGCGGTCGAGCGCAAGGCCTCGGACCTCCACCTCAAGGTGGGCAGCCACCCGGTGCTGCGCATCGACGGCGACCTGGCGCCGCTCGGCGAGCTCAAGCGCCTGATGCAGGAAGACACCATCGCCATGGCGTTCTCGATCATGAACGCGCGCCAGAAGCAGCGCTTCAAGGAGGACCTCGAGCTCGACATCGCCTACTCGGTGCCCGGCCTCGGGCGCTTCCGCTGCAACGTCTTTCAGCAGCGCGGCGCGGTCGGGCTGGTGATGCGCGTCATTCCGTCGCGCATCATGAGCGTGCGCGAGCTGATGCTGCCGCCGGTGCTCGAGCACATCTGCGAAGAGCGCCGCGGCCTGGTGCTGTGCACCGGCACGACCGGCTCCGGCAAGTCCACGACGCTGGCGGCGATGGTCGACTACATCAACAACAGCCGCGGCGAGCACATCATGACCATCGAGGACCCGATCGAGTTCCTGCATCGCGACAAGAAATCGATCGTCAACCAGCGCGAGATCGACGTCGACACCCGCGGCTTCGCCACCGCGCTGCGCGCCGCCCTCCGCCAGGACCCGGACGTGGTGCTGGTCGGCGAGATGCGCGACTTCGAGACCATCGAAACGGCGCTGCTGGCCGCCGAGACCGGCCACCTGGTGTTTTCCACCCTGCACACCCTGGACGCCACCGAGACCGTCAACCGCATCATCTCCGTCTTCCCGCCGCACCACCAGAAGCAGATCCGCATCCAGCTGTCGCAGGTGCTCAAGGCCATCATCTCGATGCGTCTGGTGCCGCGGGCCGACGGCCTGGGCCGGGTGCCGGCGTCGGAGGTCCTGATCTCCACCGGCTACATCCGCGAGTGCATCGAGAACAAGGAGAAGACGAAGTACATCCGCGAGCAGATCGCCCTGGGCACCAGCCAGTACGGCATGCAGACTTTCGATCAGTCGCTTTTCCAGCTGTACAAGAGCGGCCTCATCACCCTCGACGAGGCGCTCAAGCGCGCCACCAACCCGGACGAGTTCAAGCTCAAGATCCAGGGCGTGCAGTTCACCGCCGACATCTCGCGCGACCAGATGGAGGAGTCGCTGGCGATACAAGGCGACGGCGACCTGCTGACCGGCGCCGCCAGCTTCGAGCTCGACCAGCATTGAGCGGCCGCGACTCGCGCGACTCGCGCGATGCGCGCCACTCGAGCGGCGCCACATCGGCGGGCGGCGAGGGCGGTGCGGGCGATGCCGGCGGCGCGGACGGCGAGGGCGGCGCCGGCGGCGCGAGCGGCCAACTCTCTTGCTACGACCGGGCCTGCCGGCTGCTTGCCCTGCGGCCCCACTTCGCGAGCGAGCTCGCGGCCAAGCTCGCGCGGCGCGGCTATCCCGGACCCGAGATCGAGCAGGCGCTCGCGCGCCTGGTGCGCGAAGGCTGGCTCGACGACGCCGCGGCGGCGCGCGGCCTGGTCGCCTCCCGGCTGGCGCGCGGCGCCCTGGGGCGCGCCCGGCTGCGCGCCGAGCTCGAACGTCGCGGCGCCGCTCCCGAGGCGGTGACGGCGGCGCTCGCGGAGCTGCCGGAGGATGACCTGCCCGGCGCGCGCGAAGCCGCCGCCCGCTGGCGCGGCAAGAACCCGGCGGCGCTCGCCCGTCACCTGTCGCGGAAGGGTTTTTCGCGCCGTGCTATCTTTGCCGTTCTGGCGGAGCTGGCCGCCGAGCCGCCTGACGACCTCGACTAGCCCCCGCATCCAGCCCCCGCATGAAAAGCTCCGAGATTCGCCGCACCTTCACCGAGTTCTGGAGCGGCCGCGGCCACCGCGTCGTACCCAGCGCGCCCCTGGTCCCCCAGGGCGATCCCACGCTGCTGTTCGTCAATGCCGGGATGGCGCCGTTCAAGAACTATTTCCTCGGGCTCGAGAAGCCGCCGTCGCCGCGCGCCGTCTCGGTGCAGAAGTGCGTGCGGGTGTCGGGCAAGCACAACGACCTCGAGAACGTCGGCCCGAGCGCGCGCCACCACACCTTCTTCGAGATGCTGGGCAACTTCTCCTTCGGCGACTACTTCAAGGAGGAGGCCATCCGCGGCGCCTGGGAGCTGGTGACGGGGGTCTGGGGCATCCCGGCCGAGCGGCTGACGGCCACCGTGTTCGAGGAGGACGACGAGGCGCACGACCTGTGGCTCGAGCTTTCGTCGCTGCCGCCGGAGCGGGTCCGCCGCTGCGGGCGGGAGGACAACTTCTGGGCGATGGGCGACACCGGCCCCTGCGGCCCCTCGAGCGAGATCTTCGTCGACCTGCATCCCGAGCTGCCGCCAGTCTCCTGGGCGGAAGGGACGGGCAGCGGCCGCTATCTCGAGATCTGGAACCTGGTCTTCATGCAGTACGTGCGCAGTCCCGCGGCCGCCGCCGGCCAGCCCGGCGAGCTGGTGCCCCTGCCCAAGCCGTCCATCGACACCGGCGCCGGGCTCGAGCGGGTGGCGTCGGTGCTCCAGGGCGTCGACTCCAACTACGACACCGACCTGTTCCGGCCGCTGCTCGCGGCGGCCGGCGAGCTGGCCGGCAGCCGCTACGGCAGCGACCCCGAGCGCGACGTCGCGCTGCGGGTGATCGCCGACCACCTGCGCGCGGTGACTTTCCTGCTCGCCGACGGCGTCATCCCCGGCAACGAGGGGCGCGGCTACGTGGTGCGGCGCCTGCTGCGCCGGGCGGTCCGTCACGGCATGCGCCTCGGGTTCGAGGAGCCCTTCCTCCATCGCCTGGTGCCGGTGCTGGGGGAGGTGATGGGGGACGTCTACATCGAGCTGGCGGCCACCCGTCAGGCGACGATGGCCACCATGCAGGCCGAGGAGGAGAAGTACCGCTCGACGGTCGCCAACGGCGCCCGCCAGGTGCAGGAGGAGATCGAGCGGCTGCGCGCCGAGGGTAAGTCGGAGCTGCCCGGGCCGATGGTGTTCCGGCTCTACGACACCTATGGTCTGCCGATCGACGTCATCCGCGAGATCGCCGAGGAAGAGCGCTTCCACGTCGACGAGGCGGGTTTCGAAACCGCCCTGGAGACGCAGCGCCTGCAGTCGCGGCGCGCCACCCAGGAGGTGCAGAGCCGCCTCGCCGCCCTGCGCGAGGTGGTGCGCGGCCACGCCGATCTCGCCGCCACCAACTTCGAGGGCTACGACCGGACCGAGCTGCTCGGCGAGCAGGCGGAAGTGGTGCGGCTGGCGTCCTGGAAGGACGGCGCGCCGGTACGGGTGGCGGTTCTCAATGCCGGCCAGAGCGGTGTCGTGGTGCTCGACCAGACGGTCTTCTATCCCGAGGCAGGCGGACAGGTGGGCGACACCGGTCTGATCCTCTGGGACGGCGGGCGCGCCCGCGTCGCCGACACCCAGAAGGACGCGGCCGGCGTCATCTACCACTTCGTCGAGGTCGAGGAGGGAGAGCTGGGCCGTCATGACCGGGTCGACCTGCGGGTCGATCACGAGCTGCGCCTGGCCACCCAGCGCAATCACACCGCCACTCACCTGCTGCAGGCAGCGCTCCGCCAGGTGCTGGGCAAGAGCGTGCGTCAGGCCGGCTCGCTGGTGGCGCCGGACCGCCTGCGCTTCGACTTCACCTACCACCGCGGGCTGTTCCGCAAGGAGCAGGACGAGGTCGAGGACCTGGTCAACGAGTGGATCCGGCGGGCGGTGCCCACCGATTTCGTGCTCCGGAGCTACCAGGAGGCGATCGCCGCCGGCGCCATGGCGCTGTTCGGCGAGAAGTACGGCGACCGCGTGCGTACGGTCGGCGTGCCCGGCTTCAGCCTCGAGCTGTGCGGCGGCTGCCACGTGCACAACACCGGCGAGATCGGTCTCTTCCTCGTCGACGCCGAGCGCGGCGTGGCCTCGGGCGTGCGCCGCATCGAGGCGGTGACCGGCGCCAACGCGGTGGCCGAGGTGCGGCGGCAGCGGACTGCTTACGCCGAGCTGATGGCGCGCCTGGGGATCCATGCCGGCGACTACGAGCAGCAGCTGCAGAAGGCCGAGCAGCTGCGGCAGCGCCAGGACCAGCTCGAGCACGAGATGCGCCGCCTGCGCATGCAGCTGGTCTCCGGCGGCCCGGCCAGCGGCCCGGACGAAGTGATGGTCGACGGCGTGCGGGTGGTGGCGCGCGAGGTGCCGCCGGCGCCCGCCGGCGAGCTGCGCGAGATGGCCGACGCCCTGCGCTCGAAGCTCGGCTCAGGGGTGGTGGTGATCGGCACCCGCGGCGAGGACACCGTGTCGCTGGTGGCCGCGGTGAGCAAGGACCTGACGCCGCGGGTCAAGGCCGGCGAGCTGGTCAAGAAGCTGTCGGCGGTGGTGGGCGGCGGCGGCGGCGGCCGCGCCGACTTCGCGCAGGCCGGCGGCCGCGAGCCGGACAAGCTGCCGCAGGCGCTGGCCGCCGTCCCCGGCGCGGTCCGCGAGCAGCTGGCGCGGTGAATGCAAACCCCCGTTTCGCCGGGGCTGCAGGTGACTTCAATCCCCCGATAACGCGGAGGTCGAAATGTCGCAAACCAGCGTCTGGTATCTGATCGGCTTCGTGGTGGCGGTGGCGGGCCTCGCCTGGGCGGCGCACCTGGCGAACGTTCCGGGCCAGTGGATCGGTGCCACCGTGGTGGTGCTGGTCGGCCTCGGGATCGCCGGGGCGGCGAAGAAGTTCGGCAGCCGCCAGCCAGGCCCGCCGCCAGGGTGACTTTCAATGGGTTCAGCAGGTCGCCGAAGAGATTACCAGCCGTAGAGGAAGGACGGAGGGCCGCTGGTCACGGGGCCTGAGACCGCGACTCTAAAAGGCGAGGCAAGACCGGTCGATCTCGGCTATCCCCCTCAGCGAGCCTGGAAGGTCGCGGTCTCGGGCCCCGTGACCAGCGGCCCGGCCGGAGGGGAGCCCTTTACAAGACCGTCTCTCGCAGCACCTCTTCCATCGTGGTGACGGCGTCGCGGATCTTCTGCAGGCCGCTGCCGCGCAGCGTGATCATGCCGTTTTGGATCGCCTTGACCCGCAGCTCGTAGGAGCTGGCTCCCGAGAGGATCATCTCGCGGATCTCGTCCTCCACCTCCATCACCTCGTAGAGCGCGATGCGTCCCTTGTAGCCGGTGTTGCTGCAACGCTCGCAGCCGCGGCCCCGGAACAGCTTCAGGGTGCGGGACTCGCCGTCGGAGAAGCCGGCCTCGACGAGGACGTTGGGCGGCACCTCGGGCGCCGCCTCGCGGCAGAACGAGCAGATCCGCCGCACCAGCCGCTGGGCGGCGATCAGATGCACCGAGGTGGCCACCAGGAAGGGCTCGATGCCCATGTTCATCAGGCGGTTGATCGACGACGGGGCGTCGTTGGTGTGCAGGGTCGACAGCACCAGGTGGCCGGTCATCGCGGCCTTGATGGCCACCTCGGCAGTCTCGAAGTCGCGCACCTCGCCGACCAGGATGATGTTGGGGTCCTGGCGCAGGAAGGAGCGCAGCGAGGCGGCGAAGTTGAGCCCGATCTGCTCGCGCATCTGCACCTGGTTGATGCCCATCAGGTTGAACTCGACCGGGTCCTCGGCGGTGATGACGTTCACCTCGGGGGTGTTGATGCGTTGCAGCGCCGAGTACAGGGTGTTGGTCTTGCCCGAGCCGGTGTGGCCGGTGACCAGCACCATGCCGTAGGGCTTCAGGATGGCGTGCTCGAAGCGGCGCAGCGACTCCGCCTCGAAGCCCAGCTTCGCCATGTCGAGCATCAGCTTGTCTTTGTCGAGAAGCCGCATGACGATCTTCTCGCCGAACAGCGTGGGCAGCACCGAGACGCGATAGTCGAGGTCCTTGGCGCGGCCGGCGATCTTGGTCTTGATCTTGATGCGCCCGTCCTGCGGCAGCCGCTTCTCGGCGATGTCCAAGCGCGCCATGATCTTGACGCGGCTGGTGATCGCCTCCTTGAGCTTGAGCGGCGGATGCATCATCTCGTAGAGGATGCCGTCGATCCGGTAGCGGACCCGGTACTCCTTCTCGTAGGGCTCGATGTGGATGTCCGAGGCGCCGCGCTTGATGGCGTCGGTGAGCACGATGTTGACCAGCTTGACCACCGGCGCCTGCTCCGATTCCTCCTCGAGCGTCGCCAGGTCGAGATCCTGCTCCTCGTCCAGCACCTCGAGGTCGGAGCCGGTGCCGGCCTCCTCCGACAGGTCCTCCATCACCTTCTTGAGCTCGATGGCGTGCGTCGAGCCGTAGTACTTGTCGATCGCGGCGCGGATACCGCTCTCGGCCGCCACCACCGGCTCCACCTTGTAGCCGGTCATGAACTTGACGTCGTCCATCGCGAAGACGTTGGACGGATCGAGCATCGCCACGGTGACCGTGGCGCCTGCCTTGCTGACCGGCACGATGGTGTACTTGCGCGCGATGTCGGCGGGGATGATCTTGATCACCGCTTCGTCGACGTCGGTGGCGGCGAGATCGACCGAAGGCACGCCGAAGTGCTGGCTGAGCGATTCGACGAGCTGCCGCTCGGTGATGTGGCCGAGCTTGACCAGCGCCGAGCCAAGACGTCCGCCCTGGTCCTTCTGGTAGGCCAACGCCTCTTGCAGCTGCTGCTGGTCGATCTTGCCGGTGCGCAACAGCAGCTCGCCGAACTTGCTCTGCCCCGCTGCCGCC
>DASZHY010000026.1:0-10422 GCA_035949675.1 Thermoanaerobaculia bacterium
CACCCTGGACCGCGGCCGGCTGGTGTCTGACGCCACGATCGACGGCACCGAGCCGCCGGACCTGCTGCCGCCAATCGACCGGGAGGTGCCGGAAGAGTCCGGGCCGCCGGGGGATCGAGAGCCGCCGGGAGGCCTCGGTCGGCCGGAGGACCGGGAGCCGCCGGGAAGCCTCGAGCGGCCCGGGGACCGGGAGCCGCCGGGAGGCCTCGAGCGGCCGGGGGATCGGGAGCCGCCGGCGTCGGCGGCGATGGCGACTGGCGCCTCCGGCGCGGCGGAGACCGCGCCGTCCGCGCCGTCCGCTGGCGCTGGCGCCCCGCCGCCGGGCGAGGTGCCCCTGCCGTGAGCCTCGCCCGAGCGCTGCGTTACTTCGTGAGGGAGGCTTGCCTCAACTTGCTGCGCAGCTGGCGGGTCAGCCTGCTGGCGGTGCTCACCATTGCCGTGAGCCTGGTGCTCGGCGGCGCCTTCCTGCTGGCGAGCCACAACCTGGCCGGCTCGGTCGAGAGCTGGCGCGGCAAGCTGCGCGTGGTGGTCTATCTCAAGCCCGGCACCAAGACGGCGGATCTGCCGCGTCTCGCCGCGGCGGCCCGCGCCGCCCCCTGGGTGGCCGGGGTCGACGTGGTCTCGCCGGCGGCCGCGCGCCGGCGCTTTCGCGAGACGTTCCCCAGCCTGGCTGACGTGATCGACAGCGGCGAGGGCGAGCCGCTGCCGGCCTCGCTCGAGGTGGCGCTGCGCCGCGACCAGGCCGAGGCCAGCGGCCTCGACGCCTGGCTGGCCGGCTGGCGCCAGCGTCCGGAGGTGGCGATGGTCGACGACGATCGCGAATGGCTGGGGCAGGTCGAGACCGCCGTGGCGGTGGTGCGCGCGGTCGGGCTGGTGCTCGGCGGCATCCTGCTGGGCGCCGCGATCTTCACCATCGCCAGCATCATCCGGCTGACCGCCTACCTCCACCACGAGGAGATCGCGATCATGCGCCTGGTGGGGGCCACCGAGTTCTTCATCCGCGGGCCGTTCTACGTGGAGGGACTGATCCAGGGCCTGATCGGCGGCGCGCTGGCGAGCGCCGGGCTGTACGCCGGCTACCACCTCATCCACGCCCGCTCGCGTTCGCTGCTGGCGGCGGTCCTCGCCGGCCAGTTCCTCAGCCCGCGCCAGCTGGGGCTGCTGCTGCTGCTCGGCGCCCTGGCGGGCCTGATCGGCGCCGTCACCTCGCTCCGCCGCGAGAGCCTCTAGCCCAACTTTGCCGGCGCGCTGCCTTCTAGTGTCCCGAGTCAGAAATTCGCATCATCATTCGCCGGCGCTCCGGCCCCCTGGCGGCGTTGCGCCTCCTCGACATAGCTTCGACTATGCCTGCGTCGGCGCGCCTGGCCAGGAGCCCGGATCGCTCGACGACTAATGATGCGAATTTCTGACTCGGGACACTAGCGGGCACCGCGCGCACAAAAGCAAAGGCCCCGCGCGGGCGGGGCCTTTGGGGGAACCAGCGCCGGGGGAGCCGGCGCGCTCGAGCCTTACTGGGTGGTGGTGAGGATTATCAGGGCGCGGCGGTTCTCCGCCTTGTCGCCGGTGGCCTCCTGCCCGTCCTTACCCTCGGTCTTGATGCGGGCCGGATCGATGCCGTGGCGGGTGACGAGATAGTTCTTCACTCCCTCGGCCCGTTGCTCGCTCACCCTCTGGCCGCCCTTCTCGGACGGGTCGGAGTAGCCGATCACCTGGGCCTGGGCCGCCGGATCCTGCTTCATCTTGAGCGCAACTTCGTCGAGCTTCGCCTTGCAGATGTTCGACAGGCGCGCGCTGCCCTGGGTGAAGTTGCACGTCACTCGCACCTCAGGCGGCGGCGGCGGTGGCGGCGGCGGTGGTGGTGGCGGCGGTGGCGGTGGCGGCGGCGGCGGTGGAGGCGGTGGCGGAGGCGGCGGCGGAGGAGGCGGGGGCGGCGGCGGCGGTGGCGCCACCTTGTGCGGGTAGTAGGCAAGGCCGATCACGCCGCGGAACGGGTGCTCCCGGAACTCGTTGAGCCGGTCCAGGTTCTGGCGCAGCCCGATCGAAAATGCCCAGTCCTGCGGGGTGCCGAGCCAGATGCGGACGCCCGTGGCCAGGTCCACCCAGTCCTTGAAGGACACTTCGTCCTTCTTGGTGAAGTGGTGGCCGACGACCTCGGTGATCCAGTCGACCCGGTTGGCGACCTGCAGGCCGTAGCCGATGCCGCCTTCCAGCAGGTCCGGGAACTCCGCGCCGCCGAACGCCATGGTGCGGGCGCTGTACTGGCCGCTCAGCACGAAGTCGCCGATGCGCCAGTCGAGCCCGCCGCCGTAGCCGGTGCGGTTGGGGGCGAAGTCCTTCTTGCCGGTCGTCGGGTCGACGAAGGCATTGAGGGCGAACGTCGACACGTCCCCGGGCTGGCCGAACAGGCGGAACTTGGTGCCGATGTGCATGTTGCCCAGGCCGCTGCGCCGGTCGTTGAGGTAGGGCGCCAGCTCGCTGGTGGTGTAGGCGTAGTTGTCGTAGGGGACCGAGACGGTCACCTCCCAGAAGTCGGTGATACCGTAGCCGATGCTGGCGGCGTACCGGTTCCAGAAGAAGATCTTCTGATCCTGGAAGCCGGGTTGCCGGAGCACCGGGTTCCAGTTGTTGTAAGACACGCCGATATCCCACAGGCCCTGCGGCAAGACGTCGCCGCTCTGTAGAGTGAACAACCCTGTCTCGCCCGTGTTCGTGGGAGCGTTGGCATGCTCCCCTGCCCACGCCCAGGCCGGTAACAGGCCCAGTACCAATGCAGGCAACAGCAGATTTTTCAATCTCATCGCTCTCCTCCACCTGTATGCACAAGGACCTCAGGGCCCCTGTAAACTTATCAGAACTATATTAGAAAGGGCGCGGACGGTCGTCGGTATGGGCTACCTGTAGGTTCTGACCGAGAGACGCGCCTCAACGTGGTTCGTCCCTTTCAAAGGGCGTGCCACGATCCCGGAAAGGAAGAAGCGGTAGCGCCAGAGCCGGACCGACGACTCGAAGCCGAAGCCCGCGTCGGGGATGTAGGCGGCGAGGTCGGTGTAAGCCCGCGAGGTGAAGCCGATCGTCCCGGCCCCGGCGTAAAGGATCCAGTACCAGCTCTGCCATTCCAGCCGGAGGAAGTCGCGGTGCTCGCCGAGGAACCAGGGGGTGAACAGCTCCCAGGTGGTGTGCACCTCCTGGGTCCCCACCACCTGGTTGCTCAATCCCTTGAGGTTGTCCGCGCCGCCGATGTTGAAGAAGGCCGCCGAGGGGATCGAGTAGCGGTCCTGCGGGTCCAGCGCACGCGGGTTGGGCAGCTCGCTGTAGAGGAAACTGCCCGTGTGCAGGGTGCCGACGAGGAACGTCCTGGCGGTGAAGTCGAAGCGCTTGAGCGCCCGCGACTCGAGCCGGACGTAGTCGAAGCTCCCGAGGTGGAAGCCATAGGTGAGCCCGGCGGTGAAGCCGAACTGTCCGGGTCCGATCTCGCGCACCGCGGTGAAGATGGTCGGGAAGTAGGCCCGGGTGTCGCCGACGATCGCCTGCGTGCGGGGGTCGCCGGTGGCGCCGGCCTGTGCGCCGGCGCGGACGAAGGTGTCGGTGCGGTTGTTGGTCGCGAGCAGCGCCTGGTTGCTGGAGCTGATCCGGTCGATCTCGCCCAGCGTGAACAGGCGGAAGCTGGCGCTGCGCGGCCACTCGAGGAACAGGTTGACGCCGCGGGTGCGGTCGAAGCGGTTCGTAAACCTCTCCACCCGGCCGAAGCTGATGTCGTCGAAGACCTCGACCTGCGTCGTGCGGTCGAAGCCGTAGTAGCGGTAGCGCAGGAAGGCGGTGATGTCGCCGCTGACGAAGGCGTAGCGCACCTGCCCTTCGAAGAGCACCTTGTTGACCAGGCGGCTGACCTTGAGGTCGAGGGCTCCTTCCGGGAACAGCAGGTCGACATTCGGCAAGAAGCGCTCGATGGGCGTCTCGCGCTGCTCGCCGGGGGTCTCGTCCGGGCTGGCCTCGCCGCTTGCGGCGCTCTGCGCGTTCGGCGAGGCCCCCGCGGGGCTTGGCGGCGCGGGATTGGGTGCCGCGGGGCCGGGCGCCGCGGTTGCCCCGCTCGCGTCGGGCGGCGGCTCGCCGGCGGCGGCGGCCCAGACCGGGCTGGGAGCCGAGAAGCTCGAGACGGCTGCGAGGGCCAGGCAGGATGCTGCCGCCAGGAGCCGGGCCGGGCCCGCTTGCCGCCGACGGTTCATGTGCCGGCCCGGGTCAGGCGACGGAGCGCTCCAGCAGTTGCGAGACGCGGTCCAGGAACGCTTTGCTCTGGTTCGGACCAAGGGCCGCGGAGACGACCTTCTCCTCCGAGCGCACCAGGTCGAGCACCGCCTCGACGCCGCGGCCGCCGTCCATCTCGGCCTTGCTGAGCCGCAGCGGCACGTCGAGCTCCGCCTGGCGGTAGTGACCCGACAGCAGGGCGCGCGCTTGCTGGTCGATGGCTTCCGCGAGCTTCGCGAGCTGCTCCGCGGTCATCTGGTGCAGCCGCTCGGTGCGCAGCCGGCTGAAGTCCTCGCGCAGGCTCACCAGCCCCGAGGTGATGAGTCCGTACAGCAGCTTGCAGGCCTCGAAGGGGCTCATGTCGAGGCCGACCGCCACCTCCTCGATCGAACGGCGCTCGTCGATCTTGCAGATCAGCGCCCATTCCTGGGGCGTGAGGGACACCGAGGTGGTCGCCGCCTGGTTGGTGAAGACCGGCACCAGCCGGGTCGACGGGATGCGCTTGGACAGGACCTGCCATTCGTCGATGCGGCGGGCGGCTTCCATCAACAGGTTGGTGTTCGACTTCTGGATGGTGGTGAGGTCGGTCTCCTGCCCCGGCGTGAACACGAACTCCCCTTCCGGCCAGATGGCCAGCTCGTAGACCGCCTCTTCGCCGGTCAGATCGCCGATGTGAGCGTGGACGATCTGGCCGCCGCGCAGGAAGATCTCGCCTGACGAGTCGGCGTTCCGTTTCAGGGTGAAGACGCCGGTCTTACCTGAAACGGAAACCAGCTGGATGATGTCAGGAAGAGGGAGCTCCTTGAGAGAACCTTGGAATGCCATGACCTTGGTCGATCAGAGAATCGATGCTAGCACAAGCCGTCGTGGGCACCCCCCGGTCCTGGTGCCGCGGACTCCCCGGGTGGCGACCTTTGAGGCTCGCTGGGGGGTCGTGCAGAGGTGGGGGGTCTTGCCTCGCCTCTAGAGTCGCCACCCAGGGAGTCCGTGGCCCCAGGACCTCCCCCCTCTCCTGCGGGGGGGGTCTCTACGGCCGCCGACGGTGTGTGTCCGGACTGTCCGCCATGGGTTCGAGCGCTTGCCAGCTTATCTCCGGGTTCGCAATTGATCCAGGCGGAAGCGCTGGGCGCAGCAGAGAGCGAGGGCCAGGGCGTCGGAGGCGTCGGCGGAGAGGCTGCCGCCGGCGCTCGGTCCGAGCAGCAGCTTCACCATCCTGGCCACCTGCATTTTGTCGGCGCGGCCGTTGCCGGTGACCGCGGACTTCACCTCGGCGGGGCTGTACTCGGCGATCTCGATGCCGCGGCCGGCCAGCACCGCCAGCAGGGCGCCGCGCGCTTCGGCGAGCACGATGAGCGAGCGCGCGTTGAGGCCTTGAAAGGGCGTCTCGAGCGCCGCCAGGTCGGGACTGTGCCGGGAAACCAGCTCGGCCAGGCAGGCAGCCAGATGGGCGAGGCGGGCGGGAAGGCCCAAGGCGCGCGGGCAGGAGATGCGGCCGGCCTCGACCAGGGTGACCGCGGAGCCGCTCCTCGCGACCAGGCCGAAGCCGGTGTGCCAGCTGCCGGGATCGAGGCCCAGGATGAGCAATTCACGGCCTCGTGACGATGACCCGGCCGGTGAGGCTGCTAAGAGTGCGCAGCCGCCACCTTGTCGTCGATCGAGCTGGGGTCGAGGTTGAGCCAGACCTTCTGCACGTCGTCGTGGTCCTCGAGCGCCTCCGCCAGGCGCAGGACCTGCGACACCCGGTCCGGGGGCAGGCTCATGGTGGTCTGGGGGACCATCGCCAGCTCCTTGACCGCCACCGGCACGCCGCGCCGCTCGAGCTCCTCCTGGACCGCGGCGAAGTCCTCCATCGAGGTGAAGATCTCGTAGTGGTCCGGCTCGATGGTGACGTCGTCGGCGCCGAGCTCAATGGCGAGCTCCATGAACTGCTCGTCATCTTCCGGGGTCGCCGGCGTGCCGGGCTGCTTGCCGCCGCGCTCGATGGCGAAATAGCCGCGGCGGGTGAACATCCAGGTCACGCTGCCGCTGTCCCCGAGGTTGCCGCCGTGGCGGGTGAACAGATGCCGCACCTCCGAGGCGGTGCGGTTGCGGTTGTCCGTCATCCCCTCGACCAGGATGGCGACGCCGCCGGGCCCGTAGCCCTCGTAGATGACCTCCTCGTAGGACTCGCCCTCGAGCTCGCCGGTGCCCTTCTTGATCGCCCGGTCGATGGTGTCGCCGGGGACGCTGCTCGAGCGGGCCTCGGTGAGCGCGCTACGCAGCCGCGGGTTGGCCTTGGGATCGCCGCCGCCCATCCGTGCGGACACCGTGATCTCGCGCAACAGCTTGGTGAAGAGCTTGCCGCGGCGGGCGTCGGTGGCCGCCTTGCGGTGCTTGATCGTGCTCCATTTGCTGTGGCCTGACATGGCGCTGCCCCTCAGGGCTCAGTTAAATCGCTCAAAAATCAGCATTTTTCGCTGTGAACGCGATTGACGAGGGCGAATGGGAATGTTAGAAAGGCTTGCTGTACCTTCATACCGGAGATAGTCAGTATGGCCTCGATCCTGGTCGTCGGGCAAGAGCAGCGCTCCTTGGAGCGCTTTCACCGGGTCTTGAGCGCGGAAGGGTGGCGCGTCCGGGTCGCCCAAGGCCGCGCGCAAGCGCTCCAGGCTGCCGCGCTGGAGCCTCCGGATCTGGTGCTGGCGGGAGCCGAGATCCCGGGTGCGGAAGAGCTGGCCAACGCCTTCCGCCGCAGCGCCGGCGGACCGGGGATCGTGGTGGTGATGGACGAGGGGGGGTCTGCCGCGGGGCCGGCCGTGCTGGGGGACGACCGCTTGCGCCAGCCCTTCGGCGATCAGGACCTGGTGGCGGCGGTGCGCCGCATGCTGGCGGCGCGCCGCGATCCCGGCGCGGCGTCGGCGGCGCAGCTGCCCCAGACGGTGCGCCTGACCTCGCAGGAGATCTTCGGCGACGTGCTGGCCGAAGTGGAGGGGCAGTTCAGCGCCGCGGGCATCGGGGCGCCCGCCACCGGGGATCTCAGGGCGACGGCCGGCGGCAGGAGCGCCGGTGTGCCCCAGGCGCCGCCAGGCGCCACGCCTGCCGCCGCGAAATCGCCGGCTCCGGCCGCCGCGGCTCAGCCGTCGCGTGCTTCCCGCGACGACGACGACGTGCAGCGCAAGCTCGACAAGACCTTGTCCGGGCTGCTGGGCGGCGACCCGCGGCGGCCTGCTGCCTCGCCGGGCGCGTCAGCCGCGGCGACGGCGCGGCGCGCCGATCCGGGCGGGGGGTCCGCGGGCATCGAAGCGCTGCTGAGCAAGACGCTGTCGGAGCTGGGTGCGCGGCCAAGGCCCGCCGCTGCCGCCGCGCCCGCCGCCGCCCCCACCTCGGCAAAGGCCCCGGTCGCGGCGCAGGCCGCGCCAGCCGGCGCGCCAGCCGTTGCCCAGCCTGCGCCATCCGCCGCCAGGCCCACGCCTGCCGCGCCTCCGGTGACGGCCGCCGCCGGCGCCGCGCCCGCCGCCGCGGCGCCTCATGCCGAAACGGTTCCCCTGTCTCCGCCCGCCCGCACGGCACCGCCGCCACCGCCGGCACCGCCGGCACCGCCGGCTCGCGCACCGCTGACCCAGGCACCGCCGCCGCCGGTTCGTGCGCCGCTGGCCCAGGCGCCGCCGCCGCCGCCGAGCCCGAGCCCCGCGGCCACGGCCGCGGCCGCGCCTCCGGGCCCCGCGCCGGTCACGCCTGTCGCGGAATCCACCGCAGCGCGGCGCCGGATGACCGGCGAGATCGCCCTGTCCGAGATCGAGGAGCTGGCGCGGACGCGACGGAGGGTCGACCCGTCGTCCCGTCCGGGGCTGGCCGCCGGCGCTGCGCCGACACCGCCGCCGCCCGTCGCGCCGTCCGCCAAGGCGACCGCCACGCCGCCGTCGCCGGCCGCCGCCGCCGCGCCGAGCCCGCGGACCGGACCGAGCCCGCAAGGCCCGTTCGGCCCGCTCACGCCCGGAGCCTGGCCAGGCGACGAGAGCCCGGCCGCCACCCAGCGCATCCAGATGGTGCCGCGCGAGTCGCCTGAGCCGGCCGGCCAGAAGTTCGGGCAGTACACGCTGCTCGAGCGCATCGCCGTGGGCGGCATGGCGGAGGTGTGGAAGGCGCGGATGCGCGGCGTCGAGGGTTTCCAGAAGACGGTGGCGATCAAGAAGATCCTGCCGCACATGACCGACAACGCCGACTTCGTCAGCATGTTCATCGACGAAGCCAAGCTGGCTGCCCAGCTCAGCCATCCCAACATCATCCACATCTATGACCTGGGAAAGATCGGCTCCGACTTCTACATCGCCATGGAGTACGTCGAGGGCAAGGACCTGCGCTCGCTGCTCAACGCCGCCCGCCAGCGTGGCGTGCCGCTGCCGCTCGGCCTGGCGCTGCTGATCGGAATGCGCCTTGCCAGCGCCCTCGATTACGCGCATCGCAAGCGCGATTTCGAGGGACGGGACATGGGCCTGGTGCACCGCGACGTGTCGCCCCAGAACGTCCTCATCTCGTTCGACGGCGACGTCAAGCTCTGCGATTTCGGCATCGCCAAGGCGGTCTCGAAGGTCGGCCAGACGCAGATGGGGGCGCTCAAGGGCAAGCTCCAGTACATGTCGCCGGAGCAGGCGCGGGGCAGCCTCGTCGACGCGCGCTCGGACATCTTCTCCCTGGGCACGGTGCTGTTCGAGATGCTCACCGGCCAGCGGCTCTTCGACGGCGATTCCGAGATGTCGGTGCTCGAGTCGGTGCGCCAGGTGAAGGTGCGGCCGCCGCGCCAGGTCAACCCGGCGATCCCACGGGAGATCGACGACGCCGTGATGCACGCGCTGGCAGGGCGGCCGGAAGACCGCATTCAAACCGCCGGCGAGCTCGAGCAGCGCTTGGAAGCCTTGCTGTACGCGCTCAAGCCGTCGCCGAGCCACAGCGATCTCGCCGCCTATGTGCGGCGCGTCCTCGAACCGCCGGTTGCCGCTGGTGCCCGCGCTGATCGGACACCGACCGCCGCCGGCGCCGCTGCCGGCGCGATGGGCGGGATCGGCGCGCCTGGCGCGGTCGGCGTCGGCGGACGTCCGCAGGCTGCGGCGCCGTCACCCGCGGTCCCGATGCCTGCGTCCGCCCCGGTCGCCGCGGCGGCGGGCGCCGTGCCGGGAAGCCCCGCCGTCCCGGGAAGCCCCTCCGCTCCTTCCACTCGCTTGCCGGCGATGCCGGTCCCCCCGCCGCCGCCGCGAGTCGGCGCCGGGCCGGCGGCCGCCGCGCCGTTCCCGCCGCCAGCGGTGCCGCCCATGCCGCCCATGCCGGCCATGCCGGCGACAACGCCGCCGCAGGTCTCGGTGGCCGCGAGCGGCGCACCGCCGGACGTGGCGCCCCTGATGCCGCTCGGCGAGGTGCGGCAGGAGGAGGGCGCGCGCCCCGGCCGGCTGCTGCTGGTGGCCGCGGTCGTGGTGCTGGCGCTTGCGGCGCTGCTGACCTATTTCGTCCTCGGCCGCCGTAACGCGGCCAATCCAGGTGGTGCCGGCGCCGCTGCCGGTGCGCCCGCCGCCGTGGGCCCCGGCGGCAAGGCAGTCGGTGCTGCCGCGGCCGGCGCCGCCGGCGCCGCCAGCGCCGCCAATGGCTCCGGGATCCCCGGCCAGCAGCCGGCCAAGGGCGCCGCCGGTGCCGCGGGAACCCAGCCAGCCGCCGGCAAGGTCGACGTCCAGGGAGTAGTTGACGAGGCAGTCGCGCGCCGGGCCGAGGAGCTGAAGAAGAAGCTCGAGGAACAGCAGAAGCAGCTGCAGCAGGAGATCGACAAGACGAAGGCGGCCAAGCCGGAGACCGCGAATGCCGCGCCGGCCACCCCGGGCGGTAGCGCCGGCAACGCGGCCGCCCAGCCTGCCGGCGGCAGCAGCGAACGGGGCCAGCAGAAACCGGCGGCGGTGCCGGTCGCCGAACCGCGTCCAGCCGCCGAGACGGCGCCGAGCCCGGCCGGGGCTGGGACTCCCGCGGCCGCCGGCCAGTCCGCCGCGCAGCAGGAAGCTGCCCGGGAGCGGGCAGCCGCGGCCGAGCCGGCCGCCCGCCCGCCGGCAGAGGGCGCCGGGGGCGCCGCGGCGTCGCGCGCCGCGGCCGCTCAGGGCGGTGCGAGCAGCGCCGGGGTGGGCGGTCCGATGGTGCCGCCGAAACTTGTCAGTACGCCTAAACCGG